>JBCHKQ010000002.1:0-333129 GCA_039023545.1 Spirochaetia bacterium 38H-sp | reverse complement strand
AGATTACTAATGTTAAAAAAGAACTGGATAAATTTAAAAATAATAATGATGTTTATTTTTATTTAAAACAAAAAAATAGTAATTTTATTGACTATTTCCTTAATAATGAAGTAGATAAAAGAATTTGTTCTTATCAAAAAGTTAAAGAATATATCGATAAATTAAATGCAGATAATAGTCCAAAGAATAAAAGCCAGCAGTGTTATATCTGTGGTCATTTAAAAAAATCATATGATTTTAGTAATGCAATTACGCAGGTCTTGGGGTTTAACTCTGATAATTCCAACTGGATATGGGGATTTAAGGGTTCAAAGGTAAAAATATGTCCACTATGTGCCTTAATTTATACCTGTGCTGTACCTGGTATGGTTTTTATCAAAAGAAATATCAAAGGTGAGTACAAAACCTTTTTTTATGCTTTAAACAGAAATACTAATTTAGAAACGCTTTTTAACACTTTTTGGCTTTTTAAAAATAGAATTGAAGAAAAAGAGAACCAGGAGAAACCATTTTATACAATAGTCAATGAGATTACTCTGGAAATTGTAAAAAATAAAGCAGAGGCTTTTTTTGAAAACATAAACTTCATTGAGATGGCCGAAAATAGTTTTGGTGGACAGGGAACAAAAAGTTATAATGTGTATAACTATAATATAACACCCGATTTGGCAGGATTTATTAAAAGTCTTGAAGATGGCCAAGTACCTCGAGGGGGATATATCCTTAATGATATTTATTATGATATAGCAGAAGAAATCTTAAAAAAAACTGTTGATATGACTTTAAACTATTCTGATTTATCAAGGTATTTTGATTACTATATAAGATCACTAGAATTACACTCAAAATATAAAGTTCGTTATTCAATATATACAGTTATGAAATATATATTAAAATACATTTTAAAACTGAAAGGAGGAAATATGGAAGAGCAAGCAAAAATTGTAGGCAAAGCTTTTGGTAATGGACGGGAAGTTGCCCAGAAAATTCAGCAGGAAAATAAAATAAAGGGAATTGCTTATCAGTTATTAAATGACTTAAAAATAGCTGATAGAAATTCATTTATGGATAAATACTTAAGATTATCAATGTCTTATGGATTAGAAATTAAGCTCGGTGGCAACAAAGAACTGACTGATTTAGATAATTTTATGAGTTTTGGTTATGCTTTTGTTAATGGACTTTTGGCTAAGAGTTCAAATTTAAATAAAGAGGAGGAGTAAAATGGCTAATTATTTGACATTAACAGTAATTTTTAATGGATCAAATCTTAACTATGGTGAAAGCACAGCAAATATTACTTCACTTAAAAAATTATCATTTAAAGGAAAAAGTTATTCATACATTTCAAGACAAGCTTTAAGATATGATATTGTAAGAATAATGAACGAAGAATTTGGAATTGCTCTAACACCTGTTGGAAGCGACGGAAAAGTTGTTCAGTTTGAAGCAAATACTACCATCGAAAAATATCCGGAGATTGATTTATTTGGATATATGAAAACTTCAGGAGAAGGTTCAAGAGGAAGGATAAGAAAAGCTATAGTGCGTTTGAGTGATGCAATTAGCCTGGAGCCATGGAATAGTGATATTGATTATGGTAACAATATGGGCTTATCAGCAAGAAGAGAAGGCTTAGATAATATGATATTTCAAACAGAAATACATAAATCCTTTTATACTTATACCATTACCATTGACCTTGATAAAGTTGGAATAGACACCAATGATGATATAACCTTAAATAGCAATGAAAGAAAAAAGCGAGTTTGTTTATTATTAGATGCCATTAAAGTTTTATATAGAGATATTAAGGGAAGAAGAGAGGAATTGTCTCCTGTATTTGTGATTGGTGGAGTTTATAACACCGGTAATCCGTTCTTCTACAATAAGGTTTCATTAGAATTTGGCACGAATTCAACAAAAATTAAAACAGAACCCATAAATGAAATTCTCGAAAGGAATTACAATGACCAAGAGGTTAAAGAAAACACCTATATTGGACATTTAAATGGAACTTTTGATAATCTGGAAGATATTAATCTGGAAAAAAACAAAATTACATCAATAGAGAGTTTTTTTAACGCACTAAAAAATGCATTGGATGAAGTTTACAAATAGAGGAAAGCTTTATGAAAGCTTTAATGCTAAAATTATATCAAACCCTATGTAATTACAGAAAAGAGGGAAGTTTTGGTTATGTGCAGACATATCCATTGCCTACTCCTTCTATGATAAGAGGTATGGTTCATGAGATTATGGAATTTACAGAATATAAGCCTTTAAAAATATCTATACAAGGAAAAAGTGATGCGGTAATTACTAATATTCAAAAAGTGTTTAAATTTGATAGGGATTCTAATAGTAGGCCAGATAATCCTTATAAAATTACTGTAGGAAAAGCTACCAAGACAGCAACTCATGGGATTTTGTTTATTGATCTTCATGTAAATATGCAATTAATTATACATATTTCTTTTAGAGAAGATAATGAAAAAATGTTAAATGAATTATATAAAAAAATCCAGGAAAAAATTGTAGTTTTAGGGAGAAATGAAGATTTTGCATTAGTTGAAGATTTAAAAATTGTAGGATTGAATAATTATTCCGGTAGATCTGCTAATACGCAATTTCCCATGTATGTTATGGAAAATTCACTTATAGAAAAGTGTGGAACCAGATACAGACTCCCATTTTACTATGACACAGTAGAATCCTTTGAAGAAAATAGAGTTTTTCATTTTGTTGAACCCTATTATGTGGGCAAAGATGTTCCTCTTAAAAAAGATAGTATATTACAAGATGAAGAGAATAATATTGTTTGTTTATTGGAGGTTGATTAAAGTAGATGCCAACTTTTTTTGCAAAATCTACTGGTGAAACAATCGATGAACATACAAAAAAACTGTTAATTGCCTTTGATATTCTGTCTAACTATGCAAAACTGACCGATGAGGATAAGTTTATTATTATAAAGCTTATTAGTTATCATGACTTGGGCAAAAAAAATCCGGAATTCCAAAACAGGATGAGAAAAAAGCTTGGATTAAATGAGAGGTTTGACTGGAACAGAGGAAACGTTCCACATGAATGGTTATCCCCTGCATTTATTACTCAGCAGGAAGAAAAAGAAATTAAAAACAAGCTTCAATTAATGGGCTTAGATATAGATAGATTTTTTAATTATTTTATTTTTTGCATATTATCACATCACAACCGAGAAAATCAGATACCTGATAACGGGTTGATATGTAGTGTGGTTGACTGGATGAATAGTAACTTTCAATTGTGCTTGGAATATTACTATGATGTATTTAGACTCCTGAGCACATATAATACATCTGAGAACAGAAATATATGGAATTTGTTTTTCCCTTATAGGGTAAAATGGTTAGGCTCACTGATAAAATCAGATTATTCGGCTTCTGCCGGTATAGATCCGGAAACCCCTTATAGTGGTAGCTATCATGCTCAATTTAATAATTTTCTTAGAAAGAAGGGCTTTAATTTAAGAGATTTTCAAAAGGAAGCAAAAAAATCATCTGAAAAAAGTATAATTTTAGTTGCTTCAACAGGAATGGGCAAAACAGAAGCGGCAATAAATTGGATAAATGGCCAAAAAGCTTTTTATCTTTTGGGAATAAGAACAGCTGTCAATGCAATGTATAACAGATTTAAAAATATATTTGGTGATAATGTTACATTATTACATGGAGAGTCTTCATACTTTTTTGCTCAAGAAGAAAATAATGAATATGACTATGATATAAGGATTGAAAAAGCAAGAAAGCTTTCTTATCCCTTGACAATTGCAACAGCTGATCAAATTATCACAAGTGTTTTTAAATATCCTGGGTTTGAGTTGACTTATTTAACCTGTACATATTCTAAAGTTGTTATGGATGAGATTCAGAGTTTTTCTCCTGCTTCAATTGCAGCAATCGTAGTTTTTTTAAAGGAGATTCATAATTTAGGCGGAAAATTTATGTTAATGACAGCAACCTTACCACCATTTCTTATGGAAGAGCTTAAAGATATAGGTAATATTGAAATATTTAAACCTCAATTGCTCAAAATTAACAGACATAGAATTAAGATAGTGGAAGAAGATATATGCATGGAGGGAACTTTAGAATTAATTAAAAATTTCAAGGACAAAAAAATATTAGTTATATGTAACACAGTTTCAAAAGCTCAAAAAGTTTTTAAAATGCTTAAGGAGACAGGAGGATATGATGCTTCCTTAATACATGCCCGGTTTATAAACAAAGATAGGAAGAAGAAAGAATATGAGATTATAAAGGCAAATTCTCCGTGTATTTGGATTTCTACTCAGGTAGTTGAGGCTTCACTTGATATTGACTTTGATATCCTATTAACGGAGAACGCTTCAATAGAAAGTCTTTTTCAGAGATTTGGTAGGTGTTATAGAAAAAGAGAATATCAAGAAGAATTGCCAAATGTTTATATTTTCTCTTCAACTCCTAGTATGATTTATGATGAATATCTTTTTAATAAAACATGGGATATATTAAAGGAAGATTATAATGAAAAAGTAATAACAGAAAATGACAAACAAGAAATAATAAATAAAATTTTTTATGATATAAAAAACACAAATTATTGGAAGAACTACAAAAAGCAAAAAGATTTGCTTGAAATAGGATATAGAAGTTTATCAAGAATCCAAGCTGAGAGTGATTTTAGAGATATTACTAATAATTATTTGATTATTCCTAATCCAGTCTATGAGAATAATAAAGAAATAATTGATTGTTTACTACAGTTTATTGATGATAGATCAAAGAATAGAATGGAAAGAATAAAAAAACAAGCCGAGTTTATGAACTACACTATGCCTATGCAGATATTTAACAAACAAGTAAAAAATCTTGAAGACATCAACAAGTCTATATTTTGCAGAAAACATAATATTAAAATTATGAAGAATGTAGAATATACCTATGAATTAGGTTTAGTTATTGAGCAATTACAAGCAGAAGAAAATGACAATATTATTTAGATAAAATTTATGCAAAACCCAATCATCACAGGCACACAGGTTGCCTATTATATTGTCTGCCAAAGAAAACTCTGGCTTTTTAGCAAAAACATATCTATGGAACATACAAGCGAGCTTGTGGAAATTGGGAAGTTAATCCATGAGAATTCTTATCAAAGAAAAAGAAAGGAGATAAATCTAGAGGGAATAAAAATAGACCTGCTTGAAGCAAAAAGAGGTTTAATTCACGAGGTAAAAAAATCAAAGTCTTTAGAAGAATCTCATCTCTGGCAGATAAAGTATTATATTTACTATTTTAAAAACATTGGCATTCAAATAGAAGGGATAATTGATTATCCAAAATTAAGAAAGAGGGAAAGAGTAAGCCTTTCATTAGAAGATACCTGCTTTATAGAAAAAACATTGATGGATATTGATAGAATAATCAGAAAACCTGAAGCTCCAACTATAATAAATAAACCCTATTGCAAAAAATGCAGTTATTATGAGTTTTGCTACTGTTGAGGTGTATTGTGAAAGATTATTATATCTTTAAAAGTGGCAGAATAAGCAGAAAAGATAACTCTATTGTTATGGAGACAGAAGACACAAAAATTCCCATACCTGTCAATGATATCGATAATTTATATCTTTTTGGAGAGATTGATCTTAATACCAGGGTCATAAACTTTTTTGCAAAGAACGGAATACTTGTGCATTTTTTTAATTATTATGGTTGGTGGACGGGAAGTTTTTATCCAAGAGAAAATCTTGTATCGGGAGAGATTATTGTAAGGCAGGTAGAACATTATTTGGACATAAAAAAGAGATTAGAAATTGCAAAAGAATTTGTATATTCTGCAATTGATGGATTTATAAAAAATATAAAAAAATATCCCAATATTGATGATAGTAATATAGCGACTATGAATAATTTTTCTGCTCTGGCATTAGAACAGGATACAATTGCTTCTCTTATGGGGATAGAAGGAAACGCAAGGGAGTTGTATTATGCTCTTTTCCCACAGATCATAAAACAAGAAATAGAATTTACAAAACGAGTAAAACATCCTCCCGATAATATGTTAAACGCCATAATATCATTTGTTAACAGCCTTATATATACTGCTGTGATAAAGGAAATATACAGAACCCAATTGAATCCTACAATAAGTTATCTGCATGAGCCATCGTATAGAAGATTTTCTCTTGCTCTTGATGTTGCAGAAATTTTTAAACCTATATATGGAGACAGACTGATATTTGACTTGTTAAACAATAGAGAGTTGACCGATAAACATTTTGATAAAGAGCTCAACTATTGTTATTTAAAAGAGAACGGCAGAAAAATAGTTGTAAAATCTTTTGATGAGAAAATGAATAATACAATAATGCATAAAAAGCTAAAAAGAAAGGTCAGCTATAGCAGAATAATAAGATTGGAATTATATAAAATAATAAAACATCTTTTAAAAGAAGAGCCATATAGAGCCTTTAAAATATGGTGGTAAGAGATGTATATTATCCTTGTGTATGATATATATACAGAAACAAAACAGGGAAGAAGCAGGTTGCCCAAGATAATGAAAAAATGTAGAGAATATCTTCATCATACCCAAAAATCAGTTTTTGAAGGAGAAATTTCAGAGGCAAAATTATTAGCTCTAAAAAAGGATGTAGAGAATATAATAAATAAAAAAGAGGATTATGTAGTTATCTATATAATAGAAAATATAAATAATATTTATAGAGAGAATATAGGGATAGACTTTGATCCTACAGATAATATTTTATAGTAATATAACAATGCACTATCAAAGGATTCGGAAAAAAAACTTTAATTATCCAAAATAAAAAGAATTCAACTCTTTATTTTTTAATAAGATAAGTGTATTATTGCAATGGGTTTTAGCCACCAAATATGGGATTTAAAGTCAATGGTAACAATCCTATCAGCCATAACATTACCGGTTTTAGCCACCAAATATGGGATTTAAAGGGCTTTTTGGTGGTTTGTGCAAACCACCATGGTGGAGTTTTAGCCACCAAATATGGGATTTAAAGTGTTCTATTTTTGTTTCATATTCTATACCAACTCGGGTTTTAGCCACCAAATATGGGATTTAAAGCTGAAAGAAGAGAAAGAAATCAGGCAGAAGCTTGAAGTTTTAGCCACCAAATATGGGATTTAAAGATACCGACGCAAAATAGAAAGCAAGGCAGATTTTAAGTTTTAGCCACCAAATATGGGATTTAAAGACAACGTTATCGCACATCGTTGCACAAAGAAAAGACGTTTTAGCCACCAAATATGGGATTTAAAGTCTTATATAAATACAACTTTTCATTAATGTGTACATTGTTTTAGCCACCAAATATGGGATTTAAAGATCAAAAAGCCATATATCATTTTTAGTATCTGCCGGGTTTTAGCCACCAAATATGGGATTTAAAGGTTTTTGTATATGCTTCAAACATGTTTATCATTATGGTTTTAGCCACCAAATATGGGATTTAAAGGGAAAGCGTAAAACATATTTTACAGTATTTAAATAATAGTTTTAGCCACCAAATATGGGATTTAAAGACTTACATAGAGCAAAGCAGTGGACGGCTTTATTTTGTTTTAGCCACCAAATATGGGATTTAAAGCCAGCTCCTCCATTATTAACAGATACATTACTACCTGTTTTAGCCACCAAATATGGGATTTAAAGCGTACCGTCTTCATTAGCTTTATAGCTTTTTTCCTGGTTTTAGCCACCAAATATGGGATTTAAAGGACGATATACCTACACTTGTGCCGGACAGCATTATGGGTTTTAGCCACCAAATATGGGATTTAAAGACGCAAAGGTGTCATATTATTATTAGCACCTATCAGTTTTAGCCACCAAATATGGGATTTAAAGACGATGAGGGTTGGACTGTTGCCCATGAGCAGGTTTGTTTTAGCCACCAAATATGGGATTTAAAGCTCGCTCATCATCTATAAGCTTTATTATAAAAAAACGGTTTTAGCCACCAAATATGGGATTTAAAGCGTACCGTCTTCATTAGCTTTATAGCTTTTTTCCTGGTTTTAGCCACCAAATATGGGATTTAAAGTCCAGAGAAGGAAGGTCAAAAGATTCAGAAATTTCTGTTTTAGCCACCAAATATGGGATTTAAAGTCCTAAAACTATAAGTATATATGCTAGCATATTTTAGTTTTAGCCACCAAATATGGGATTTAAAGCCTTCTTCCCAGATGGCTGTTAGCCCCTTTTTGGTCTGTTTTAGCCACCAAATATGGGATTTAAAGTTTAAAATTAACGGCAAACATAAAATTGGCGTGTTAGTTTTAGCCACCAAATATGGGATTTAAAGACCATATCTGGTGTTATTTCTATCGTGTGCCATCCGTTTTAGCCACCAAATATGGGATTTAAAGTATCTCGCTTATCCCTCCTGCATTAAGGACAAGATTGTTTTAGCCACCAAATATGGGATTTAAAGATCTTAATAAATTCTAGCTTGGTATCGGCACAAAACGTTTTAGCCACCAAATATGGGATTTAAAGAGTACTTTAGACCTTACAGGAGTACATAAAACAGCAGGTTTTAGCCACCAAATATGGGATTTAAAGTATTATTTTCCAGCATATAACTAGCTCCTGCCAGTGTGTTTTAGCCACCAAATATGGGATTTAAAGTTAGCACAACCTCGTACTCGTCTGGAAGTTCCTCGAGTTTTAGCCACCAAATATGGGATTTAAAGTTGTTTATGTCTTTAAAATAGTTTTTTATTTTCATAGTTTTAGCCACCAAATATGGGATTTAAAGGTCATGCAATGCCTGCTCATGCGCAACCGTCCATCCTGTTTTAGCCACCAAATATGGGATTTAAAGTTCTCACCTGCCGTAATCTCCACAGCAGCAGCAAAGGTTTTAGCCACCAAATATGGGATTTAAAGCAAATGCTTGTTACACAAGAAATTACATCTTGCGCAGTTTTAGCCACCAAATATGGGATTTAAAGGTCACAAGCACAATAGGACTAGCAAGTGCACCGACAAGTTTTAGCCACCAAATATGGGATTTAAAGTTAGGCCTGCTTTTTTTTATTCTTATTTCTTAGAAAGTTTTAGCCACCAAATATGTTAGAGTGAGAAAAATTGTTGTTGTCTGTATTTATCGTTATCATATAACATAGATTGACAGAATAAGGGGAAATAATATGTAATAAAGGTTTTATAAGGTTATCAATGCTGATAAGGGTGCTTTTTTATACTGTTTTTTTTCTATATTATTGTTATAAAATATTGTTATAAAACAAGGTAGGTTGTTATGATGTCTATTGTTATATATGGTACAAATAAGTGTAAGGTTACTCAGAAGGCTATAAGGTTTTTTAAGGAACGAGGGATTAATCCTCAGTTTTTTGATCTTAGGGAGAGGTCTTTGTCAGGGGGGGAGGCTAAGAAGATATATTCTTTTCTGGGTGATGATGTTTTGGATAAGGATAGTTCTGTCTATAAGAAGAGGTTTGCTTATTATGATGCTGAGACAGAGGAACTCATTGTTGAGTATCCTGAGCTTATTAAAACTCCTGTTGTAAAGTGCGGGCAGCGATATTCTTGTGGTTTTGACGAGAGTTCTTGGAAGGTTTTTTGCGAGTCTGTTAAAGTATAGGGTCTTGTAAGTATAGGTTTCTTTGTGTAGAATCAATTTATAAGGAGTTTTGTATGGTTACCAGGATGTCGCAGAGAGCGGAGAATATTCATATATCTTCTATTGAGCGGATTGTTTCTCCCGAGGAGCTTAAGAGGGAGCTTCCTTTAACCAATGATGCTCTTGAGACTGTTGTTGCTGCAAGAAATACTATAGTTGATATTCTTGCCAAGAGGGATAGTCGTCCTGTTGGTTTTATTGGGCCTTGTTCTATCCATGATGTGAATGCAGCTTTGGATTATGCGGAGCGTTTTAAGAGGCTTAGGGAGAGGGTGGCTGATAAGCTTTTTCTTGTTATGAGGGTGTATTTTGAGAAGCCTAGGACTACTTTGGGATGGCGTGGGTTTATAATGGATCCGCGGCTTGATGGCTCATGGGATATTGAGACTGGTCTTAGAGAGGCAAGGCGTCTTCTTATTAAGATAAATGAGATGGGGGTTCCTGCTGGGTCGGAGCTTCTTGATGCTACTGTTCCTCAGTATATTGCAGATCTTATTTCTTGGGCTGCTATAGGTGCGCGTACTACTGAGTCTCAGACTCACAGGGATATGGCAAGTGGTCTTTCTATGCCTGTGGGGTTTAAGAATAGTACTGATGGCAGTATAGATACTGCTGTCAATGCCCTCAAGGCTTGTAGTTCTCCTCATAGTTTTTTGGGTATTGATCAGGATGGTCGTACTGCTGTTGTAAGGACTACGGGAAATGGTAATGCTCATATAATTTTGCGTGGTGGTAAGCATGGTCCCAATTATTATGAGGAGTTTGTGGAGTCTGCAGAGGATAAGCTTAGGGAGTCAGGGTTTGAGCCGGCTATTGTTATAGATTGTAGTCATGCTAACTCTGGTAAGAAGCATGTGAGGCAGGAGAGGGTTTTTAGGGCGTTTCTTGAGCAGCGTGTTTCTGGGAGGTCTTCTCTTATTGGTTTTATGCTTGAGAGTAATATCTATGAGGGGTGTCAGCCTATTCCTGATGATTTGTCCAAGCTGCGCTATGGTGTGTCTGTTACGGATGAGTGTATTGGTTGGGATAAGACAGAGGAGCTTGTGATGTCTGCTTATGAGCTTCTTTGATTGTTTTTTTATTGGTGCTGTTTGTGGGGCTGTCCTGTTTTGCAGGATGGCTTTTTTGCTTTTCTGCCGTAGGCAGGTATAAGCGCGCTTTTCTTTTGTGCTGTGCTTTTTGGGGCGCGCTTATACCGTTCGGTTTGTTTTTTTTAGAAGCCTACGTATCTTATCATTATGTAGAGCATTGATATTGCTAGGGATATGATTGTGAATCCTGCTCCGTATTTTGTGAATTCTATAAAGCTTATTTTGTAGCCGGATTTTGTTGCGATGCCTGCGCTTACTACGTTTGCTGATGCGCCTACTAATGTGCCGTTTCCTCCCAGGCATGCACCAAGTGCCAACGACCACCAGAGTGGAAGGATTGCTGTCGCTCCTATGGTTTGTCCTATGCCGTCTATCATGGGTATCATTGTTGCTACGTAGGGGATGTTGTCTACTATTGCAGAGAATATTCCCGAGAACCAGAGAACTACTATGGAGGTTAGTTTTATGTCGCCTCCTGTGAGTTTGAGGACCCATTGGGAAAGCATTTTTATTGCGCCTACTTCTACTAGTGCTCCTACCATTATAAAGAGGCCTAGGAAGAAGAATATTGTGCCCCATTCTACTTCGTGAAAGAATTTGTCTACTTCTTCTTCTCCTGTCAGGAGCATAAGGATGGCAGCGCCTGCCATGGCTATTGTTGCGGGTTCTAGTCCAAGTGCGCCATGGATGAAGAATCCTATTATTACTAGGCTTATGACTATTAGGGATTTTATGAGTAGTGTTTTGTTTGTTATTGCTTTTGTCTCGTCAATTTCCATTATGCGGGCTCTTCTCTCGTTGCTTACGTGCATTTTTCTGCCAAATACGAGCCATGCAAATGCTATGTATGCTGTAATGATTACAAGGATAACGGGGCCTAGGTTGGTGATAAATTGCATAAATGATAGGCCTGCTTTGCTTCCTATCATGATGTTGGGAGGGTCTCCTATTAGTGTGGCTGTGCCGCCTATATTGGATGCTATGGCGTCACTTATTACAAAGGGTAGGGGGGATATGCCCAGCTCAACTGCTATGAGTATTGTTATGGGGGTTAGTATCAGTACTGTGGTTACGTTGTCCAGAAGGGCTGAGAAGAAGGCTGTGATGAGTGCAAATAGGATTAGGATGTATACGGGGTTACCGCGTGTTATTTTTGCTGTTTTTAGTGCAACGTATTGAAAGAGTCCGGATTCTTTTGTTATTCCTACTATCACCATCATGCTTATGAGAAGCAGAATTACGTTCCAGTCTACGTGTTCTAAAAAGGCTGCGTCCTGGCTTATGAGTCCTGATAAGAGGAAGAGGCTTGCACCTATGAGCGCAAGAATTGTTTTGTTGATTTTTTCTAGAGATATAAGGATGTAGAGTACGCTAAATATTGTTATTGCAATGTATATGTGTGCAGGTGATATTATTGATGTTGTTTCCATTATTATACCCTCAATACTTTGTCCAAAATGTCCATTATGCTGACTACGCCGGCAAGTTTATTGTCTTTTGTGACTACTGCCACGTGTCTTCTCTGTTCTCTTGATATTTCAAAGGCAAGTTCTATTATGCTTGTGTCAGGATTTACAAGTGGGTGAGGTTTTTTCATTATGTCTTTTGCCTTAAGCTGTTCTTCTTTCTTTAATAGTTCTTCAAAGGGTTCAAATGATTTTAGAAATCTCAGGTTTCCTATCATGCTTGTGTATTGTGGTAATCCTATTTGTAGGATGTCAAACATCCTGATTTCTCCGAGGAGAGTGTTGTGATTGTCAGTAACAGGTATAAAGCTTGTATGGTTTTTTACAAAGAGATCTATTACTTCTTTTAATGATGTTTCCTCTTGTACGGCTATTACTTTGTCGCTCATTATGTCTGCTACTGTGATGCCTTTTTCTACTTCTATGTCGTTTTCTTTTATTATGTTTATTAACTGGTCTGCATTTTTTGTATCCAGCAGTTTTTGTCTTATTTGCTGATTTTTTATTAGTTTTGCTATTCCGCTTAGGGTGTTGAGATATGAAGAGGGTTTTGCCTTGGATGAGATTATCATTACCATTATTTTTACTGTTTTTTCTGCATAGATAAATGGTTCTTTGGGTATGCATATTGCTATTATGTGGTCGTCAAAATTATCCAGTCTTAGGTGTGGTACGCAGAGCCCGTCATCAAAGACTGTTGGTGCTTGTTTTTCTCTTTCTTTTACCAGGGTAAGGAGTTCTTGTGTGTTTTTTTCTTTTATGAGTGACTTTACCGAGTCAAGCAGCATAAGAGCAGCTTGGTCAAAGTCTGATACAGCTGAGTCTAGCTTGATGTACTCGGGATACAGATAACTAGAAAGTTTCATTTTATCCTCCTTTTGGGAGGATAGCATTGGGGTTTTTTTTGTGCAATGCTTTTGCAAAAAAAAAAGCCCCGCATAAGCGGGGTTGTGCCGCCGCGCAGAATCGAACTGCGGACACGAGGATTTTCAGTCCTCTGCTCTACCGACTGAGCTACAGCGGCACGTTATGTGCAGATATATATCAGCTTTTTTGTTTTGTGTCAAGTGTTGGTGTAAAAAAATCTGTTATAGGTTGTTTTTGTCGTATTTTGGTTTTTGTGTCTTTTTGTCGATAGAATTTGTATCATGGTTATGTTTAAGCGTTTTCTGTGTGTTGTGTGTTTTTCTTTTATTTCTTTTTTTGCTTTTTCTATTGATTTTGCTTATGGGCTTGCGGCGGGTCAAATGTACCGTGTTGTAGGGCTTGTGGAAGAGACTGTATCTGTGGGTGGACAGTCTTATTTTGCGCGTGTTCTCAATAAGAGTTCTATTTCTGTAGAGAAGGCCGAGGGAAATAGGGTTTTTTGCAAAGCTGTTTATGTTACGGCAGAGGAGTTCTCGGGACTTTCTCTTTCTGTGTTTAATAAGCAGGAGGATAGTGTAAGTGAGTACTGGATAGATAGGCTTGGAAATATGGAGATAGATGATTCTTATCGTTATCCTATTGTGAGGAATGTTCCTCTTTTCCCTGGAAGAGAATTGGAGGCTGGTGATGTGTGGTCTGCAAGCGGATATGAGGTGCACTATTTTGATGAGTTGGGTATAAAGGAGCCTTTTAAGTTTCCTGTTAATGTGAGTTATATTTATGTGGGGCCTGTTTCTGTGGATGGCAATGTTTTGCACCGGTTTGATGCAGAGTATCCTGTGTTTTATAGGAGAAAGGCTGAGGTTTCCAGTCCTGATGCTCCTGTTGAGATACGGGGATATTCTCGTCAGGAGCATTATTGGGATGTTGAGCGTGGTATGGATATGTTTTATAGGGAGGAGTTTTATTTTGCTCTTGTTCTCAACAATGGTGCTGTTTTTGAGTTTGATGGTAAGGCTAATGCAAAGGTGGTATGGGCAAGTCCTCTGGATAAGGCAGCTGTTGTGGATGCTGTGGAAAAGGATATAGACAGGCTTGATGTGCCCGATGCTTCTGTTGAGAGCACGGAGGAAGGGGTAAAGATTACTCTTGATAATATTAGGTTCCCTCCTGATTCTGCTGTGCTTTTACCGTCAGAACAGGATAAGTTAAAGAAGATTGCTGAAATTTTGCGTAAGTATCCAGACAGGGATCTTAAGATTGCAGGACATACTGCGCTTGCTGGTACTGCTGAGGGTAGACAGAAGTTGTCTATAGAGCGGGCAAGGGCTGTCGCTGAGTTTTTGCTGTCTCTTGGGGTAAGGTCTCCCGAGCAGATGCTGATAGAGGGGTACGGTGCAACGCGTCCTGTTGCAAGCAATGCGACAGAAGAAGGTAGAAAGAAAAATCGTCGTGTTGAGATTATTATTCTTGAGAACTAGTCGGCCGCAGGCAGGGCTTGCCTCAGAACTGTGGCAAGCCCGTTCGGTCTGTTTTGTTGCTTATAGTTTTTCTGGTGCTATTATTGTCCATTCTTCTCTTTCTCTGGGGCGTGCCAAAAGGGTTGCTGTTTGTGTGTTCCATTTTTTGTAGTGTTCTGTTTCTTTGTGTGCTTCTATTGCTTCTCTTGTTCTATAGGCTTCGTAGAACATGTATGTGCCTGGTTCTTCTTTGCTTCTTAAAAGGTCAAATCTTACTATGTCTTTTTCTTTGATTGAGTTTTCCTGATTGTATTTGCTTATTGTTTCAAACTCTTCTTCTTTGCCGGGTATTACCTGCATTTTTACTAGCTTTACGTACATGGTTGCCTCCTTGTCTTTATTATAGTGCCGGATGGGTTATTCTACAATGTTATAAAAAATGTAAAAAAGTTGAGAAAAATACTTTACTTTTTTTGTTTATTATCCTATATTATAACCAATCTTTCCTATAGGAGAAGTTATGAAGGTTTCTTCCAAGATTAGATATGCTTTGCAGGGGCTTCTTGATTTGGCTGAGCGTTACGGTGCTGCTGGACCTGTGTCTGTCAAGGAGCTTGCTGCACGACATGGTATATCCGAGAAGTTTCTGGAGGGTATTTTTTCTCAGTTGCGGGCTAAGGGGCTTGTGGATAGCATCAAGGGTAAAACGGGCGGATATCTTCTTGCTGATAGGCCGGAGAGGATTAGCTTGTTAGATGTGATGCTGGTTTTTGAGCCTTATGTTGTTTTTGATACTGATGCCAAGGATGATGCTGTGGATGTGCCAATATGGACAGAGCTTGAGCGGGATCTGAGAGAGCGGCTTTCTTCTCAGAGTCTTTCTGACCTTTTGCTTCTTATCAAGAAGGATAGAGGTGTTCTCAATTATGTAATCTAATTATGCCAGGGAGGATTTATGGCAGTTTATAACAATGTTTTGGAACTGGTGGGGAAAACCCCGCTGGTAAGGCTCAACAGGCTCTCAGAAGGGCTTGAGGCCGAGGTCTTGGTAAAGTTGGAGTATTTTAATCCACTTTCCAGCGTTAAAGACAGGATTGGCTACTCTATGGTAGTGGAGGCGGAGAAAAAAGGGCTTATCCGTCCAGGTGCAACTATAGTGGAGGCTACTAGCGGCAATACTGGTATTGCGCTTGCATATGTTGGTGCTGTCAAGGGCTACAAGGTTGTTCTTACTATGCCTGAGAGCATGAGTATAGAGCGTCGCAGATTGCTTGCTGCGCTTGGTGCGGAGCTTGTTCTCACTCCCGCAGAAGAGGGTATGAGTGGTGCTGTAAAGAAAGCTGAGGAAATCGTCAAGACACGCGATAGTGCCTTTCTTGCCAGACAGTTTGAGAATCTTGCTAATCCTGAGATTCACTATAAGACTACCGGTCCTGAGATATGGGAGGATACTAACGGCGGAGTTGATATATTTGTCGCAGGAGTTGGTACAGGTGGCACAATAACGGGAGCTGGCCGATTTTTTAAAGAAAAAAACAAGAGTATCAAACTTGTTGCGGTTGAACCTGTGGATTCCCCCGTACTGTCCGGAGGGCAGCCCGGACCACATCTTATACAGGGTATAGGTGCAGGATTTATACCCTCTGTGCTGGATACGGGTATTATAGATGAGATAGTGCAGGTTGCCTCGGAGGATGCTGGCGAGGTTTCCCGAGCGCTTGCAAAAAAAGAAGGAATCTTTGCAGGAGTATCGGCAGGTGCCAATGTGTGGGCAGCTTTAGAACTTGCAAAAAGACAAGAGAATAAGGGAAAAACAATAGTAGCTGTTGTGCCTGATACTGGTGAGCGTTATCTGAGCACATGGCTTTTTGAAGAATAATTGTGCGATACGCATAAAACACAGGAGGATAAAATGAAATTTGAAACATTAGCTTTACATGCTGGACTGTCAAGAGAAGACAATCCACCCAGCCGTGCATATCCGGTGCACAGAACAACTTCTTACCTTTTTCGAGATGCGGAACATGCAGCAAATCTATTTAGTCTCAAGGAGCTTGGCTTTATTTATACGCGTCTCCAGAATCCTACTCAGGATGTGCTTGAGCAGAGAATTACGGCTCTTGAGGGCGGAGCTGGAGCACTGGCAGTCGCCTCGGGAACAACAGCTATTTTCTATTCTATAATCAATATAGCAACAAATGGAAGTGAGATTGTAGCAAGCAAATATCTGTATGGCGGAACATTTACGATGTTTAACAACATTCTGCCCGATTATGGTATAACCGTCAGATTTGTGGACCCTTATAACCTTGCAGAGGTTGAAGCTGCAATCAATGATAAGACAAGAGCAGTATACACGGAGACAATAGGCAATCCTACACTGGATTTACCCGATCTGGGTGCTCTTGCAGACCTTGCACACAAGTACGGCCTGCCCCTAATAGTTGACTCCACTTTTACAACGCCAAGTCTCCTACGCCCCATAGAGCACGGAGCAGACATAGTAGTGCACTCCCTTACCAAGTGGATAGGCGGACATGGCACAGCCATAGGCGGCATAGTCGTGGACTCTGGCAAGTTTAACTGGAAGGACAACCCACGCTTCTCCACACTCAATGAGCCTGATGATAGCTATCATGGACTAAGATACGCCCATGACCTTGGCGACCTTGCCCCGCTTGCATACATACTAAGGATGAGACTAGTTCCCCTTAGAAACCTAGGTGGAGCGATCTCCCCCGACAACGCCTGGATATTTCTGCAGGGAATAGAGACCTTGCCCTTGCGCATGGAAAGACACAGCCAAAATGCAGCAAAAGTCGCCGAGTTTCTCAAAGACCACCCACAGGTAGAATGGGTACGCTATCCGGGCCTTGCTGGTGATAAATCATATAAAAACGCAACCAAGTACCTCAAAAACGGATTTGGAGGAATGGTTGTCTTTGGCATAAAAGGCGGACTGGAGGCAGGCAAAAAGTTTATCAACTCACTGGAACTCTTTTCTCACGTTGCCAATGTAGGTGACGCCAAGTCACTTGCAATACACCCCTCCAGCACCACGCACTCGCAACTCTCAGAAGAACAGCAGAAAGCCGCAGGCATAGACCCGTCGCTTGTAAGACTTTCGGTAGGCATAGAAAACATAGATGACATAATAGACGATCTTAAAAAAGGCTTTGCTGCAGCAAAATAAATTTAAAAACAAGTAAACCGAACGCAGGAGGACGCTTAAACAGCGTCCTCCTGCTGCCTTTGGCAAAAGCACATAACAAAGACTCCATTATTTCTAATTAAATAGTGTTTAAATCATTATAGAAAATATTTTCTTGACACGGCAAAGTAGCAGTGTTATTATGTTTGCGAAAACATAGAGCGTAGAAGGAGGGGTGTATTATGAGGCTGCACATTAAAAACATCTTTTTGATGTTGTTTTTTGTATCCTATAGTAATATTTTTACACTGGGAAAATTAGAAGAAATAGAAACCCAAATGTGGATTACTGCACCGGATGAAGGCAAATATCTGGAAGAAATAGAAATACCTGCTCTCACTGATGAAGCTGATTTTTATATCAACATAGATGAAAATAAGAGTTATCAGAAAATCGATGGTTTTGGTGCTTCTATGACAGAATCTTCTGCCTACGTGCTCTCAAGCCTTCCTGACAAAGAGAGGAACTCCCTTATGAGAGAACTCTTTGACCCGGATAAAGGGCTTGGGATAAGTCTTCTTAGACAGCCTATGGGTGCACCTGATTTTGCACTCTCTTTATACACCTATGATGATACTCAGGACAACAGTGATGATTTTGAGCTCGCACATTTTTCAATAGAAAGAGATCGAGAATATATAATCCCTCTTCTAAAACAAGCTATAGAAATAAATCCTGGTCTTCGTATTATGGCATCTCCATGGAGTCCTCCTGCCTGGATGAAGACTGGTAAAAGCCTTATAGGCTCGGAGGGGGGTAGGTTGAGAAGTGATTGCTATCAAGTGTATGCCGACTATTTTGTAAAATTCATTCAGGCATATCAAAATGAAGGAATAAAAATTACTGCTGTAACCCCTCAAAATGAGATAGAGTATGCTCCTTCTCTTTATACGGGAATGCTTATGTCAGCTGAAGAACAGGCAGAATTTATATCTACGTATTTGGCACCAGCATTTATTTCTGCAGGCCTTAATGTAAAAATCTTCTGTTATGACCATAACTGGGATGGGATAGAGACAGTAAAAAGCATACTTTCCCATGATTCTGCAAGAAACAATATATATGGTGTTGCCTGGCATCACTATGGAGGTAGCCCAGAGGCAATGAGCGAGATTGCAAAAATATACAGAGATAAAATAATGTGGGTGACAGAAGCTGGTAATGGAAGATGGATATGGGGAGGTAGTTTCTCTGGTACTTTTAGAGAAGGGATGAGAGAGGCTGTTGATGTTTTTAGAAATTATACTTCTGCATTAATTCTTTGGAATATTGCTCTTGATCAGAACAATGGACCTATAGTTTTTACTAATAATGCTAATTATGGACTTGTAGAGATAGAGGTTGATTCTGCTTCACAAAAGGGCAGCATAAAAGAAAAAAAATCCGGATGGTATTTTCTGGGACATTTTTCTAAGTTTGTAAAAACTGGGGCAGTGCGGATAGATTCTAATGACAGGGCGGGTAGATTTTTTAACCACGTAGCTTTTAAAAATCCGGATGGAAGTATTGTTGTTGTGCTTTTCAATCCTCTTTTTACTTCCCAGAAGGGTATAATAAGTATAAAGGGTAATAAGATACCTGTTGATATGCCTGCCGGCGCCGGGATTAGCATATTTGTAAAGCCGTTTGAAAAATAGGCAAAAGAAGAGCCTCGGGGAGTCTTAAGGGGGTGTTTGTATAGGCAAAAACATGCTTTTTCCTTATCTCTTCCGGGGTGTTGCCGGCTGTTATGGCCGGCTTTTTATTGTGCCGGAGGCAGCACAGGACGCGTTAGCGTCCTTGTGCGTTCGATAAAAATTTAGGAGAGCTAATTTTTTGTATATTTTGTTTTAGTTGTGATTTTGTTGTTTTTAAAATTATCGATTTTGTATGCTTGATATGCAGGGCTTCCTGATTATAAGGAAAGGATTATCAATGCGCTTCCCAGCAAGTCAGTGGATTTTATTTGTTTCTCATCTTTTTGTGTTTACTTGATATTTTAAGTTTTGTTTTTAAAAATTGTTTTATACTTTTGTTATGGTTTTAAGAGTGATTAATTTTTTTTGTGCCTTGCTATTGTTGGTACTTGTTAACATAATTATGGATAGTTATGGAATATGGTGTTTTTTATAGGATAATAGAAGGGTTTTCTGCTGTTGGCTTGAGAAGTAGGCAGGCAGAGCTGTTGATGGTTCCCCAGCTTGGAGGGCGTATTGTCAGTCTTGTGGGGCTTAAGTCTGGCAGGGAGTGGCTTTGGCATAGGGAAAAGCAGGGTTGGTTGTGGGAAAATAATGCGGGAGATGACTTTGCATTGAGTCCGCAGGCCGGAATTGATGAGTGCATACCTACGGTTGCACCGTGCTGTTTTAAGGGAAGACTGTTGCCAGATCATGGTGAGGTTTGGTATAAGGGGTGGGAACTTGACTCTTCTGCCCTTGCGCGCGGAGTTATTTGCTCAAGGGTTGTGCTGGATGTTTCTCCTTTTGTTTTTGAGCGTTGTATAAGTATTGATAGTGATGGTTCTTTCTTGCTGGATTATAAGCTTGAAAATTGGGGAATAGAGGATGAGCCTTTTATATGGAGTCTTCATCCTCTTAAGAGCATAAAAGAAGGGGATTATCTTGTTCTTCCTGATGAGATAGATTTTATCAGGCTTGATGGGGGGCTTGGGGTTCCCATACAAAGAGGTGATGTATGGGCTTATCCTGAGCCTTTTTCTGGTATAAGGCTTGATAGGTTGCAGGTTCCGGGGGATGGTAGTGAGCTTTGTGTTAAGGGTTTTGCAGGACCTTTGAAACACGGCTGGGCTTCTGTTTGCAATGATAATACGGCTGATTCTATTAAGATAAGTTGGGATGCCGATGTTATTCCTTATCTTGGTATTTGGATAAACCGGGGACTCGGCGGTGCTCATCATGTGGGGCTTGAGCCTTGTACGGGAATTCCTGATTCTCTTGCGATTGCGGCCAATGAGTGGAAAACAGTAGAGACTATAGCTCCTTCCCAAAAGTTAAGATGGCGTATCAAGATAGAGATTTTATAGGGCAAAGCATATTTTGTGTTTTTTATATATACCGAACGGTAGAACCGCTCAGTTTTTTTGTCTGCTTTAATGGTGTGCGGTTCTGCCTGTTGTTTTATAGGATGTACTAAGTAAGGTTCTGTTAAAATCGGCTTTTATATTGTATTTTGGATGATTCTTGTTATTATTGTAGGACTTGTTTTCTTGCACTTTTTCTTTGTGCCGGAGGCAGGAGTGACCTGTGTTTTGCTTTTCTTTGTCTGAGCGGTCACGACGTTCGGTATTAATTCTTTTTGATTTTATGGTTTAATTATTTTATTATTTATGATATTAGTTTTTTATATTGTTTGCGGGGTGTTTTATGGATGTAAAGATTATTGGTATATGCGGCGGTTCCGGGTCCGGTAAGACTACTATTGTCAAGAAGATTACAGAGGTTTTTGATGATTTTGTGTTTATTGCTCAGGATAATTATTATAAGTCTGCCGGGCATGTTGGTAATGATAATATTACTGCGTTTAATTTTGATCATCCGGATGCTTTTGATATGGATTGGATTTATAACAATTTGCTTGGGCTTAAGCAGGGTAAGGCTGTTGAAGCGCCTGTGTACGATTTTGTAACTCATACGCGTAAGAAGGAGACTAGGACTATAGAGCCGCATAGTCTCATCATCTTTGAGGGGATTATGGTTTTTACTGACAGCAGGATACGTGATTTGCTGGATCTTAAGATTTATGTGGATACTCCAGATGATATACGTTTTATAAGGAGGCTCAAGCGGGATATTGCAGAGAGAGGACGTACTGTTGATTCTGTCATAGAGCAGTATTTGTCTATGGTACGGCCGGGGCATTATGAGTTTATAGAGCCTACCAAGATTTATGCGGATATTATCATACCGGAGGGTGGTTATAACGAGAATGCGTTGGGTGTTCTTCTGTCATATCTCAAAACTTTGGTTTGATTGTGCGTTTTTTGATGTTATATTTTTTGCAGGAAGTGAGATATAAGTTTTGTTATTGTTCTTATGTCTGCTTCTGGTTCTTCTTCTGATACTTTTTCTGCTATTTCTTTTGTTATTTGTGTTATTTCGTGTTTTGTAAGTGGTGAGCTTTTTCCTATCATTGATTTTTCTGTTTCTGGATATCTGTATGGGGGATTGTACGGAGTTTTTATGCTTATTCGTATTGCTGATATGAGATTGTCTTCTTTATGGGCGAGTCCATAGAGATTTATGCTTGCTGTCGTAAAGGCTCCGGGGAATTTTATATATTCTTGAATTTCCCAGTTGCTTATAGGAATTCTTATTCTAGTGAGGATTTCTCCTTCTTCCAGAGTTGTAAATCCTGTTGTATTTCTTATGTCAGATACAGGAATCCATCTTGTATGGTTTGTTTTTCTTATCTCTGCTGTTGCGTTTAGAAGCGTTAGTGCTCCGTGTATATCATAGGTTTTGTCCGGTATACATAGGTTTCCGCCTATTGTAGCTTGTGTGCGTGCGGGAGCAGGGCATCCAAGGAGTATGCTTTTTTTGAGAAGAAGAGGTATGTTTGGGGAGGGAATGGAGAGTATTGCGCTAAGTGCTTTTCCTGCTCCTATCTCCAAATAGCGTTCTGTTTTTATGATTCTTTTTATTTCTCTTATATTCCCAAGAACTATGACAGGTCCCTGATAATGTTGCCATGTTTCTGTTCTTGAGAGTTCGACTGAGCCGGCTGTAAGTATTGCTTCCGGTCTTTTGTTATAAAGCAGAAGTGCATCTTGGAGATCTCCTGGATAATATATTTGCAGGTTATCTTGTTTTATCATGTCTTTTTTCTCTCTCTTTCTGTATCTCAAGTATCACAGATGCATAGTCTTTTTTACTTATGCAGGTGCAGTTTATTCCTGATATCTGGTCAGATATATTTTTTTCTTCCATTATATTATGAGCATTTTCAAGTATGCTGTGGGCGAGAAGTATTCTGGCCGGAGCACATGCTGGGCATGGAAAAACTTTTTTTGCAAGAAATATCTTTTCTATTTCTTTGTATTCTTCTGTTGTGGAAAACCCCTGTATTGTGAATATTTCTTTTTTCTGTATCATAAAAACAGGAACAAGGCAGGAGAGAGCATATTGTCCCGATATAGTAACCCCACAGTTTCCACAATATCCTTTATCACAGTTACCTTTTATGTTTATTATCTTGAGTGTTTCTTTAAGAAAAGTTTTTAAACTGATAGCAGGGTTTGTTTCTCTCTTTATCTCTATGTTATCTATCTTGCAGGTTAAAAGCATTATTCCTCCTCTCCTGTTATGACAGGGATAGTGCTTATATCTTTATTGTATAGCTGTGATAGAGCTATTGTTATTGCAGAAGGGATTAGCGAAAAAGGAAGATTTGCTGCCGGTAGGGGTGTTATTCTGTTGCTAGCTACAAATTTTATGTCTATTTCAGTATTGATAAATGCTTCTTCTGCAAAAAGGTAAGATTCGGGATTGGATGACAGGTCTTTATTTTTGCTTATGCTTTGTTTTAATGCCAGTATGCTGTTTTGTCGTATTATTTTTTTTAATTGTCTCTTATTTATTATTTTCCCTGCATCTATAACTATGCTTATTTTTTCTATTTGGGGATACATATCTGTCTCTTTCTTACTCACCTCTGCAACACAGCTTGCCCACGAGGTTTTTACGGGTGGAATAATATAACCCAAAGGTCCGGTATAATCTGTTTTTTCCGATTGTGTTATTCTTACGGCTATAGGGAGGGGGGTTCTAAAACGCTGTTTCTGGGTTTTTTTGCATATTTTTTCTATAAGAGGAGTTATGCCTGCAATATTGTTTCCCATAAAAGATGGTGCGCAGGAACTGCTTGAGCCCTCAAAAGTTGTATGCAGTTTTATTTTTTCGATAGGTGTATTGAGCATAGTGCTTATTGTTTTTTTCCATTCCATAGGAAGCAGCTTATCACCCGGAACATATGGTGTCTCCAGTATTATTGTTCCATCAACGTCCATAAGGAGGGAGAGAGTATATTTTTTTAGTTTTGGCGGAATGGTGATAAAGCCGTGCCATGAGCTTGCCAAAGAGAGACCTATACCTTTTCTTACATATCCATGCTCTTTGTTATAATTATATGCGTATATCTTTCTGGCAAAGTCGGTATTTTTTCTTATTATCTCCAGTGTTGCTTTTGCAGGATGTGTTTTTTTTCCCGTTGCAGTAAGCAGTGATAGTCTTAGTTCATAAGGATCAAGATTGGCTTTTTTTGCTATGCTGTCTATCATTGTCTCAAGTGCAGAAGATAGCTGAGAATCTATGAGACCTGCAAAAAAACCTGTAGGTGTTATGTTTGTTCTTACTGTCCTTGCTGTAATGGTCATATTTTTACATCTGTATCTTGATACGATAAGAGAAATACACCGTTCCACCATCTCTCTACTAAAAGGAGCAATATACCCTGTATTTATTGATGCTGTTACAGATAGCTCTTTTATTGTGTTTTGATTTATTATAGCTTTGTAGCAAAAAGAAATAGCAGGACTTTTACTGCCGTAGAGACTGCTTTCTATAGGCGGAATAAAAATCCTTGCTGGTTGGTTTGTTCCTATTGCAATTACAGCCGCATATACGGATGCCATGATAGGGCTCAGGATATCTGCATCATAAGCATTTTCTCTGCTGTACTGGTGTATTATTATAGAATTCTCTTTTATCTTGCAGGCCTTAGCTACGGCTGTTCTGAGCAATGCAGGCCAAGGACAATCCGTAATAATGTTTACTGTATCATTATGTAGATATACGACGCTGCAGTCGGCATCCACGGGAGGTTTTGTCTCCTGGGATATAAAAACTTTTCCTTCTATTTTTTTGCCATCTATTGTATCTCCAGGTTTACCTCTGGTTATTGTTCTTACATTCTCTATCTGATTTCCTGATGGATTATCTATGGACAAAACAGCAGGCAGTTCCTTATATTTTACCCGTATTTTTGATATCTCTTCTTTTGCCCTGTTTCTGTCGCGGGAATATGCAAGCAGAATAGGCTGTCCTTGATAAAACACCTTGTTTTTTGCAAGGAGAGGAATAGACTGTTCCAAAATAACAGTGCTATCTGATGGGATATCAGAAGCTCCCAGTACTACAACATCAGGATCAGGGTGCGTTGGAAAAATTATTTCCTCTATTTCCGCATGTCTTCTAGAAGAACGCAACAGGACTATATCCAACATGTCCGGAAGGACCACGTCTGCGGGAGTAAGTACAGAACCTGTAAGAATCTTTCTCACACTGTTTAACATTATAATATCTTCCTGTAAAACCGGTCTCCTATTTCCTTAAGACTTGATATAACCCTGTATATCTCTTCATCGGATAGAGAAGGGTAGATAGGCAGACTAAAGGAGCGGAGATACACCCTATAAGATACCGGAAATTCATCGGGACTGAGATTGTACCTATTCCGATAATAAGGCATAAGGAACAGCGGAATAAAATGAACCGAACATCCCACGCCTTTTTCTGCCATAAGTCTTACAAACTCATCACGGCCGATAGAAAGTCTGTTCTCATCTATACCCACAACAAAAAGATGCCAGGCGTGCTCATCCGCATCCTCAGGGAGAATAAAATAATCCCTGTCAGAAAGAGCTTCCCTGTAAATGCGAGCGATTCTCTCTCTTTTTTTCTTAAACAACACAGCCTTTTTTAGCTGCACTCTTCCTATTGCAGCTAACAAATCTGGCATATTGTACTTATAACCCGCCTCTATCACCTGATAAAACCACGCACCAGGCGAGCTCGTGTATCTATCCCAAACCCGCCTGTCTATACCATGCAACCTCATAAGAGAAACCCTCTCTGCTACATCATCCCTATCCGTTACCAGCATTCCCCCCTCACCGGTAGTAATCGTCTTAGTAGCATAAAAAGAAAAAACCCCTGCATCTCCAGCCGCACCCAGAAACTTCTCTCCGTATCGCACAGGAAAAGCATGAGCCGCATCTTCCAGAACAGAAGCCCCGCATGAGGCAGCAAGATTGACAATAGCCTCCATATCCGCCCCTCTACCTGCAAAATGCACAGGCACAATAGCAGCAACACGATTTGCATACTTATCCAGCACCCGCTCTAACTCGGACACAGAAATGCACATAGAACCCTCATCTATATCGCAAAAAATAAGCTCGGCCCCCACATGTCGTGCTACCTCGGCTGTAGCAGCAAACGTGTAAGGAGTAGTCACAACAAAAGACCCCTCTCTGGCACCCAGAGCATCCAGTCCCAGATGCAAACCGGCCGTTGCTGATGACACTGCGAGCGCATGCTTGACCCCAAGGAAATCGGCAAACTCGCGCTCAAAAGCTTCTGACTCCGGACCAGTAGTTAGCCAGCCGCTCCTCATCACATGCAGAACAGCCTGCTCTTCCTCCTCAGAAAGACAAGGACGTGCAAAAGGAATAAAACCCCTCTCAGCCATTAACACTCCCCAAAAAATAATATGCCGAACGGGCACGGAGCTTTGCTCGTGCCCTTTTTACCCTCCGAAATTGTTGGAAAAAACCCGATAATGTTCAAAATACTCAGTAAGAACAGACTTTAAGAAATCTCTATTTCTAAAAAGCTCGTATTTACCTTCTACGGGAAAACACACAGGATAAAGCCTGTCCAGAAGAGAAGTAATATCTAGGGCAGAAGACCCCATTCTTGCAACCTTGAGAATACCAGGATAAGGAGTACTCTCAAAACACTCATTGGAAGCAATAAGCTTCTCTTCCTCTTTCTCACCAGGCCTAAGGCCGATATACTCTATCTTAATATCCTCATAAGGAACAAAACCATAAAACCTTATAAGCTGCTCTGCAAGGTCAACAATCCTTATAGGCTCACCCATCTCCAGCACAAAAAGAGCCCCCTTCTCTGTAACACCGCCAGCCTTGAGTATGAGAGAAGCAGCCTCTGGAATAGTCATAAAGAATCTAGAAGCATTCTTGCTGGTAATAGTAACCGGGCCTCCGGTTAAAATTTGTTTCTTAAAAAGCGGAAGAATACTCCCTCTGGAACCAAGCACATTGCCAAATCTGACAACCATATAAGCACAAGAAGAACCGGAAGAAGAAAGTACAATCTCTTCTGCTATACGCTTGGAACAACCATATACACTCACAGGCTCCACTGCCTTGTCCGTTGACACAAGAACAAAACGCTCCGTACCCGCCTCATGTGCAGCATCCACAATATTCTTGGTGCCAAAAACATTATTTTTTATAGCCTCTACGGGATTCTCCTCCATAAGAGGAACATGCTTATGGGCAGCACAATGAAAAACAACATCGGCTTTAAGCTTCTTTAAAATATATCGCATAAAATCCCTATCCTGGAGTTCCCCTATGACAGGCACAATAGCAGCCTTCTCTCCGACCCCTTCTTTTTGCAGTAACCTAAGCTCTCTCTCTGTCTCATAGATACTATTTTCCCCATGACCGAAAAGATACAACCTCTGTACTCCACCCGATAGGAGTTGCCTTGCAAGCTCGCTTCCTATACTTCCTCCAGCACCTGTTATAAGAACTCGCTTTCCCCTGAGGTAGGCAAGAGCCTCGGACAAATTGAGTGTAACAGGCTCGCGGGGAAGAATATCAACAGGATCCACTTCTTTTGTCTGTATCAAGTGAGCATCACCATCAAGAATCTGAGAAACAGTTGGAAGAATCCTTATCCGTCTGAAACCCACAGATTTGAGACTGAAATATATATTTTTTAACACAGAACGCTGAGCACCTGGCATGGCAATAAGAGCTTCGTCCTCCTGTTTATTACCCAAAACAGGCAGAACATCATCTATGGGACCCAGCACCGGTGTTCCCAAAATCTTTTTGCCAATCTTAGCAGCATCATCATCAAGAAAAGCCGCAACAGTACCGAATATCCCCTTATCCATAATCTCTCTTGCTATGGCAGTACCTGCAATACCGGCACCTATTATATATATCCTGTGCTGCTTATCTCTGCTCATATCAACACCATCCGTAACCTAATCTATAATAAGAGACTATCACAGAGCAAGATGAGCTGCAACTCATATATTATGTTAAATACTTCTCCTCATATACCGATAGAGAAGAGAAGGAGAAGAATAAACATGTCAAAAAAAGCACTTCTTCTTATATACTTTTTTATTCTCATTGGTGTTATGTTTGCACAGAACATATGGCAAGGGAATGCCACTGTATCTCAGTATGGAGAATTCCCTCCGGAGGGATACTATGGAGCATCCAATGCTTTCCCCGTAAACAGTATAGTAGAAGTTACCAACATAGAAAATGGAAAAACAACCAGAGTAATCATAACCAGAGGTCTGAGTGAAGAAGGGCTTCTTCTCCTTCTGTCTGCAGATGCTGCACGCGAGCTGGAAGTACCTGTTGGCAGCATAGCAAGGATAAAGGCAAAAGTTTCCCCCATAAACCAGACAGAAAAATCCTCTGGTAACAGCGGTAAAAATGCAGTAAAAGACGTTGACTTGAACCCTGCTGTAACCATACCTCAGGAAATAATAGATAATCCCCCAACCCCCACACCACCACCATGGGAAGCAATAGTTTCCCTTGACAAACCCAAAGCAACGGACTCCTCAGAGGAAGTACTCCTTGATTCCTCTCTTATAGCGCCGGAAGAAAGCATTATACCTGCTCCTACACCAGAGCCCACATCTACACCTAAGCCAGTTGTCATAAGACCAGAGCCTGTGGAAACACCAACTCCTGTACCTGCACCCACTCCTACTCCTTCTGCTATGCCTACTGTTGCAGCTACACTCACCCCCGAGACGCCGGAAACCACTCTGGAGTCACCAAAAGCAGAAGAAGAGCAGACTGCAGCAGAACTTAGCGTAGAGCCATCCATAGCAGCACCTGCCTCCAGTCCGACACCAGCCCCTGTAGCAGAAAAAACACCAGTCCCCACAACAGAGCCAATAAACATACTGGCTGCAAAAAAAACAGAATCACCCATATCCGGCACAATAGAAAAACTCACACAAAGAACGCCATTAAAAACCCTTGCTATACCTCCTAGAAAGGAAAACCCCTTTGTCTTTTTGCCTGAGCCCAAGCTGCTTGTGGATCTGACAGACAAGGATATAGTTAACCTTCCAGAAGTACCACTTCCGCAAGAAGAAATCCCTCAGATAAGTATGGAAAACCTAAGAGCCAAAAAACAGGAAGATTATATACCATCACTCACAGAACCTGTTATTATTGCAGAAAGCGAGGAAAGTCCCACGGTAGAAGAAGGGCCATCTATATCCTTTTTTGAACCATCTCCGCCGCCTTTTGATGTGGATATACCCCTTGTAGAGCCAGACCAGCTTCTCAAAGAAGAAGTAGCCGACCTTCCAATAGAACAACCCTCCATACCTGATACAGCTCTGGTAGTGCCGCAAGAAGAACCTTTGCTTACAAAAGAAGAAATAGCAGAAACAAGCATGCCACAGCCTACACAGACTCCTACGGACATTCCCCCTTCAGGAGAGAATATGGAGCTTTCTCTTGTCCCTGCAGAAGAAAGACCTCCTTCTCCCGAGCATACACATGCCCCATCTGAAGAGGACCTTATAATAGAAGGTATAGTTGACGCACTATCCCAATCTCCAACACCTACCCCAACTCCAAGTCCGGCACCTGATACAGCAGCTACCACCATTCCAACTCTTGCAAAAGAATTGCCGCTTGTAAAGTCTCTTAAAAAAGGCTACTACTACGTACAACTAGGAGCATATAAAACAACAGAATCAGCATTAAAAATGGTTAACAGGATGGGCATAACCTATCCTGTGATAGCCATCCCCCTTGAAAAAGACGGAAAAATAATCTATCGCATACTGGTGGGCCCGCTTAACCATGACGAGAGCGGTACTCTTGTCTACTGGTTTAAGGCTCAGGGCTTTAAAGACGTCTTTATCCAGCGGGGAGAGTGATGGATGAAAAAGAAATAAAAAAAGAGATGGACAGGCTTATTTCCGTACTGGAAAAAGCCAATTATCAGTATTATGTACTGGGAAGACCTGAGCTAACCGACAATGAGTACGACAGTCTTCTGGAAAAACTCAAAAGACTGGAAGAAAAATATCCTCATCTAGCAAGAGAAGACTCTCCAACAAAAAGGGTAGGTTCTGATCTTGCATCGGATTTCCCAGAAGTAGAGCATAGCATACCCGTATTAAGCCTTGATAAAGCATATAGCACTTTAGACGTACGTGCATGGATTGACAGGATAAGAAAAACAGAGACAGGTGATTTTGCTATAACAGCAGAAGAAAAAATAGATGGAATCTCACTTGTTCTTTATTATCGCAATGGACTTCTTTCTCAGGCTGTGACACGTGGCAACGGCAGAAAAGGCAACGACATAACAGCCAATGCAAAAACCATAAGGCAAATCCCTCTCTCCATACCGGTACAAGAAGAAGTAATAGTCAGAGGAGAAGTATACCTACCAGTGCGATTCTTTGACGAGATAAACAAAAAAATGGAAGTTCCGTATGCCAATCCCAGAAACCTTGCAGGAGGTGTTCTAAGAAGAATAAAAAGCAGCGAAGTTGCAGCTGTCCCCTTGCACTTTTTTGCATATGAGGCAATCTTTGACTCGGCTCCGGATAGCTATAGTGATATTCTTAACCTTTTGAGAGAATGGAAGTTCTCCGTAAACGACAATTTTTTTAGAGCTGATACCAGCTTGGGATATGATAAATTATTTTCTGCCATAGAAGAATTTATAAAAAAAGAAACAGAACGGAGAGATTATCTTGATTATCAAATTGACGGCCTAGTATTTAAGTTGGACAGCATATCCATGAGAGAACGTCTTGGTCATACAGAGCATCATCCCAGATGGGCAATCGCCTATAAGTTTGAAGCACCACAGGCAGTAACTGAGCTGCTAAGGATAGACGTACAGGTAGGCCGCACGGGAAGACTCACGCCCGTAGCAAGACTAAAACCCGTGGAGCTTTCCGGCTCTGTTATCTCCAACGTAACATTGCATAATCAGGATTATGTACAGGCTCTTGAGCTTTCCCCCGGAGACATAGTAGGCATATCCAAGAGAGGCGATGTAATCCCAGCAATAGAAAAAGTAGTTGAAAAAGCAGAAAACTCCCCTCCTGTCTGGTCTATGCCACAAACTTGTCCTGTTTGTGGCTCACAAGTTGAGAAAAAAGGTTCTCACCACTTTTGCAGCAATTTTGACTGTCCTGCTCAAATAAAAGGCAGACTCAAGTTCTTTGTAAGTCCCAGACAAATGGACATAGCAGTACTTGGGAACGAAACCATAGAGTACCTTGTTGACAAAGGACATATAAAAAATATCTCTGACTTGTATTATTTTGATTATACTGTTCTTATATCTGAGCAAGGATTTGGTGAAAAAAAGATTTCTCAGATAATAAAAGGCATAGAAGACAGTAAAAAACTGCCTTTCTCCCGCCTGCTTATTGCTCTTGGCATCCCTGATATAGGTCCATCTGTGGTAAAAGCTCTTGTAGACAACAACCTTGCAGACATAGATGAGCTCAAAAAAATAGCAGAAGAACGAGACATAACACGTCTTACAGCCATTGAGGGGGTAGGAGAATCCACTGCAAACCAGCTCATAAAGTGGTTTTCTGATGAGCGTTTTCTGTCAGAGCTTGAGAGCCTACAGAAAGCCGGCTTTTCTCTTAGAGAGAAGCCCGAGGAGAAAAAGGACGGTATCTTTAGCGGTCAGACATGGTGTATCACAGGCAGCTTTAACAACTTTAACCCCCGTTCCAAAGCACAGAAACTTATAGAAGATAACGGTGGCAAAGTCACATCTACTGTATCAGGCAAAACTACCCATCTTCTTGCAGGAGAATCTGCAGGCTCCAAACTTGCAAAAGCCAGGGAGCTTGGCATCAAAATCGTTACAGAAGATGAGTTTATTTCTATGCTTGATTCTGTAAAAAACTCTGACAAAAATAAAAATCAGCAGCCAGAACTTTTTTAAAATACACTGATAAACCGAACGTGAGATGACGCATAGCATCATCTCACTGCCTATGGCGGAAGATGGATATTCTGTATTGCTGAATATTTCGCAGCATATATGCCACAGGCAGGAGGGGCGCACCCTCCTGCCTGTTTTACCATATGGGTGCGTTCCCGACGTTCGGTATAAATTAAAGACTTTTATAAAAAACTTTACAAAAGTCTTTTTTGATTGTAGAATATTATTATGAGTAAGAAATATTTTTATATCTTTGTTTGTATTGTTTTTGTACTTGTATCAGGCTGTAAAAGCGATGCCGGCGGGCAGCCTGATTTTGACATGACAGATTATCGTCCTATGGCCCAGGTTTACAAGGACTACTTTTACATTGGTGCTGCAGTAAAACTTGGTGAGTATGACAGTACTCCGTTTTACGATGCATATCCTGCCTCTGTCCTTGAGAGTTTTAACAGCTTTTCTGCAGAAAATGGGATGAAGCCTGATAATGTTTATAGCTCTGACGGGAGCTTTGATTTTACTTATGGAGATAGGCTTGTAAAGTATGCCTCCGAGCATGGCGCAGTTGTAAGAGGGCATACGCTTGTGTGGCATTATCAGTCGGACAATGTTTTTAAAGAAAAGCGCAGTAAAGAAGAAGCGAGAGAGTTTTTGCAGAAATATATCGATACAGTTGTGGGCCATTTTAGGGGTAAAATTTATGCATGGGATGTTGTAAACGAGGCTGTAGGCGACGGTGGGCAGTGGAGAACGGATTCTCCTTGGTACAGATACTACGGTGGTCCAGAATATATCCGGGATGCTTTTGTTTTTGCTCAGAAGGCAGATCCCGATGCTCTGCACTTTTATAACGACTATAACATGGTAAACAGTACAAAAAGGGCACGTGTTATAAAGATGATAAAGGACCTTGATCTTATATCCGCAGGTTTGGATGGTATAGGTATACAGGCTCACTGGAACCTCTATTGGCCTAGTGCTGCAGAAATAGAGAAAGCTATCAAAGCATTTGCGGATATGGGGTTGCTTATCCACATAACAGAACTGGATATAGACTGCTACAATGGTAATCCGTCTATGGGAGAGATAAAGTACACGTCATCGCTAGAAAAACAGCTTGCAGACAGATACGCGGAGATTTTTTCTGTTTTTAGAAAATATTCGCAGTATATTGATTCTGTAACTTTCTGGGGAATAGGCGATGAGGACTCATGGCTCAACTATTACTCTGGTGGGAGGTTCTTTGACAGCCCCAGAAACAATTATCCACTTCTTTTTGATAGGGATAATAAGCCTAAAAAAGCTTTTTTTGCAGCCTCCGCTTTTTGATAAGCAAGGGGCTTTTTTCCTAACTCCCTCCTGGATGCCATTCGTCGAATGGCATCCTCTTTTTTATTAGAGATAAACCGAACGTGCGAACCGGCAAAGCCAGTTCGCACTGCCTCTGGCATAAGAAACAGGTATGAATACGAGTATAAAAACAGTATTGCCGTGTTGATTGCAAAGCCTGCATATTATATAACTGTTATATTTACTTGACAGCACAGGAGTATGATGTGGCGGATACAATATCAGCACTTATTATAGGGGACATAATAGGACATCCTGGGATGAGGGCTCTTTTTGCGGGGCTTTCTTCTCTTATAAAGAAATATTCTGCAGACATTGTTCTGGTAAATGCAGAAAATGCTGCGGATGGTTTTGGGCTTTCTGCGGAGCAGGCTCAGAAGTTGCTTGATATGAGTGTGGACGTAATTACTACTGGTAATCACATATGGCATGATGAGTCTGTGTTTGAATTTATGGATAGGAGCGAGCGCATAGTAAGACCCGCCAACTATCCCAAAGGTGCGCCGGGTAAAGGTTCTACTTTGTATGACAAGGGTGATATAACCATAGGGGTTCTCAACATACTGGGCAGACAGAGACTGTGGACAGTGGATTGTCCTTTTAAAAAGGCAACAGAGGAGCTAAAAAAGCTGCGTCAGAAGACCAATCTCATCTTTGTGGATTTTCATGCTGAGTCAACAGCAGAAAAAGAGGCTATGGGCTTCTATCTTGACGGGAAAGTTACTGCAGTAGTTGGTACCCATACTCATGTGCAGACAGCGGATGAAAGGATTCTCCCAGGTGGAACGGCTTATATAACGGACTTGGGTGCTACATCTCCGGAAGGGACTGTTATTGGCTTTGATGCAGAGCTTGCAGTAAAGCGTGTTACCACCCAAGTGCCGCATCAGCTCAATGTTGTGGATGCACCTGCAACGATTTGCGGAGTCCATGTTGTTGCTGATAAGTCAAGTGGCAAGGCTCTCTCTATAGAGAGACTACAGGTCAATATGGGACTCTGATATTAATATTAATGAAGAAAAAACGTCTTCTGGATGTTCTTGTTTCTCTTTATCCCGATTATGAGAGAGAAAGACTCTATGCCAATATTTTATGCGGGGATGTCTTTGTCGATGGTGTGCGCATAAAAGATCCGTTTTATGGAGTAAAATCTTCTTCTATTGTGGAGCTTAAAAGCGAGGATGGGTATGTCTCCAGAGGAGGCTATAAGCTTGAGGCTGCTCTTTCTGAATGGAAGCTGGATGTCAGAGGTCTTTGTTTTGTCGATGTGGGGTCTTCTACAGGTGGTTTTACTGATTGTTTGCTTTCCCGGGGTGCTTCTTTTGTCCATGCTGTAGATGTGGGATATAATCAGCTTGCGTGGAAGCTTAGGGCTGACAATCGTGTGTCTGTTATGGAGAGATGTAATATAAGGGATATAAAAGAGCTTGTGCCTCGCCCTGATGCTGCTGTTGCGGATGTTTCTTTTTCTTCTCTTACTGGTTTGATACCGCATATTATTGGACTTACTGCGCAGAAATGGGGGGTTTTCCTTCTTAAGCCTCAGTTTGAGTATGCTGCCATGATAAAACATGGGCTTGCGGAGGATTATGGTTTTGACGGGGTCATAAGAGATTATTCTATTGTTTACATAATTGCAGACTATATACTTGAGCGTATTGTATCCGAGGGGCTCTGTGTGGGACATCTTATGCCTTCTCCTATAAGGGGTAGCCACGGTAATCTTGAGTTTCTTTTGCTTATATCGAAAGGAGGCCCTGGTGCTGGTAGAGATGAGCTTGATAAGTGGTATTCTTCTGTGTCTTCTTAGTTTCTATATCTCGTCGGGTTTTAGTGGTTTTCCTATTGGTATGCCTTCCGGTGCAAGATAGGGGATTATTTTCCCTTCTATCAGGATTTGCACTTTGTCTACGGTTGGAAACTGTGTTGCTGTATATACTATTTGCTTGAGTTCTATAAGAAGTCCTTCCTGTCCCAAGGGATTGAATCTGAGGTCTTCCGACATGTTTATGTATGCTATTCTGTTCTTTACGCTTACGCCCAATAGTTTTGTTCCTTCTGGTATGAGGTTTTTTATGCCTGATTTTTTTTCTGTTTCTGTGGGGCCTGCAAGAAGGGTTTTGAGTGTGCTTGTAAGTGGTGCGTCTTTGTATTCTATTTTCCTGGGTACTGGTGCTGTTATTACTTCTCCGTTGTCATATACTTTTGCAAAGTATATGAGCATGTTGATTGTTTTTTTTGTTTCCTCTGTTGTATGACTTGGTTCTTTGCTTTTTTCCAGTGTTTTTGTTGGCTTAGGGGTCGGGGATGGTGTTTCTAAAGGGGTCTGTTTTGGTGTTGGTTCTGTTTCTTTTTCTTCTGGCTGTGTGGCCTTTGGGGGTTCTTTTGTCTCTGCCGGATTTTCTGTGCTTGGTTTGTCTGTGGGGGCTGGAGAGAATTTCTCTTTTACGACTTCCATGAAGCCTGTTTCTTCTATCACTCGTGTTATTGTGGGTTTGTTCCACAGGTATACTATTAGTACTACTAGTATGCTTGCTATCCAGAATATAACGCCAAAGTAGGTTTTTTTCTTTTTTCTTGCCATGGTATTTTTGCTATCGGTAGGATTTTATCTCTCCATAAGTGTTAGTGTTGTTGATGTTTTTTCTATTATGCCGGAGGCAGCACAGCCTGCGTATGACTGCAGGCTGTGCGTTCGGTTTATTGTTTTTTATGTATTTGACAGGTGGCAATAATCTGCGTATAGTATGTACATGAAAAAATTTAAGGGCATTTCTGTCTTCCCCGGTATTGTTATCGGCGAGGCTTTTGTATATGATTCTGCTCCGCCTCCAGTGCCGAGGTATTTTGTAAGAGATGAGCATGTTGATAAGGAGATCAATCGCTACAAGGAGGCTGTCGTAAGGGCAAAGAGGGAGATTGAGTCTCTTAAGGATTCTCATGGCGATGAGGAGACTATGGGAATCTTGGATTCTCATCTCCTTATGCTGGATGATCCTGAGTTTTCTACCAGTATTGAGGCTTCTCTTAGGGACGAGCAGAAGAATGTGGAGTGGGTTATTCTTGATGTAAGCGAGCGCTATATCAAGAAGCTTATTGCTATGGATAATGAGTACTTTAGAGATAGGGTGCATGATTTGCGTGATGTTTCCAATAGGCTTATCAATCATCTTCTTTACAGGGAGAGGCTCTCTCTTGCGGATGTTTCCCGCGAGGTTGTTCTTGTCTGCCATGATCTTATGCCTTCTGAGGCGATTCAGATGAATAAGCGTTATATACGCGGTATTGCAATGGATGCTGGTGGTAGAACGTCTCATACGGCTATTCTTGCAAGGGCTTTTGAGATTCCTGCTGTTTTGGGGCTTGCTTCTATAACGGAGAATGTGTCCAGTGGACAGACTGTTATCCTTGATGGTACTGCTGGTGAGATTATTGTAGACCCTACGGATGATGTTCTTGCGGAATATGGCCGCAAGATGCGGGAGTTTGAAGAGTATACGGTGGATCTTCTCAGTCTCAATGAACTTCCTGCTGAGACTAAGGATGGCAAGAGGATTTTCCTTAAGGCAAATATAGAGGTCCCAGATGAGATTGATTCTGTTATTGCTCACGGTGCAGATGGTGTTGGGCTTTTTAGAACAGAGTTTTTGTTTATGTTTTCCGGCAGGCTGCCTGACGAGGATAAGCAGTATGCTGCATACAGGCGTGTTCTTGAGTCCATGAAGAATAAAAATGTTATAATAAGGACTCTTGACCTCGGTGGTGATAAGGTGCTTGCTGGTGTTATAGATAATCTGGATGAGCATAATCCTATTCTGGGATGGCGGGCCATACGATTTTGTCTGAGCAATGTTGATATTTTTAAGACTCAGCTTAGGGCTCTTCTTAGAGCTTCTGTATATGGTAATCTCAGTATTATGTTTCCTCTTGTGTCTTCTCAACAAGAACTTCTTGATGCTTTGTCTATTCTTGACGATGTAAAGGCGGAGTTGGATGCCAAGTCCATACCTTATGATAAAAATTTGCGTGTGGGTGTTATGATAGAGGTTCCTGCTGCTGCGCTTACTGCTGATATTCTTGCGCAAAAGGTGGATTTCTTCTCTATAGGCACTAATGACCTTATACAGTATACTCTTGCCATAGATAGGGGAAACGAGAAGGTTGCCTATCTTTATCAGCCTTTTAATATGGGGGTTTTACGCCTCATAAGAATGACGGTAGAGCATGCTCATAGAGTGGGAATCCCGGTGAGTATGTGCGGTGAGATGGCAGGAGATCCTCTTGCTACTTTGCTTCTTCTTGGTCTTGGGCTTGACGAGTTGAGTATGAGCCCTGCAAGTATTCCTGAGATAAAGAAGCTTATACGTTCTGTAAGTCTCAATGAATGTGAGGAGCTTGCGGGTACTGTTCTTTCTATGACAAATACTGGGGATGTACTTAGGTTTGTGGAAAAAAAGATGAAAGAGTTGGGAGTTTATGGGTCAGAAAAATAGTGTTAGTGTTTGTCCAAGGGTGGTTATAGCCGGTCGCCCCAATGTGGGGAAGTCCACGCTTTTTAACAGACTTATAGGTAAAAGAAAGGCTATTACACACCATGTTGCGGGTGTAACACGAGATGCGGTGGAAGAGCGATTTTCTCTCAAGGATAAGCTTCCCGTAACTCTTGTGGATACAGGCGGTATTATGGCAGAACCAGGCGGTGTTTTTGATCCGCTAGTAAAAGAAAAAGCCATAAAAGAGGCGGAAAAAGCAGATGTCATTCTGCTTCTTTTGGATGTTGTTGATTTTACTGCCGAGGATGAAGAACTTATCAATCTTTTTCGTCCTTTTGAAGACAGGGTTATTCTTGTTGTCAACAAGGTTGATTCTCCACAGAGAGAGGATATTGCCTGGAATTTTATGTCACTGGGTTTTTCCTCTGTGTGTTTTGTTTCCGCAGAGCATAGGCTTGGCATAGAAGAGCTTGAGGATCGTATTTGCAAGCTATTGCCTGATTCTACAGTAGATACTGCAGCAGAGGAAGAGCCGGATATAAAGATAAGCATACTGGGTAAGCCTAATACAGGCAAATCCACTTTGCTAAATACTCTTTTGGGAGAGTACAGAGCTATTGTCTCGGATGTTCCAGGTACTACAAGGGATTTGCTTGAGGGAGAATTCTCTTATAAAGGAAAGCGTTTTTTTGTGGTTGACACTGCCGGGATAAGAAGGAAAAGCAAGGTACATGATGATATAGAGTTTTTTTCTGTAAGACGTTCTCTTGATACAGTTGCTAAGTCCGAGGTCGTTATTCTCATGGTGGATGCAAAGGAAGGTTTAAGCGAACAAGATAAGAAAATAGCTGCGGTTGCAAGAAAGCATGGCCGGGGAATGGTTCTTGCTGTCAATAAGTGGGACCTTATGGAAGATATTCCCAATCAGTTTAATGCTGTCAAGGATAGAATACGGTTTTTGTTCCCCCACATATCTTATGTTCCTATTGTTAAGCTTTCTGCTAAGGAAGGTGAGGGCATAAACAATCTTTTAAACAAGGTTATTGCTGTGAGAGAACAGCTTCACCGCAAGCTTGATACAGGTCCTTTAAACAGAAAGCTTAGGGAGTGGGTGGAGAGGACTCCACCACCTGGCAAGAAGGCCTTGCGCTATAAGGTAAGATACATAACACAGACATCTACTATGCCTGTAAAATTTGTGCTTTTTGTTAACAGAGTTAAAGGATTCCCATCCTCTTACGTGTCTTATATAGAAAATAACATAAGAAAAGAATTTGGCTTGCTTAGTATTCCCATAGATATAGAACTAAGGCAATGATATGCCAATGTATACTATAGGACAGGTTTGTGCACTCTTTGACATAAAGCCTCATGTGTTGCGATACTGGGAAACAGAAATCCCGCTCCTGTCGCCACGCAAAGATGCTTATGGAAGGCGGATGTATACTTCCGCAGACCTCCAGCTTATAGCAAGAATCAAGTATCTAGCATATGAAAAGCGTTTTACTCTGGAAGGTATAAGAAAAACCCTGGAGCACGAACTTGATGCACCTCCTTTGCTTATGCAAATACGTATGGCAAGAAGCATACTTCTAAGGACACTGTCTGTCATAAGAAAGGACATTGAGTCTATAGAAGAGTTTGCCGATACAGATACAGAAAACCAGGACAAACTCTAGAGGTAGTGATGCGTTTTTCTTCTGTTGCCAGTGTTTTTCTTGTTATAGCACTTTCTGCACATGCTCAATTTGTTCTTACGGATGATAGCATTTGCAGGCATACATTGCTTTCGACATACGAGGCAAGGACAGCTTTTTTGGATACTATTAATGCACCTTTGTATGAATTCATTGCTGCAGGAGAAACAGAATACTACCCGAGATCAACTGTCAATCCTGTAAAGATACTATCTGTCAGAAAACAAGAAGGAGCATATATACTCTTTATCCCCGGCTATAAAGGCAGCTATCCTTTGGATTCTCCTGGCACATGGGTAATAAAGCGCAGCCTTGAAGACGGTTCCTTTGTGCAGGCAAAAATTTTTCTTGGCGGAAGCCCGGATAATGCAATAAGAATATATCCTGACGGCAACATATCCAGAATGGATATAAGCATAATGGGAGCAGAGCTAAAAAAAGCCCTTTTTATCAGACAGTCATTTGGAGAAGTGCTATCAATGTCTCTGGACACTCTCATATCGGAAACCTCGGAGCAGGTAGATTGGCAGGCTATCCTGCCTCCTCCTGACAACACTCTGTGCAAGAACATCAAAAATATGGCAGATAGTATACTGGCCAACATCAGCTTCTTTCCGGATGCGGACGACGGTGCACTCGATGAAAAAGGGCACTTTGTCTTTATATCTGACAAAAAACCGCTTCCCAAACCCGGCTTCAATTGCTCCGGCTTTGCCAAGTGGGTAGGCGACAGTATATCCTACAGCCTCACAGGAAAACTTCTTAGAATAGACGAGCTTAAGCAGCGACTTACAGGCCTTCGCGGCACACCCATGAGCGAAATTTATGAAGAAATACGTGACCCCTATTTTGGTCTAGATTGGACACGCAATCTTGCCTACAAGATAAACAGCCTCCTTGGCTTGGGCAATCCTACAAGCAAAGAAGCCTGGGACGTAAGAACCCTCTACTCTCTGAGATACATAGAAGACAAAGGCTACCGTGCAGAACAGCTTTACCAGGCATTGTATCTTGCCGCAATAGAATACCCCGGATACTTCTTTTTGGGCTCTGTAAACGGCTACTGGGGAAAAGACCCCGTACTCTGGCAGCACTATCACGTTGCCGCATTCTTCCCGTACTTTGACGATGACGGCAAATTCCACGTAGCCGTTGTTGAAAGAAACCGTTCAACCGCACTCAGCGCATTTATAAAACGCTATCCAGACAATTATGTGCATCTTGTGCGCGTAAAAGCCCCTCAGACCTTTATCCCTTATATGCCCTGGAAATAAAACATAATACCGAACGCGCTGTGACGCCTCAGCATCCCAGCGCTGCCTTTGGCAATATGTCAGGTTAGAAAAATCTTCTCCATACATATTTACTGCAGGCATGATTCCCCGTTTTTTTTGCTGTTTTGTCATAATGGGGCAGTAAAAAAATACCTTTTTTACTGTAATAATGCGAACAAAAAAAAATACTAGACAATATGTTGCTTTTATATTTATACTTTTGAGACATTTTACTAATTACTCTTTTTGGTTATGGGGGATACTATGGGAAAAATTTATTTTCTTAGTAGAGGAATATCTTTATTCCTCATCGTCTTGTTATTAGTGGTTTCGTGCAGTACCTTACCGACTCCGGATGAAATCGAATATGAGCCAGGATTTTACTATGGAAAGGGGTCGGGGACCACGCAAGCTAATGCTACAAAAGAAGCAAAGAAGGATTTAATTAAGCTAGCTATTGGTAAAACACGTGAGGCGGCAGGTCTTAGCGGGATAGTAATGATAACAGATGATATGGTCAATTCTTTAGACCTTTCGAGCCTTAAAATTATTGCTATGGATAATAGCAATGGGCTCTGGACTGTTGTCTGCAGAGTAAAAGAAAAAGATTGGAATGAGTATCAGCTTAAACGGATAGAAAGTACTAGAGCTGATATAATACCAGACCTGTTAAAGATAAAATTATCTTCTGACATCTCTTTTTCTGATAGGATTAAAGAAATAGCCAGTATTGTTAATCGTCTTTATATAGAGATGCTATTTGATATATTGACAGAAGAAGCAGGTGGAGGAAGGTTAATACTTGATAGTTGTGAAGATATTGCAGAAAAAGAATTTTCTACTCTCAAGTTTGAGATGGAAACCATACCCGGTTTTGTTGAAGTTTCTACAGGATTCAACGGCAGACTTATTACACAATCTGATACAGGCAGAGTCCCCATTCTGGCAACATGGACAGTAAGAGGAGAAGAACCCATTACAATTAAGCTTCTAACTTCTGAAGACGGGTATTTTACTATTAATTTTCCTGATAATCCACAATTTTATAATCGTTCTGTCAAATTAACTCTAAGAACTGGTTTCTTTGATGATACTTACAGTTCTGACTTTCTACAAAAACTAGAACTCAGTACAGAAACATCTTTTTTCTACCAGTGTTTTGAAAACATTGACAAATACTTCTTTGAAAATGAAGTATTTGTTCCTGGAGGTGATTATAAAATCGGGGCAGTAGAGGGGGATGTTTATGCTACCCAAAAAGAGGCTTCTCGCACTGTGACTCTTAAATCTTTCTATATGGACAAATTCCTAGTTACAAACTCTTTGTGGGCTATGTATTTAGATTCTATAGGTTCTGATTCTTATCCAGAATATTGGGATAACCCGGATTATAATCAATATGATCAACCTGTGATAGGTGTAAGCTACGATGAGGCAGTTGCTTTTTCTAAGTGGCTGTCTGAAAAACTCGGAGTAGTAAAGAGATTGCCAACAGAAGAGGAGTGGGAAGTAGCAGCCAGAGGAGGACAGGATATAATCTTTCCATGGGGAAATGAATCACCTGCTGACGGTCAGTATGCTAACTATGATGGTGAGGATAATTTTTTTGGAACATCTCCTGTTGGCAGTTTTCCTGATGGTGTTAATTCCTTAGGGCTATACGATATGGCTGGTAATGTATGGCAGTGGACGAGTAGTCCTTGTAGCACATCCGGTAATAAAAACATAGTTAAAGGAGGTGGATGGATGGATGGTCCTCAAGAACTACGCATATCAAATAAAAGATGTTTGACAAAATCCAAAGGTTACGTAGACGTTGGTATACGTCTTATAAGGGAGGTTACTGAAAATGAAAATTAATAGTTTTCTTAAAACATGGGTAATCATAAGTCTTATTTTATTTTTGAGTGGCTGTACCTCTTTTGGAGAATATGCTGGTATGACAAAAGATGAAATAGCTGTTGCCAAAGGAATAAAGGCCTGGAATGAAAATGAACCAGCTGCAGCTATGGGATTCTGGAATAAAATAGAAGAGCCTGAACTTAAATCAAAGTACATGCAATACCTGTCTGATTATGAGACAGCTTCCAAACTGCTACAAGAAGCAGCTACTATTGAAGATTCTGATCGCATATTAGAATCTTATGATAAGGCTTACCTTTTACTTTATAATCTGCCATCTGAGCTGAAAATACCTGAGCAAGATAAAACTCTGGCTCTCCATGTGGCTGAAATAAGCATAGAGAGGTATATGCAGCTTGGCAAGCTAAGAACCACAAAGAAAGTTGTTCAGAATACAAAAGATCTTTTTGGTACTACTCCCAAAATAGATGAAATGCAGAAAATATCAGAAGTAGTTACAGCTTCATGGGATAGAGTAGCTCCGGTAGATACTGTAGCAAAAAAAGCAATTGCAGTAGAAGATTTTGATGATCGCATTAAATCGATTGAAATTGCAATTTCCAAGTATGACAAGACTAATTCTATTCTCATTGATGAAGCAAATAAACTTGGAGTAAGTGACAGTTCTTTTGTTAAGACAGAAAGTCTTAGAATAAAAAGAAGACAACAAAATCTTTTTATAGAACGTGAAAAACAACTCAGGAATCAAGCTTATATGTATAAGGAACTGGCAGGAAAAGAATTTGCCAGAGTACCTTCCGGAAAAAATCCTGGTAATCTAAGTCTAAAAGAGCTGTTGGATCACTATGAGTCAGTAAAAGAGGGAATATCCCGCATCTATGATGAGGTTAAAGCTTTCTCCGAAAAATATCCGGATGTAATGGACGAAGATTTTATGGTAGAGCTACAAAGCTATAAAGATGAATTGAATGATAAAATTGCAAAAGTCATAGAAGAAATTAAAAAAGCAGAAGAAATAGCCAGCAGGGGTAAAGTGGTTATGCCTGTCATGATAGGTTTGTTTAATCCCGATCCTTCCAGCAGTAAAGATTCCAAAAAAAGTAGACCTGCTAAGTTTTCGGCAGAGAAAGTAAAAAAAGCTGATTATTGGTGGGGAATGGTAGCTATTCCTCCAGGAGAAATGAACGACCTGGTAATAACAGTGACTTCTGGATGCTCTGTGAGGGTTTTTCCTGTCAATACTAAGTCTGGAAAGCTTATAAAAAAGAACAAAATACCGGATTTGGTTAATAGGGCATATAGAGTTGGCAACTCTTGGCCTGTTCTTAATGCAGGTGCTTTGCTACCAACTGATAAATATTTCTTTGAAGTTACTCCCGGGCCAGAAAATTACTCCGGAGAAGTTGTTGTATATAGTTCCTTTATAGCGAGGTTAAGATAATGAAAACAGGAAAGAGAAATATAATATTATTGAGTATTTTACTTTTTATAATAGTAGGGGCTTCAACAATTTTCATTTTATGGAAATCACAACCCAAAGGTATAACAATAGCTATTTCTGAGCTTCCTGATTCCCTTAATCCTATATTGCCTCAAAATATTTCTGGAATGAATGCTTCGGAATTGATTTTTGATGGGCTTGTTAATTTTGAGGTGGATTATCTCTCTAAAAAACTGTATCCAGAATTTGCTCTGGCCGAAAGCATAGAACAAGATCCCCTTACAAAAAAAATCTATACTGTTGTTCTACGTGATATTTCTTGGCACGATGGAAGAAAACTTACTGCTGACGATGTGGTTTTTTCTTTTGATGCTTATATGGATCCTGCAAACGAATCACCTCAAAGAGCATATTTATCCTCATTTATAAAGAAAATAGAAAAAGTGGATAATCGTACCATAAGTATAGAATTCAATGATCCTATTCCTCCTTTTAGAGTATATCCTATTCTAACCTTTAAAATTATACCTTCTGTTTACAATGATAAGAAGATGAGTACAAATTTGCGTTCTGGTGAAAATGAGCGTAATTTTGCTGTGGAACCAATAGGAACGGGACCATATCGTTTTACAAAATGGGAGATTGGCAAGTGGATCATATTCTCTTCTAATGAGTCTTATTTCCGTAGAGTACCTGTTATTAGCACTTTGATATTAAAAAAAGTATTAGATCCTGTGATTAGAATGAATGAATTAAAAAAAGGTCGAATTAATATGATATTGGAAACATCCCCAATGGATAGAGTAAAAGTAGAAAAGATACGAGGTGTGGATATAAATTCTTATCTCCCCTTTGCTTTCTACCAGGTGTTTATCAATTGTAAGAAATTTACAGATCCCGAGGCTCGTAAAGCTATGGCTCAGGCAATTGACAGGGCTAGCTTGGTTCCAGGGGTAACAGATGCTGATAGCGGTGTTGTTATAGGTTCCAGTGTTTTCCCAGCCGACCTTTTTATGTCCAATATTCCGGAGTACATGAATAGTCCTGTGCCTGACCTTTTGCCAGAGGATTTAGATAAAGCAAAAAAAATGGCAGAAGTGTCAGGTCTAAGCGGTAAAACAGCTATCCTTTTGTATCCTGATTCTCTTGGTGACTTTGGAGAGGCTGTTGCAACATCAATCTCTGACCAGTTAAGACAAATAGGTTTTGAAGTCGAACCAAAACGAACAGGAGATCAGGTTTTTAATCGCTTGGTATTTATTGATCACAATTATGATTTGGCTTTGGCGTATAGCGAAGGTTTTGATAATCTGTACTCCAGTCTTGGTTCATATTTTACTTCCGATGGTGAATTGAATGTCACAGGTATTTCGGATAAAGAGTTGGATGCTCTTTTTCAAAAATGGGAAAAAGCAGTTAAGGTTGTTGATTGGTTGGATCTCACGTTGGAAATCAATAAAAAAATGGCAGAATTAAGTCCTTCGATCTTTCTATTTAAAATTCAAAAAGACGTATACACAAAGGGCTTAAAGGATGTAAATATTGCCACTGATAATCCTTTTCTATCTGTAGAAGAATGGTCTTTTTAGGAGTAAAAAATGAGATTTTTCCGCTTTATAGTGCGAGAATTTATTATCCATGGCATAGTCTTTACCATAGCCGGGACTATAGGACTTACAATATTGTACTTGTTGTCAATTGGTGCTTCTTCTGACAGTTATATAGAGGTTATTACTTCTATTTGGTTGATGTTGACAGGAGCTAAAGATTTATCTACTGCAGCTCCTGGATTTACTACCGGAAAAATCATAGCCGCAGGTGCAGTTATCACATTACCTCTGGCATTGATTGCTTTGTTTGTCCTGACTTTTACAGCCATGTTTGGCGCTTCTTTTATAAATACTGCAAAATATTTGGCAGTGCGTCATGGACAATACATATATACTAAGTTTGCTAATATTTTCATGGGTGTAGTTAGCTTTTTGGCTGCTACGCCCCTGTTTGTTGGTTTGTGGGTATTAAGCAATTCTTCAGGAAATGAAATACCCTTGCCTATAATTGCTATCGTTATTGTCTTTTTAGGCGGTTTGGAATGGGATGTTATAACTTTCTTAAGACATGATATGGAAAGGCATGCTAATACTACATATTCTGAGGTTTTTACTACAATAGGAGCGCCTTTAGGTAAATTTTTTCCCATGCCTAGAACTATGTCAGGATATTTGTTCTCCTCAAGTTTGCCAAGTTTTCTACCTTATTTGGCCGGCAAGGTGCCTGCTATCATAGGTGCTGTGACTATTGCAGAAATTATATTTTCATTTCCTGGCTTAGGCACCACCCTTTTGGATGCATTGCTGGGATCAAAAACAGATTTGCTTGTAGCATCTGTGTTTTTTCTGTTATGCGTTAATGCCGTTGTTGTTTTTATTGTAAAAACAGTATTATTCCTTATTTATCCGAGGTGGTATGAAAAAGCTATATAATAAATTGATATGGGTTTTTTGTTTTATTTTTTTAAGTCCTTTGATTTTATCGTGGTTTCCTACAGATATCATGTTTTTCCCTTTGCCAGAAAAATATAAAATTTTATTGTTTGATTCTTTTAGACAGTTGACTCTTACACTTGGAGCTACTTTGCTTGTTTCTTCTATCATAGCAATTTTCTTGGGTTTTTTAAGTGTTCTAAATAATTCATTGGGTAGAGCTTTATCCAGTTTCTTTAAAGCGATAGAGTCTATTCCATCCATTTTGATAGCTTTGTTTTGCTATGCTCCTGTGGCAGGTTATTTAGCACAACAATCAGCTGATATATCTTCTTTGACATCTCTGGGAGTTTTTGTTTTTGCAGCAACAATTATCGTTTTGCCAGAAGCTGTACGTGAGATTGCTATACCCTTGGGAGATCTATATCATAGGAAATATAGTTTGTCATTTCGTTCTTATGGCTTCACAAAAGCACATATTTTAACGGTTTTGATTAAAACCAATACTATGCTTATGACAATACGCCACATGGCAGCAGGTATTCTTCTAAAGACATTGGTACTTGATTGTTCATTTGGTTTTGTTATTCAATTAGGTTTTGGTAGTTACGGTACTCCTGCTCATCATAGTCCGGGAGCTCTTATAGCTGCTAATAGGGATGCCTTATTTGCGTGGGGAAATCCTGTATTGTTTTGGATTCCTTCTTTGATGTTAACATCGGTTAGCATAGCTTTCTTGTTGGTCCTCAATCAGAAAAAGGAGGTTATGTAGTGTTTACCAACCGTCCTGTTGTGTTAAAGGATTTTACAATTATATTGAAAGATAGAAAAATCCTTGATTCTGTGTGTTTTGAGCCGGAAGTCGGTTCTTCTAATGTAATAGTTGGCAAGACCGGAGTAGGAAAATCGGTACTTCTTAGAACAATAGCAGGTTTTATTCCTCTGTCAATTTTTAGGCTTGATGGCACTATGCATATACATGATTTGCCTGCATATATTGATGGTAAAAAGACTGATGCAGATACATGGTCAGAAATTATGAGCAGAGGAGTTATCTTTGTTCCTGCAGAAAGTGCTCAGGTTATGAATCCTGCTTTAACTTTAGAACATAACTGTAATCTCCTGGCTCCGGAATCCAGAGATATAATAGTAAGCAGGTTAAAGAAATATTTTAATCTTGATTTTGATGCCTTTTCCAGATTATACCCTGATGAGGTTTCTGGAGGAGAACTCCAGCGTATTACTCTTATGATATTGCTTTCCAGGATTGGTAATCTTTTTCTGTTGGATGAACCAACAGTAAATCTGGATAGAAACCTCAGAACTCTTTTTGCAGAATTCCTTAATAACGAAATATTGTCTGATAAAAATAATACAGTTCTGATAGCAAGTCATGATTTGGATTTTATACATCTTTTAAATGTAGATAAGGCATATGCTTTGGAAGATTCAAAACTAAAAAAACTGGAAAAACTTCCGGAAACAGAGGGCTTTGAAAAAATCACCCTTTCTGGTGCAAAAGCGTCAGGTCTACTTTTATCAAAAGTATCACAGACCTATTTTAAGAGAGGAATTTTTGGTGAGAGAGAGTTTGTTGCATATAAAAATCTGAATGTTTCTTTTAATAAATCCACTATATATGGAATAACAGGCCCTTCTGGATGTGGAAAATCAAGTATGATAAAGGGAATCTTAAGGTTGATTGGTGGTACAAAGGGAGCCATATTACTGGATGAGCAAGATTTAATATCTCTTAAACCTGATGAATATGGTTGGGATCCTAAAAACTTTCTTGCATTTCGTAAACGTATGGCAGTCGTTCAACAGGATTCTAGATATGCTTTTTTCCCTGATCTAAAGATTAGAGAATCTATTAAGCAAATTTCTGAAGCTATGGCGGGTTCTGATCATTTAAACGAAGAATCCATGTTGTTTTATATGGAAAAAGTGGGGTTAAAACCCCTGCATTATGATGCATATCCTTATTCGCTTTCTTCTGGAGAGATGAAACGTATTGATATAGCCAGGGCATTGGCTTCAAAACCAGAAGTTCTGCTTCTTGATGAACCTTTTGCGCATATAGATTTTGCAACAAGAATGATGGTTATGAAAGTCATAGGCGAATATATTACTCAAAATGAAACGATTATAATTGTTGTGACCCATGAAGACTTTGATTTGAGATATTTTGTAGAAACCAGTTTTGATTTCCCTGATATAATATCTCATGTGGCTTTTAGGTAATGCCTCATATGCTTCTTTACCCTACACACCCTGACTTACTCAGGGTATGTAGGGGTATTAAATAAATTATATTGGATGGGCTTTCTCTTCTTTGGGAAATAGTGCGGTTTCTGTTTTGCCATGCTGGTACAGGGCTTACGTTATGTATAGGTTTTATCTGGATATCCAGGAGAGTAGACCATGATGTCCATTTGCTCTTGTAGGAAGTCCAAAAATATGTAATAAAAAATTGTGGGTAAAAGAAAATCAAGCGGAAAAAAAAGACTCACTCCTCGACAAAAGATAAAAAGGCTCAACAGGCTGCTAGTATTTTTTTCTATTATTATATTTTTGCTGCTAGTAGCACTTGTGTATATGCTCCGTCCTGCGACTCAGCCTGTTGTATTAGCGTCTCCCGAGCCTTCTTCATTGTACAGTCCTCATCCTGAGATAACACCTTCTCCTATTGTGCCTCCTGTTGTGTCTCCCTTGCCTTTGGCAAAAAAAAACTATATCTATCTTATTCTGGATGATGCAGGGTATTCTGTTGAAGAAGTTAAACCTTTTTTGGATTTATCTTTTCCTCTTACAGTTTCTATTTTGCCTCATCTCAGATATAGTAGGGAGATTGCAGGTCTTGTAAAAAAGGCTGGTAAAAGGGTTTTTCTCCATCTTCCTATGGAGTCTGATAATGGTAGCAATCCCGGACCTGGGGCAATACTTGCGGATATGGATGCGATGGAAGTTGCAAAGCTTACTGAGGAGGCTATAGCCGGTATTCCTTTTTTATCGGGAGTCAACAACCACATGGGCTCAAAAATAACAAGAGATCCTATAATCATGCAGCAGGTTTTGAGTATATTATTGCAGCATAACCTTTATTTTGTTGACAGCAGGACTACGCCGGACAGTGTTGCCTACGATATTGCTCGTAATATGGGAATTCCTTCTCTAAAGCGTGATGTCTTTCTTGATAACAAGCAGGATAGAGAGTATATAATGGAAGCTCTAGAACATGCCGCAAGAATTGCAGAAGAAAGGGGGTATGCTGTTGCAATAGGCCATGTATGGTCAAAAGAGCTGCCTTCTATACTTGAGGAAGTTCACATGAGTTTTTTGAAACGGGGCGTGTTCTTTGGTGATATTGTTGAGAGGTTGAGAAAAGAATGATTGTTGTAGGTATAGAGTCTTCTTGTGATGAGTGTTCTGTTGCTGTTGTAAAGGATGGACGCTCTGTTCTTAGCAATGTGATTGCAACCCAGATAGAGTTTCATAAGCCTTACAGTGGAGTTGTTCCTGAGATAGCTTCCAGAAAGCATGTTGAATGGATAATGGATGTCTATAACCGTGCATTAAAAGAAGCGGGTATTTCTTCCTGCGATATAGATGTTGTTGCTGCAACCAATAGACCGGGGCTTATGGGCTCTCTTGTCGTAGGGTTTTCCTTTGCAAAAGGGCTTGCAATGGGGTTGGAAAAGCCTCTAGTGGCGGTAGACCATATCAAGGCGCATTTGTATGCGCCTCACCTTGAATATGATATATCTTATCCTTTTATAGGTCTTCTGTTATCGGGAGGTCACACAGTAATAAGTATGGTCAACAGCTTTGACGATTTTGAGGTTATGGGGACGACTATTGACGATGCCTGTGGAGAAGCCTTTGACAAAGTTGCCAAGCATTTTGGCTGGGGATATCCAGGTGGTGTGGTCATAGACAGGATGGCAGAAAAAGGCTGTGATACTGCTTTTTCTTTTCCGGATTCTGTATTAAAAAAGGATAAACATACCTATGATGTTTCTTACTCCGGCATTAAGACTGCAGTTGTCTATCAGCTTGAGCAGTTTAAAAATCCCGGATATGAGTCTAGTCCGGAGAATATAGCAGCTTCTTTTAGAAAAGCTGCTATAGATATGGTTCTCAAGCGGCTTGATAGAGCTGTAAACGATACTGGAATAAAGCGCGTTGTGCTGGGAGGTGGTGTTGCTGCCAACTCTTATCTTAGGCGTGTCCTGACAGAAAAAAAACATGAGGGCTGGGAAGTTTTTTTCCCGTCAATGGAGCTGTGTACGGATAACGGGGCCATGGTTGCTGCCATTGCTTATGAGTATGCGATAAGAGGGCGCTTTGACTCGCTTGAGAGTGGGGTAAGTGCCAGGGTGCCTGATTTTAAACCTTATTCTTCAAAATAGCCTCTTGAGATATTCCTGTTTTATGAGTTAAACTTATGCGAGATTAATATAAGGAGTTTTTATGGCCTTTGACCTTGACGCAGCCATACGCAAGATTCCGGATTTTCCTAAGCCTGGTATACTTTTCTATGATATTACCAGCATTCTGGCCAATCCGGAGGCATTTTCCTATTGCATCAATTCTATGGTCGAGACATACAAGGATACAGATATAAACGCCATTGCTGCAATAGAGTCACGTGGCTTTATTTTTGCGGCTCCCCTTGCTGAGAGATTGTCTCTTCCTCTGATTCTTGTAAGAAAAAAAGGCAAGCTTCCTGGAGAAACCCTGTCAAAAACCTTTGATCTTGAATATGGTCAGGACACCATAGAGATTCACAAGGCTGATGTGGGTCCCGGACAGACTTTTCTTATAGTGGACGACCTTGTTGCAACAGGTGGTACTCTGAGAGCTGCCATTGATTTGCTTACCGAGGCTGGTGCCAGTGTCAAAGAAATCTTTGCACCTATTGGGCTTCCTTTTTTAAACTACAGCGAGAAGCTTGGTGATGTTCCTGTGCGTACCCTCATAGAATACGATTCTGAGTAGATGTACAAATACGCTCTGCTTTTGCGGGGTTTTTTTATGCGTGAGACATACCTGAGTTCTTAGTGGATATTTTTATACCGAACGCAGTGTCCGCTAAGAGCGTCCACTGCTGCCACTGGCAGAAAAGTTTTTGAGGGGGGCCTTTCTGTTTTTCCTCTTATAAGCCTGTGGCAGGAGTAATCGCGCCCGTACTGCTTGTGTTTCTTTATAGGGTGCGATTGCGACGTTCGGTATTATTGTTTATTGATACGGGTGTTGCTTTTGTTTTTCTTTGGTAATAATATATTGTTATGTTAAAGGATTTTCGGTTGTATCTTGAGGTCCTTACTCATTGGGAAGTGTGGGTTGCTATTGTTGTTTTTTTCTTTGGCTTTTTGATTGTGGTTTATCTGGGGGGGGTTAATTCTCGTTCCAAGATTCTTGTTGGTAAGCTGCCTGAGGTGGAATCGTCTTCTAAGAAAAAGAATGTCAAAGTCACTCCCAAGGATGAGGATATAACCGAGAATGCTATAGAGGAGGAATAGTGAGGAGTTTTAAACTTGTTATTATTTTGTTGCTTGTTTTTTTGTCTGTTTCCTGTATATCTGAGGATGTTAAGATTGAGTTTAAGCGGGATTTGAGTGGCACTGCGGATGTAGTTTATACCGTTCCTCTTGCTCTTGTAAATACTACTGCTTCTTCTACTCCTCCGGACCCTAGCAAATATGAGCCTCTTTTACCTGTACCGTACTCTCGTGAGGTCTTTGAGATGGAGCTTGGCGAGATTGATGGTATAAGGCTTGTCTCTTATGACAGCAAGACAACTGATACTGATATGGTTATTTCTGCAAGACTTGCTTTTGATAATCCGGATGCTCTGTCTGAGTGGTTGTCAGCTGGAGGGCAGACGCTCACTGTTGTACAGAGCAATGGCTCATATGAGATGTCACTTAAGTTGTTTTCTCCAGAGGATATTCCCCAAGATAAGGAAACAGTTGATTTTATCAATACCTTTTTTTCTGATTATGGTTTTAAGCTCAAGATTACGGTCTTTGCTCCTGTTTCTTATACTTCTGCAGGGGTTGCGGATGGTAGGACAGTGTCCCTGGAGGCTCCCATATCAGATGTAATTCTTGGTAAGATTCCCGATACGCTTGTTGTAAGGTGGTAGGGATGGAGCATCCTGTTCTTATCGATTTTGAGAAAAGGCTTAAGGCAGTGTTTGACAGGATTGATACGGAGCTTGAGGACCGTTATGGCAGACTTTTCCCTCGTCACCCCAGCAGGCCCGCACGCGGAGAGACTTGCGACAGTTCTCAGGATGGACTATTTGGTGTTGGAGCCAGCTTTTCTGCAGGTTTTGGCAGTGACTTTGGTCGTGGTTATGTTCTAGAGCTTAGGATTGCAACACTATCTCATGTAGATGGTGATTTGAGAGAAAAGATAGTTTCTGAGGCTGTAGAAAGGCTGCAGGCTCTTCTTGTACAGGAGTTTCCGGAGAGAAAGCTCAAGGTGGTTAAGGATGGTGAGGTATATAAGATAGTAGGGGATTTGTCTTTGAGTTAATGTTTTTCTCTTGAGCTCTACTTTTTACCTGTTACAGTCATAACCCAGCACACAGGTGTTATTGCGGTTTTACAAGGAGTGGGCTATCCTGTGCTGTTATTACTCTCCCTTATTATGCTTTGTATCCCTGCATTGTCTATTATCTTTGCAGTATCGATGCAATCTCCGCATGGTGTGTTTGCGGATAGAAGTCACACAGCACTATATCTTTTATCCTGTAGCCAGAATGTCTTATGAGTTGTGCGGCATCACGTGCAAAACTTGCGGGATTGCAGGATATATACAGCAGAGTAGGTGATGCAGTCTTGATTATAGACTTCCTTGCGCTCTTAGAAATCCCTGAGCGTGGAGGGTCTAGTATGATAAGATCTGGCGGCTTGCTTGCCGCAGGATAAGAGAAAAACTCTTCTACTGTCATTGCATAATAATTTGCCTTTTTACCAAGCTGTCTTTCTGCCAGTGCAAGCGACTCTGTTACTTCTTCTACAAGTTTTACGGACTCAGCACGATCTGCAAAAAGAGAAGAGAACAGTCCTGAGCCGGAGTATAAATCCCATACGGATAAAGGAGACATATTTTCTGTTTTTTCTTCTATCCATTGTATTAATTTTTCTAAGACTTCTGTATTACTTTGAAAAAACAAATCAGTTCTTCCGTAGTATGTTCTGTTTGCCATAGTAACGGAGAAGTCTTCTGCTCCTTTTCTCCCGTAAAGTCTGTTGTTATGGCAAAAAAGATTGAGCCTTTTTTTATTCGGAATATCAGAAAAATCATCAGAAAATATTGGGGCTGCAGCCTGATTGAGGATGGGACACTGGTTTATAGGAAAATGCCTGCCATCCTTTTTTCTGTATCCTGGCTTTTTGTTTTCTATATGAATTTGAAACCTGTTTCTGTATCCGTACGGACTTGAGCTTATTGTCTCTATATGCGGTATATCTGTAAGTTTATTGTCAGTAAGAAGTTTTCTCAGCCAGTTTTTTTTGTATTCTAGTGCATGCTGGTATTCTATGTGCTGCATATTGCAGCCTTTACATATGCCATAATGGGGACAGTGTGGCTTTACTCTGTGTGCTGAGCCAGTTATAATTTCTATCAGCTCTGCTGTTGCATAATCTTTGTGTTCTTCTTTTATGACAGCCAGAACTTTCTCACCTGGAAGAGTGTAGTCAGTAAATATTATTTTCCCCTCGTGTCTGGAAATCCCTCTTGCAAGTGGGGCAAGCTCTTCTATTGTAAGTTCTACTGTGTTTTGCATAGCTTATGATAACATGTTTTGAGATTCTTTTTCATCCTCTGAGCGTTTTTGTTTATTCTATACCTGTAATTTATTTTTGAGGGTGAAGTTGTTTTTGTACTGATATCTGCTGTATCCAGTAACTTGTTTTCTTTTTGTCTAAGATAGTTTGCGTTGAGTCATCCGTGTATAATTTTCTTTTTCTTTTATTGACGCTATTAGGTCTTGGGTTTACTATGTGTGTGCATGGATATCAATAAGAAGCGTGCATCTGCGTATTCTCGCATAAAAAAGGTAGGAGAGGAGAAACTTCCTCCCCATCTTGAGGCTGCCTATAGAAAATCAGACTTGTTGAGAGATAAATCCTCAAGTGCTTCTGATGGACAGTCTTCCCGTAATATAAGAAAAGATAATTCACCTTTGGATAATAAGATGATGCAACAGACCGGCGGGACATACGATTCTGCTGCTGTCAGGGATGCTTTTGCCAAGCTGGTTGCAGACAAAGATGGTGCATTATCAGGTGCATCCCGGGAAAAAAAACTTGCACTTATTGCCAGGTTTCTTATCCTTGTGGGTGAGGAACGGGCTGCAGAGATTCTTAGTTATCTTGATGAGCCGCTTGTGGAGGCTATTGCAAGGGAGATAGCAAAAACTCCTGTCATAAAACCGGAAGAGGCTAGGGAAGTTCTAGCTTCCTTTAACCTTGCTGCCCGTGAGGCTGCAGGACCTCGTGGTGGTGCCGATGTTGCCTTTAAAATTCTGGAAGAAGCTTTTGGTCCAGAGAAAGCACGAGATATGAGCACAAAGCTTTTTGAGGCAGGCTTGTACAAGCCTTTTTCTTTTCTTGCCAATATTCCTGCCTCACAGATTGCTCTTCTTCTAAAAAAAGAAAGCCCTGCCGTAATAAGCGCAATATTGCCTTTTTTGCCTCCAGCAAAGGCATCGGAGGTGCTTGTCAAGCTGGATAACGATGTGCGTATAAAGGCCATAAAATATATGGCTCAGAAGAGAAAGCTTGATGCGGATATACTTGAGAGAATAGAGCTTGCCTTGCGTGATAGACTGCATAATATGGGTGATGTCAGTGAGCAGGAAATAAACGGTATGGATATACTCACAGAAATTCTTAAAAACACGCCTATAGAAAAAGAGGAGGAACTCCTTGCTCGCCTCAGGGAGCAGTCTCCAGAGCTTGCAGAGCGTCTGGAAGAGCGACTCCTCACTCTTGACCTCATTATGCAAATCCCGGATAGAGAACTTGCAGATTTATTACGGGAGTTTGACAACGATGAAATAGCCCTTTTTCTCAAGGGAAAACCAGAAGAATACAAATCCCGCATTCTCAAGAATCTCTCCGAGCGCAGACGCAATATGGTATCGGATGAGTACATGCGTCTTGGCGGAGTAAAGCGCAGTAAAGTGGATAAGATAACCCGCGAGTTTCTTGGTCTGCTCAGACAGCGTGTCCGCGACGGGAAGATTATTCTGGAATCTGATGAGTATGTAGAATAATCCTTTGTGTTTTACATTATATTTATCCTGTTATTTACACATTGCATTTGCCGCAGGCAGGAGTGACTGCACTCCTTTTTATACCGAACGCACAGCCCGTGCAAGGCGCGGCCTGTGCTGCCTATTGGCATAAGGCTATGACAGTGTGCAGTCACGACGTTCGGTATTATTTTATAAAAGAGTGCTCAGCTTTATCACAAGATATTCTGTTTTTTCCTTGAGACCTATGTTGTCAAGCGTTATTTCTATTCTGTTGGGATGTGTGGGGTCTAGTTTGATTGCGCCGTTACTTTCTCGTATGAGCCTAAGCGCCTTGTCTGGTGATATGACAGAAACTTTGCCAAACTCTATGGTGATTTTGCCGGCGCGTTCTTTTATGCTTGTTATGTACAATTTGCCGGCGATTATCTTTAGCTCCGATATCCCAAGTAGGCTTGAGACTTCCGGTGGCATAGGGCCATAGCGGTCTTCAAGCTCCTGTCCAAGTGCTTCCAGCTCTTCCAGTGTGTCGACGGAGACTATTTTTTTGTATATCAGCATTTTTTCCTGTGTTTCCGATATGTATGTGTCCGGGATATATCCTGTGTACTGGAGTTCCATGTAGGTTTCTTCCGGGCTTTCTTCTCCTTGCTTTTGCATCTCGCGTATTGTCTGGTCCAGGAGTCTGAGGTACATGTCAAAGCCTACGGAGTGGATGTCGCCGCTCTGCTCTCGTCCAAGAAGGTTTCCTGCACCGCGGACTTCCAGGTCTTTGAGAGCAACTTTAAAACCTGCTCCAAGCTCTGTATGGTCTGCTATTACTTGCAGCCTCTTTTCTGCAAGCTCGGATATCTGTCTTTGCGCAGGGTAAAACAGATATGCGTATGCTGCTTTGTCCGAGCGCCCCACGCGGCCTCTGAGCTGATACAGCTGTGCAATACCGTACATGTCTGCTCTATCTATTATGATTGTATTTGCATTGGGTATATTGATTCCGTTTTCTATTATGGTTGTAGAGACAAGCACGTGAAAACCGCCGTGTATAAACCTGTGCATGACGTCTTCCAGTATCCTGGGGCTCATCTGTCCATGGGCAATCTCCACAAGTACTTCTGGTACTATGTTTTCCAGAAAGGTTTTTATCTGATGCAGGGTTTCCACGCGGTTATGCAGGTAGAAGACTTGTCCTCCGCGTTGTACTTCTTTTCTTATTGCTTCTGCTATTCTCTCTTCGGAAAACTCTTCTATATATGTTTCTATTGGCAACCTTTCTTGGGGTGGGGTTTCCAGTACGGATATATCGCGTATTTTAAGCAGAGCCATATGGAGCGTACGCGGTATTGGTGTCGCTGTCAGTGTGAGACAGTCTACCGAGTTCTTAAGTTCCTTGAGTCTTTCTTTATGCTTGACGCCAAAACGCTGTTCCTCATCAATAATAACAAGCCCCAAGTCTTTAAACTGCACGTTTTTGCTAAGTATCTTATGAGTTCCTATGAGTATGTCTACATTTCCTTCTCTTAAATCATGCAGAATTTGTTTTTGTCTTGCAGGCTGCACAAGTCTTGATAGCATCTCCACTCGTACGGGGAACCCCTCCAGTCTTTCCAGAAAGTTCTCATAGTGCTGTTCTGCAAGTATGGTTGTTGGTGCAAGGAAAGCTACTTGTTTTCCACCCATGACAGCCTTAAAGGCTGCTCTCATGCCTATTTCTGTCTTACCGTATCCTACATCGCCGCAGACAAGACGGTCCATAGGTCTTGGGGACTCCATGTCTTCTTTTACTTCCTGTATACATTTTAGCTGGTCTTCTGTCTCCTGATAAGGAAAGCGCGCTTCAAACTGCATTTGCCACTCCGTATCAGGAGGAAAGGCAAAGCCTCTGGCAGTAGAACGCTTGGAATACAGCTGTATAAGCTTCTTTGCAAGGTCTTCTACGGATTTTTTTACCTGCTCTTTTCTCTTTTTCCAGGAACTGCTTCCTATCTTATCCAGCCTTGGCTCAGAGTCGGAGCTTCCTATGTATCTTTGTACAAGGTTTACCTGCTCTATGGGCACATATACATATTCTGAGCCTGCATACTCTATGTGAAGATAGTCCCTCTCATTGTTGCCTATCTTCATGCGTTTTATGCCCAAAAAACGCCCTATGCCGTGCTGCACATGCACAACATAATCACCCGCAGAAAGCTCGACAAAGCTGTCTATAGGGGTGCTTCTTGTCTTTTTTACGGAGCTTGCAACGCGCTTTCTCCTGCCAAATATCTCATCCTCATGGAAAACAGCTATCTTTTTATCTGGTAGTATAAAACCTGCAGGAACATCCGATAGTTCTATCTTTATCTCTGGATAATCCTTGAGCAGAAACGCAAGCCTTTCTTTCTGTACTCTGGAGTCTGTTATTACGTAGATTCTGTATTTATTCTTGATAAGGCCTTGCAGCTCTTCTTTAAAAAAATTGACATTGCCAAAGAATGCTCTAGGACCTTCTGTATTGATTGTTATAGAGCCTTGTGGGCTGTCTATGGAGTTGAGTCTTATGAACCTTTTTTTGTGTGTGAGCTGTCTTAGAGGCAGGAGTATTTTTTCTGGATGCGGATAAGGCCTAAGATGGCGTACTCTTTTATATAGACTGTTGTATTCTGTTATAAGCGCTTCTTCTGCTCTTATCAGTCTTTCTGCATGTACCATAACAACAATAGCATTGTCCGGCAGATATTCTGTCAAATTTGACGGTTTATCGTATGCAAGAGGATAAAAAATCTCTTCCCCTGAGAAATGTCCTCTGACAGAAAGTTCTTCTGTTATATGGCTTGTATCCAGTTTTACGGATTCTTCTGCAAGAGATTTCTCAAGCGCTCGTATATGCTCATCCTTCCATATATGCTCTCTTAGCGGATATATGACAGCCTCTTCCATTTCTTTGTCCGTACGTTGGGTATCAGGCAAAAACAGGCTTATCTTCTCTACAGTATCAAACTCAAAGATAATTCTTATAGCCTCATCCATGCCCGGTGGATATACATCAAGCACCTCGCCTCTTAGAGCAAACTCTCCTCTGAGAGAAACCCGTGGTACCCTGAGATAACCCATGGACACAAGATTATCAGCAACAGCCTGAGGATTTATATTGCTGCCTTTTTTTATGATGATTATGTTCTTCTTATACTCTTCCTGAGGAGGAAGAGGCGTTAGAAAAGCCCTCAGCGATGTAAGGACTATATCGTGTGAACCTGCAGAAAGCTCTGCCAGAACCTCGCTTCTTTTTCCAAAAACAGGAGCATTATCCCTGAGCCCCTCTCCATACGGGAGAACTCCCCAGTCCGGAAAAAATGCGGACTCTATCCCAAGTGCAGATAAAGCAGAACCTGCAGTTTCTGCTTCTTTATCCGTAGTAAATACAAGACAGAGCTTTAAGCCAAGAGAGTGCAGCCTTGCGATAAAAAAATCAACTGCAGAACTATGCAAACCCTTGATATCTACAGGGAACACCCCTGCATTTATCCTTTTTACGGCCTCTTTATAGCCCTCAAGAGAAGAAATAGCAGAAAATATGTCTTTTAAAAATAAGGAATCTTCCATAACTTCCGAAAATAATACAAAATAGGAAGGTAAACTATGAAAAAAGCATTCCTCCCGATATTACTCATATTGCTCACTACAACCCTGGGGGCTCAGGAGCAAGACCTAAGCGGTCTTGACTGCAGCATAAGGCTGTATGACAAGGCCATATATTACCCCGACAGCAGCCTGATGGTAAAGATAACACTTACCAACAATAGTGCAAAGGGCATATCCTTTAAAATCGCAGACAGGAAGCTGTTTTCCTTTGACTTTGACATAAGGACAATGTCCAATGCCCGTGTTGCTGAGTCAGACTTTTTTATCACGCACAGGCTGCAAAATCAACCCGTATTCTATAGAGAGATAATGCTTCTGCCTGGAGAAGAATATGCCGTGATAGAAGATCTTAGGGATTACAGACAGCTTGACCAGCCGGGAACATATGTGGTACAGGCTCTTTTTTATCCTCAGTTGGGAAACAAAGACCTTGTTATCAAGTCCAACAGAATCCTTGTTACAATACACCCCGGCATGGATATCCTAAGAGAAGCGGAAATCAGAGTAGAAGAGCAGACTAGAGAAATACTTACGGCACAACCTATGCCCCCAGATATGGTTGTAAAAAACGTTATAGAAGCAAGGCAGAAAAACCAATGGGAAAGATTTTTTTTGTACATGGACATAGAGTCCTTATTTATGAGAGATAGAAGCAGAAAAGCAGCATATCTTAAAGCGGGAGAAGAAGAACGGCTCAGAATGCTTGATACGTTTAGAAAAGAGCTAACATCCAGTGTTGTTGACAGAGATATAATAGTGATACCTCAGGAATATGAGATAGTAAAAACAGAATATACACAAAAAGAAGGAAAGGTTGTCGTTATAGAAAAATTTGACTATGGTACATATAAAGAAGTAAAAGAATACACCTACATGCTGAAGAAAAAAGATAATATATGGTACATAACAGACTATAACGTCCATAATATGGGAACAGAATAGCATGAAGATACTTCTGATATCGGACAGAGATGACATAAAGGAACTTCTCATCAACAAGCTGATACTTCAGGGAATAGAAATCATCCAGTATTGGCACCCTGTTAAAGCCATGGACAATCTGGAAGAAATGTCACCTGATATTATCATGTTTAATGCGGAGGACTTTCCCAGACACTGGAAGACCTTTGCCAGCTATATCAAAAGCACAGAAATCCATGATGCTCCCATAATCCTTCTAACCGGTGAGAAGTTTGATCAAGAGGAGGCTAGCAAGGCCACAGCCCTGGGAATACGTGCCTTTGTAGACAGCAGCTTAAACGATGCAGCTCAGATAAAGCGAGTCAAAAAACTGATTGCAAGATACAGAAAGCTCCCTGACGGTAGGCGTTTTCCGCGCTTTATTCCCCAATCCATCGACAAAGTTGGCTTCCTTTTCTCTCATCCTGATAAACACATGCTTGTCTTTGGCAAGATTCTGGACATATCTCTGGAAGGCCTTGGATTTTTGCCCTATGACACCTCAGTTCTTCTGGAAATACGCGAGAAAAGCCTTCTCAGACACTGTTCTTTGCGCGTGGGCGATAAGCTGTTTAATGTGGATTGCACAGTTATCTCTACCATAGACGGGCTTCATCTGGCTTTTATAGCCCCTACAGACGAGCTCAAAAAATCAATCAAGGACTATTTTCTGGAAGCTGCTATAGATAATGAGATTAGCGTTTTATCCTAGTATCTTTTTCTACCCAGCTGAATATTTTATAAAATCATACCGAACGCACATGACGCACGGCGTCATTGTGCTGCCTCCGGCGGCAGGCACAGTGTTTTGCTCGCTTTTGTGCCATATATTTGCCGTAGGCAGGCTTGTCTGTGCCATGCTTGCCAGCTTTGCTTTATTTTGGCACAGGCAAAGCCGTTCGGTATGAAATATGTTTTCTCTTGACAGCATAATACGCCAGTTATATTCTTATAATATGGCAATTAACAAGTATCTTGACGTAACAGAGCCTTTTTTGCCCGAGATTCCTGGTCACAGCAACTATAGGCTTGAGGCACTGCCGTTTAAAGGGATTATAAAGAAGCATCCTTACGATTCTAAGAAAGTTCTTCTATATGTTGACTCTGATTCTAGACGGGTTTTGGAGTTTTATATAGAAAATATTCTGCACATAGATTCCGAGGCGGCTATTACTGGTGAGAACGGTGTTATGGCTCGTGAGCTTACTGTGTGGATTAAAAAAGGCAGTGTGGGGGTGGAGCTGAGGCCTTTTCTGGTAGGAAAAGAATGAGAACTGATTTTGAGGCAAGTTATTATACCAGGCTGGATGAAGGCAAGGTAAGATGTGAGCTTTGTCCGCATTTCTGTGTTATTGCCGAGGGAAAGATCGGGATTTGTGGAGTGCGCAGAAATCAGGCGGGCAGACTGATGCTTCCGTATTATGGCATGATTTCTTCTATCGCAATGGACCCTATTGAGAAAAAGCCGCTATATCATTTTTTTCCGGGTTCTGTTATCATGAGCGTGGGCTTTGTGGGCTGTCCTTTTCGCTGTCCCTTTTGTCAGAACTACAGCATTTCTATTGAGTTTGCTTCTCTTGTGTCTTCTCTTTCTTTCTTTGAGCCGCAAGAGCTGGTTGACAGGGCAATCGCTCTGGGGTCTATGGGGATTGCCTACACGTATTCTGAGCCGCTTATTCATGCTGAGTTTATAACAGAGGCTGCCCGCCTTGCAAGGAAAAGAGGGCTCAAGAATGTGCTTGTTACCAACGGATATATCAATCCCGCTCCTGCGGAGGATATCCTGGAGCATATGGACGCTGCCAATATTGATCTCAAGAGTTTTAATGCTGATTTTTATTCTTCTTTTATCAGGGGAAAGATAGAGCCGGTTAAGGCTTTTATCTTGCAGGCGGCAAAAAAAATCCATGTGGAGGTTACCACTCTTCTTATCCCAGGTAAAAACGACAGCGACGAGGAAATCAGGGATATTGCAAAGTGGGTTGCCGCTATAAGGGATGATATCCCCTTGCATCTTACAGCATACTATCCGCGCTATCATTATACACAACCACCAACACCGCCATCCCGCGTGCTCGCTGCCGTTGATATTGCAAAAAAATATCTAAGGCATGTCTATCCGGGGAATATATAAAATTTAAAAAAACATATTGACAAAGAGCAAAAAAATATTATATAGTCTCACCAACATCAAGATTCCCCTGTAGCTCAGTCGGTAGAGCGGGTGGCTGTTAACCACTAGGTCGGCGGTTCGAGTCCGTCCGGGGGAGCTAGGTTTAAAGCTGTCAACTCTATTGGTTCTTAGTTAACACATGGCCCTGCCGGGATGACCCGGCAGGGCATTTGTTTTTCTCTTGGATTTTCCGTTTAGAGATAAGACTTGCGGAGTACAATAGCAACCCACGTTGTTGTAGTCGGTGTACCCACCTGACATTTAAAACTGTCTATTGATAGGTAGCCCGGTATAGGACAGCTCATCGGGCGGTTGCTGAGCTCTCGTGTGCGGAAATCGCATGAGTTTAGATTATCTTGACATATCGTCAGGACAGACGATTTTTAGGTCATGAGGGTGCGAGCCATAAACAGTGAGCAAAAAATATATTGACACCAACTATTACTGACTATAAACTACGTTAAATAAAAGAGGTTCAATGATACGAAATCTGGCGTAAAGGCCATGAGAGTGCTTATGATGGATGAAAAACAGGCGACTTCCTGACCATCAAATAATTTCCTGCCTGTCCGAAGAGATCGAAATCGACACTTTACAAGATCGTCGGGAAGGCAAAGTCCCGTGCCAGAAGATTGGCCGTCATTGGCACTTCCGAAAGGAAGCCATTGACCGATGGTTGGAAGAGACGCACGGCGATACGACAAATCGGCAAGACAGCCGATTTGGACGCACCAAGGGTGCGCCCGGAAGGTGAGGGAATGCCCGAGTCAAATACGGAGGAAACGAGTAATGGCGGAGCCCTTGGCGGATCAGGTCCTGCGAAAGATCAGCGAGGCTCGCGAGCTCTATCACCGCCTGATCCTGATGGTGGGCCCGGCGGGAAGCGGGAAGACGTCCGCGTTGCAGGAGGTGTCGGCCTCGACCTCCGCACCGCTCGTCAACGTCAATCTCGAGCTGTCTCGCCGGATGCTGGACCTGACCGAACGGAGGCGGGCTCTGCAGCTACCGCGGCTCTTGGGCGAAATCGTGGGTGAAGCCACAGGCGAGCTGGTTTTGCTCGACAACATCGAGATCCTTTTCGATGTCCACCTGAAGCAGGATCCTTTGCGTCTGCTTCAGGGATTGTCCCGGAACAAGACGGTCGTGGCCGCCTGGAACGGATCCATCGTGGATGGTCACATGACCTACGCCGCGGCGGACCACCCCGAATACCGTCGCTACCCGATTTGCGATTTTCTGGTGGCCAGTCCGGACCTGCCTAGCGGCAGACACATGAAGGAAACAAGAATCTAAGCTGAAAAGGGGGATGTGCAATGAGATATGGAGACCTGATCCAATTCGAGCCCATCGAGTCCGTAGTCCAGCTACGGGATGCCGATGAGGCCGCAATCGCCAGACAGCTGGTCAGCACCTATGTCATCTCCGACGAGATGGCCGATAAGCTGACCGGCCTTGTGATCCCCCAGCTTCAGTTCGACCAGCCCCTTGATAACAAAGGGCTGCTTGTCGTGGGCAACTACGGCGCGATGCCACTCCAAGGAGCTCGGGCATGACAAAGGAACATGACATTGAAAACAAGCTGATAGAGAAGCTGAAAGGCCTCAAATACATCCACCGCCCCGACATCCGCGACCGCGAAGCGCTGGAGCGGAACTTCCGCGAGAAGTTCGAGGCGCTCAATTGCGTCCGGCTCACGGACGCCGAGTTCGCTCGGCTCCTCGACGAGATTGTCTCCCCCGACGTGTTCGCCTGCTCCGAGCGCCTTCGCCACCGCAACACCTTCGAGCGCGAGGACGGCACGCCTCTGCACTACCAGCTCGTCAACCTCAAGGATTGGTGCAAGAACGAGTTCGAGGTCGTCAATCAGCTGCGCATCAACACCAAATCGAGCTTCCACCGCTACGACGTGATGTTGCTCGTCAACGGCCTGCCGCTCGTCCAGATCGAGCTCAAGTCGCTCCAGATCAGCCCTCGCCGGGCCATGCAGCAGATCGTCGAGTACAAGCAGGATGCGGGCAACGGCTACACCAATACGCTGCTTTGCTTCATACAGCTTTTCATCGTCAGCAACCGCAGCACGACCTGGTACTTTGCCAACAACAACGCCGAACACTTCGCCTTCGACGCCGACGAGCGGTTTCTGCCCATCTACCGGTGGGCCAAGCCGGACAACGAGAAAGTGACCCATCTCGACAACTTCGCCAAGGCGCTCCTTTCCAAATGCACGCTGGCGGAGATGATCAGCCGCTACATGGTGCTCATCCAGACCGAGCGCAAGCTGATGATGATGCGTCCCTACCAGATCTACGCGGTCAAGGCCATCGTCGATTGCATTCACGAGCACCGCGGCAATGGCTACATCTGGCACACCACCGGCAGCGGCAAGACGCTCACCTCGTTCAAGGCATCGACGCTGCTCAAGGACAACCCCGACGTCGAAAAAGTGCTGTTCGTGGTGGACCGCAAGGACCTCGACCGCCAGACCCGGCAGGAATTCAACCGCTTCCAGCCCGGCTGTGTGGAGGAGAACACCAACACCGAAACCCTGGTGAAGCGGCTGCTCTCCGACGACTACGCCGACAAGGTGATCGTCACCACCATCCAGAAGCTGGGTCTGGCGCTCGACGCCAACCACCGCAACGAATACCGCAAGCGCCTCAAGCCCCTGCGCGACAAGCGCATCGTCTTCATCTTCGACGAGTGCCACCGCTCGCAGTTCGGCGAAAACCACCGGGCCATCCGCGAGTTCTTCCCGAAAGCCCAGCTCTTCGGCTTCACCGGCACGCCGATCTTCGATCAGAACGCCACCTACAGGACCATCGAAGGCACCGAGGCGCGCATGGTCACCACCGCCGACGTCTTCGGCAAACAGCTCCACGCCTACACCATCACCCACGCCATCGACGACGGCAACGTGCTGCGCTTCCACGTGGACTACTACAAGCCCGAGGGCGCACCGGTCAAGCCCGGCGAGACGCTCGCCAAGCAGAAGGTGGTTGAGGCAATCCTGGACAAGCACGACGCCGCCACCAACGGCCGCCGCTTCAACGCCCTGCTTGCCACCGCCAGCATCGACGACGCAATCGAGTATTACCAGCTGTTCAAGGAGATCCAGGCCCAGCGGCAGGCCGAAGATGAGACCTTCCAGCCGCTCAACGTCGCCTGCGTCTTCTCGCCGCCGGCCGACGGCAACCGCGACATCGCCCAGCTCCAGGAAGACCTGCCCCAGGAGCTGGCCGACAACCAGAAGGAGCCGAACCAGAAGAAGGAGGCCCTCAAGGCGATCATCGCCGACTACAACGCCCGATACGGCACCAACTTCGACCTTTCCACCTTCGACGGCTACTACCAGGACATCCAAAACCGCATCAAGGCTCAGAAATACCCCAACCGGGACCTGCCGCGCGAGAAGAAAATCGACATCACCATCGTGGTGGACATGCTGCTGACCGGCTTCGACTCGCAGTACCTCAACACCCTCTATGTGGACAAGAACCTGAAACACCACGGTCTCATCCAGGCCTTTTCGCGCACCAACCGCGTGCTCAACGACTCCAAGCCCTACGGCAATATCCTCGACTTCCGCGCCCAGAAGGACGCCGTGGACGAGGCCATCACGCTCTTTTCCGGCGAGGCCGGCGCACGGGCCCGCGAGATCTGGCTGGTGGATCCGGCGCCGGTGGTGGCAAAGAAGCTCAAGTATGCCGTCGAAGAACTCCGGGCGTTTATGGAATCGCAGGGACTGGATTGCAAACCCGAGGAGGTGGAGAACCTCCGGGGCGACGAGGCCCGCGCCGGCTTCATCGAGCGATTCAAGGAGGTGCAGCGCTACAGAACCCAGCTCGACCAGTACACGGATCTGGACGAAGCAACCCGCGCCGATGTCGAGGACTTGCTGCCCGAAGACACCCTCCGCGCCTTCCAGGGCGTCTATCTGGACGTGGCCGCCCGCCTCAGGGAAAAGCAGGCCAGGACCGCCGACCCCGACGACCCGATCCAGCAGCTCGACTTCGAGTTCGTGCTCTTCGACTCGGCCCTCATCGACTACGACTACATCATGAAGCTCATCGCCCGCTTCAGCGCCAAGGGGCCGAAAAAGCAGAAGATGACCCGCGATCAGCTCGTGGGGCTCTTGCGGGCCAACGCCAAGTTTCTGGAGGAGCGCGAGGAGATCATCGAATACGTCAGCACCCTCGAAGAGGGCCAGGGCCTCACTGAGCAGGAGATCCGCGCGGGCTACGAGCGCTTCAAGTCCGAAAAGTATGCGCGACAGGTCACCGAGATTGCCGAAAAGCACGGCCTCGACCGCGACGCGCTGCAAGCCTTCATCGACGGCATCCTGCACCGCATGATCTTCGACCCTGACGCCCTCACCGACCTCATGGCTCCGCTGGGGCTGGGCTGGAAGGCGCGGGCGCACAAGGAGCTGGCCTTGATGGAGGACCTTGCGCCGCTGCTCAAGAAGCTCGCCCAGGGCAAGGAAATTTCAGGTCTGGAGGTGTATGAACATGACTGAGAAGAAGAAAACCGCTGTGCCCCGCCTGCGCTTTCCCGAGTTCCGCAACGCCGGACCGTGGGAGGTGAAGCGGTTGGAGGAGGTAGCCGATGTTGTCCGTGGCGGATCACCACGACCAATTGATAAATACCTAACGAAAAATGACCAAGGGCTAAGTTGGCTCAAGATTGGTGATTTACGAGAAGACTCAAAATACGTTTTTTCTACTGAAGAGAAGATAAAGCCTTCTGGGCTCTCTAAAACAAGAGAGGTGTATCCCGGAAACTTGATTATGTCCAACTCGATGAGTTTTGGACGACCATATATTTTAAAAATAAATGCTTGCATTCATGATGGGTGGCTTGCAATTAAGGATATCAGCCACGATATAGAAAATGAATTTCTATATTACGAAATTCTTTCGCCTACTTGTCAAAAATACTTCCAAGATGCTGCTGCTGGTGGGGGAGTCCGAAACCTAAACGCCGATACAGTAAAACTACTTCAAGTACGCATCCCATCAGTTCCCGAACAACAAAAAATCGCCGACTGCCTGTCGTCGCTCGATGAGGTGATCGGGCTGGAGGCGAAGCGGCTCGACGCCCTCAAGGCCCACAAGAAGGGCCTCATGCAGCAGCTTTTCCCCCGCGAGGGCGAAACCACCCCCCGCCTGCGCTTCCCCGAGTTCCGCAACGCCGGCCCGTGGGAGGTGAAGCGGTTGGGGGATGTGGCTGACAGAATTACAGAGAGAGTCGGTGACCGCCGATTAGTAGCCGTTAGCATCTCTGCAGGAATAGGATTCGTCTCTCAAAAAGAAAAGTTCGGAAGAGAAATTGCCGGGCACCAATACCACAATTACATCAGATTAAAAAATGGGCAATTTGCGTACAACAAAGGCAATTCAAAGACTTTTCCTCAAGGTGCCATCTATCAGCTACGCGAATTCGATGAAGTAGCTGTGCCTAACGCTTTTTATTGTTTCGAATTTAAACCGGAATACGTGTCAGAGTTTTTCATTGGCTATTTTGCGAACAACTTCCATGGAATTCAATTAGCTAAGTTCATCACCAGTTCTGCACGAAGTGATGGATTATTGAATATCAGCGCGGATGATTTTTTCAGCATAATTCTTCCCATCCCTAGAGATAGAATGGAACAACAAAAAATTGCCGACTGTCTGTCGTCGCTCGATGAGCTGATCGAGCTTCAGGCGAAGCGGCTCGACGCCCTCAAGGCCCACAAGAAGGGGCTCTTGCAGCAACTTTTCCCGCAGGAGGTCGAGTAAACGATGGCGGCGAAGGATAGCATCCAGACCTTCCAAGAACTCGACGCCGTGGCGCGGCACCTGCGCAGCCTCGACAAGAAGGTCACGCTCATCTTCGCCTACAACGGCACCGGCAAGACGCGGCTGTCCATGGCCTTCAAGGAGCAGGGCAAGCAGCGCAACGCCGAGGGCGAGACCGTCGCCCGCGACACCCTCTACTTCAACGCCTTCACCGAGGACCTGTTCTTCTGGGACAACGATCTGGAGCATGACCGCGAGCGTGTCTTGCGCATGAACACCGCCTCGCGTTTCTTCGGCGGCCTCGAGGAGCTGGAGATGGAAAGCCGCATCCGCCGCTTCCTGGGCCGCTATGCGGACTTTCAGTTCGATATCGACTACAAAGCAGGAACCGTCCGTTTCTGGCGGGAAACGGTGAAAAACGACGACGGTGAGGAGGAGCCGGTTCTCATCAAGGTCTCCCGCGGCGAGGAGAACATGTTCATCTGGTGCTTCTTCCTCGCCATCGCCCAGCTCGCCATCGACGGCCAGGAGGCCTACGACTGGGTGAAATACCTATATATCGACGATCCCATCTCCTCACTGGACGAGAACAACGCCATCGCCGTGGCCGCACATCTTGTGCATATGCTTAAGCGGCAGGATCGTCTTAAGACCGTTATCTCCTCCCATCACACACTCTTTTTCAATGTTCTTTGCAATGAATGGCGCAACCAGATTCGACGTGGGTCCGGGCTTTGCCTCTTTCTCAGAACGAGAGGATCCGAGTTCGAGCTGCAACACACAAATGACACGCCCCGCTTCTATCACGTGGCCATGCTCAAGGAGCTGCACAAGGCCGCTGAGTCCGGCCGGCTCTACACCTACCACTTCAACATCCTGCGCAGCATCCTGGAGAGGACCGCCACCTTCCACGGCTTCAACCACTTCGGGGACATCATCAAACGCGACCCCGACGACGAGGACGAAGAGCTGCACCATCGCTATGTCCAGCTTCTGAGCCACGGCAATTATTCGCTCTTCGAGCCTGTGGAGATGCTGGAAGAGAACAAAGCGATCTTTCGCAAGATCCTTAACGACTTCATGAACAACTACCGCTTCAACCCCGAGCTTTTTCCTGAAGCGGTAACTGAGGAGGTAACTGCATGACCGAACAAGATCAAACGCGCCTGGGCAAGACGCTCTGGGCCATCGCCGACGAGCTGCGCGGCGCGATGAACGCCGACGACTTCCGCGACTACATGCTGGCGTTTCTGTTTCTGCGCTATCTCTCGGACAACTACGAGGAGGCGGCGAAGAAAGAACTGGGCGCGGACTGGCCCGAGCTCCCCAAGGACGACCGCCGTTCACCGCTTTCCGTCTGGTACGAAGAGAATCCGGACGACGTTGCGATGTTTGAGGACGTGATGCGCCGCAAGGTGCACTACGTCATCAAGCCCCAGTACCTGTGGAGCAGCATCGCCGAGCAGGCCCGCACCCAGGATACGGAGCTGCTCCACACGTTGCAAAAGGGCTTCAAGTTCATCGAAAACGAATCCTTCGCCAGCAGCTTCCAAGGACTCTTTTCGGAGATCAACCTCGATTCCGAAAAGCTCGGCAAGGACTACAAGCAGCGCAACGACCGGCTTTGCGTCATCATCAAGACCATCGACAAGGGGCTTGCCGAGTTTCCCACCGATCGCGACCTTCTGGGCGACGCCTACGAGTACCTCATCGGCCAGTTCGCGGCAGGTTCCGGCAAGAAGGCCGGCGAATTCTACACCCCGCAACAGATTTCGAGCATCCTTTCGGGCATTGTCTCGCTCGATGCCCAGGACCCGGCGAACGGCAAGAGGGAGAAGCTCGGCAAGGTGCTGGATTTTGCCTGCGGGTCCGGCTCGCTGCTGTTGAACGTGCGCCGGCGCATGGGAAGGCACGGCGTGGGCAAGCTCTACGGGCAGGAGAAGAACATCACCACCTACAACCTGGCCCGCATGAACATGCTGCTGCACGGGCTCAAGGACACCGAGTTCGAGATCTTCCACGGCGATACGCTCACAAACGAGTGGCCGCTGTTGCGCGAGGAGAACCCGGCGAAGAAGATCGAGTTCGATGCGGTGGTGGCCAATCCGCCTTTTAGCCTGAGCTGGAATCCCACCGAGGAGCTGGCGAACGACTTCCGCTTCAAGGACTACGGCCTCGCACCCAAGTCCGCCGCCGACTTCGCCTTCCTGCTGCACGGATTCCACTACCTGCACCGGGAGGGCACGATGGCGATCATCCTGCCCCATGGCGTGCTCTTCCGCGGCAACGCAGAAGCGAAGATCCGCCGGAAGCTGCTCGAAGACGGCAATATCGACACCGTGATTGGGCTTGCGCCCAATCTCTTCTACTCCACCGGCATCCCGGTGTGCATCCTCGTGCTCAAGAAATGCAAGAAGTTCGACGATGTGCTCTTCATCAACGCCGCCGAACTCTACGAGAAGGGCAAGCGCCAGAACCGCCTGCTGCCTGAGCACATCGACAAGATCGTCGAGACCTACCAGTTCCGCCGCGAGGTGAAGGAGGAGCTCGAAAACGGCGCTCTGTTCGTCTCCCGCCGTGTGAGCATGGAGGAAATCGCGGAGAACGACTTTAACCTCAACATCACCCGCTATGTGAGCACGGCCAAGCCCGAGCCCGAGGTGGACTTGACACAAGTACACAATGAGCTTACCGAGCTTGCGCAAAAAATCGATGCCGCCCGGGCCCGGCACAACGAGTTCCTGAAGGAGCTCGGGCTACCTGATTTGCCATGAACACCGATGGCACATCCCGGACGCCGGTGGTGAGGGTCTCAACCTCCAGTTTTGTCATGTGGTCATCAACTATGACGTCCCCTGGAACCCGATGCGCCTGGAACAACGTATCGGCCGGGGGGGACCGCATCGGCTATACCTTTACTGTGGGCGCCATCAATTTCGTGTTCGAGGATTTGCTAGAATACCGTGTCCTCTAAGGGAGCCGAGAACGGGGCTTGGAGCTGATTCTGTTTGAGGACATGATAGCCTTTCGCTATGCCTGCTAATCCAAGTTCTGCTCGCTCTGGGACCGTGGCGAGGAGACCTATCTGGTGGTGAATCGGCTGCTATGGAGTTATCATTGATTAAGTGATATGAAATGAAAAGATAGCATCCCAATACATAAAACTAACGACATAAGCGATTTTAATTTATTGACAAATTGGTTAATTTTATAAAATAATAAGATCAATTTATTTTTTTTAGGAGGTTTTAATGCTTGATAAAATTAGTATAGGGCTTGATATTGCTACTTCTCTTTCTATTATTGGTGCTGCGATATCGTTTTTGCTTTCTCATGGCAAATCCAGGAAACAAAAATTAGCCATGTATGCTGTCTCTAACTTAAAAGATTTTCTAAGATTTGTTGAGGAACGCATAGAAGAGTTTTATGATATTGGTAAAGAGTTAAGAGAAAATCCAACGCAGAATATGCTTGATAATAATATTTTAAAAACTATTTTTTTGCTTGAAAAAACAGAAAGAGTACTGAGGTCTCAAATAGAAATATATTTTCCCCTATTTTCGCCTGATAAAGATATGGCGAATGCTTTTAAACCTTTTTATGAAAGGCTCAAGGATTTGTTGAAAGATGCAAGGGCTGGTAGAGCCAAGTTTATTTCTGTAATTGAAAATACAGAAAAGTTTTTTTATGAGCTTGAGATTTCTGTTGCAAAACAGTTGAAAAATATTTTGCAAAAGGCGCAATAAATTTGTGTTTTTTTGCCGCAGGCAGCTTGACCGCGTTAGCGGGAAAGCGTTCGGTATTTTTTGTTTGTATTGGGGCATGACATGGGGTCATGCCTTTTTTTGTGTGCTCTGGTTATTATATGGAGAAGTCTTGTCCGCTCTGGATGTTATCGTAGAGTTCTTTTTGCGCTTTGCTTATGAGGTCTTTGAGGCTTATTGATGCAAAGTAGTTTCTCAGATGAGTGGCTGTTTCTTGCCATATACCATGGAGTAGGCATGTTTCTGCTTTGCTACAGAGTTCTGGGCCTGTTTTTGTCTCGTCTTCTGTGCAAGGTGTTATGCCAAGGTCTTCTTCTACTGCATCAAATATGTCTTTTATGCTAATTTCTTCCAATGGTCTTTTTATTATAAAGCCGCCTCCGGGGCCGCGGACAGAGTCTATTATGCCGCTTTTTCTCAGTTTAAAGAATATTTGTTCCAAGAACTCGGGTGATATGCCTTCTTCTTCTGCTATTGTTTTTATTGGTACTGGTTTTGTCTCTGCACTCATTGCAAGGTTTAATAGTGCTCTTAATCCGTATCTGCCTTTTGTTGTTATTCTCATCTGTATAGTCCTGTAGAAAGGTATGATATTCCGCTATCCGGGAATATTGTTATTATGTTTTTGCCTCTGATGTTGTTGTCTTTGCAGTATTTTTCTATGGCTTTTATGTTTGCTCCTGATGATGGTCCTATAAGTAGGCCTTCTTTTTTTGCTGTTAGTTTTACGGCTTCTTTTGCTTCTGTGCTTTTTATGGTTATTATGTTGTCCAGTATTTTTATGTCCAGTGTCTTGGGTATAAAGCCTGCTCCTATGCCGGTTATTGTGTGTCTTCCTGCTTCTCCTCCGCTTAGCACAGGGGATTCTGCGGGTTCTACGCCTATGATTTTTATATAAGGATTTTTGCGCTTTAGGTATTTGCCTGTGCCTGTTATTGTTCCGCCTGTTCCTATGCCTGTTATGAGTATGTCAATTTTACTGCCTGTTTGTTTCCATATTTCTGGGCCTGTGGTTTCATAGTGTGCTTCTGGGTTTGCTGGTGTTATAAACTGATGCAGCATAAAGGAGTTTTTTATGCTTGCTGATAGTTCTTCTGCTTTTTCTATGGAGCCGCGCATTCCCTGCTCTGCGGGGGTTATTATAAGTTCTGCTCCTAGTGCAGAGAGTACTTGTCTTCTTTCTACTGGAGCAGTGTCCGGCATTATGAGTATGACTTTATATCCTTTTGCTGTGCCGTATGCTGCAAGGCTTACTCCGGTGTTTCCACTTGTGGGTTCTATTATTGTGCAGCCGGGGGTTATGTGCCCGACTGCTTCTGTTTTTTGTAGTATGTATGATACTATCCTGTCTTTTACAGAGCCTGTGGGATTATACCACTCCAGTTTTGCATATATGTTGTTGCCTGTTTCTTCTGACAGGCTTTTTATATAATAGAGTGGGGTGTTTCCCGTGAGTTTGTCTATATTTTTTATGACAGGATCTTTTGACATTGTGTCTCCGATTTTTAGTTGTTTACTCTTTCTACGTATTCTCCGGTTTCTGTGTTGATAAGGATTTTCTCGCCTTCTTTTATAAAGATTGGTGCTTTTACCTTGAGGCCTGTTTCACATGTTACGAGTTTTGTTACGTTGCTTACTGTGTCGCCTTTTATTGCCTCTGGGGCTTCTGTAACGACCAGAATCATCTTTAGCGGAAGTTTTATGTCTATTGGCTCGTTGTTCCAGAAAACTATGTCAAAGCTGTCGCCTTCTTTCATATAGTTGGCTCTGTCTTCTAGTCCTGCCATGGGTATCTCAAACTGGTCGTATGTCTGGTTGTCCATAAAGTGATAGGCTGTTCCGTCACTGTACATGTACTGTGCTTTTCTTTCTTCTATATGTGCTTCTTCTACTGTCTCGTTTGTTTTTACTGTTTCTCTCAGTACTTGTCCTGATTTTACGTGCTTGAGTTTGAGTCTGGCAAATGCTGCGCCTTTACCGGGGTTTACAAACTCTCTTTCTGCTACAAGGTAGGGTTCACCTTTGAAGAGTAAATACATTCCTTTTTCTATGTTTCCTGCTTTGATCATACGTAAAAACCTTCCTGTGTTAATAATGTAATTATAAAAAAATGTTGTATTTTCATACTATTTTATCAAAGAATGGAAAGAAAATCACCCCCCTAATGTCCTCTTTGTTGCTTACTATCATAAGTAATCTGTCTATTCCTAGTGCAACTCCGCTTACGGGTGGCATTTTTTTTGATATTTCTGTTATTTCTTTGTCTGGTTTTACGGGTGTTTTGCTATGGCTTTTTTTGTCTGCTTGGTTGAGGTAGAATTGTGTGAGTTCTTCTTCTTTTCTTGCTTCTTGATAGCAATTGGCTATTTCTATGCCTTTTATGTATAGTTCCCATCTGGCTTTCCATGGTGTTTTCGGCAGGTTTTCTGCAAGGCATGGTATGTCTGCTGGATAGTCTGTAAGTGCAATTGGTCTGTCTTGTGGCAGGTAAGGTTCTACGTGGGTAAGGAAAATTCTGTGGAAGGTGTCCTCCCATTCTTCATCTGTATTGATGTTCATGTTGAGTTTTTCTGCTTGTTTCTGTAGTTTTTTGTGCTCGTAGTTCTCCAGGAGAGAGAAGCCGGCATGTTTTTTAAAGGCGTCTTCCATGCTTATTATTTCTATATTTTTTTTAAGGATAGGACATGGGATTTCTTCTGCTATTGTCTTTAACATGTTCTGTGTTATTTGTATTTGTTCTGTATGAGTGGTGTGTATGGTATACCACTCAAGCATGGTAAACTCTGGATTGTGATGTGTGGTAAGGGTCTCTGTATTTCTAAAACTTTTTGTTATTTGATATATTTTGTCATATCCTTGGGCTATCAGTCTTTTTAGCCATATTTCTGGTGATGGTGTGAGGTAGAGTGTGTGTTCTTTATTTTGTGTGTCTATATATGTTGTGGAGAAGTTTTCTATATGGGCTTCTGGGATGAGTGTGGGAGAGAGTATCGGGGTGTCTGTTTCTATGTATCCGTTTTTATAGAAGTATTCTCGTATTGTTCTTAGAAGTTGTGATCTTATTCTTGCTGTGGTTTTGTCTATCATGTATTTTCTGTTTTTTGTTTTTATTGATATTGGGATAGTATAGGGAAAAGATTTGTATGTGTAAATATTTTATGAGTGATTTTTTTGGGATATTGGATCTTATGGAGTTTTTTTATTTTTTTGTTGAGAAAACTGCAGAATACGTATAATATTTATTTTGTGGGAGTGTTATGAGGGGTCTTAAGATTGTTCTTGTTATTGTTGTTCTTTTTTTTATGTCTGTTTTTTTATATGCAGAGTCTATAGTTGTGTCGCCGACAGATACTGTAATCCGTGTGGATGGGCGGTTTTCTTACTGGGAGGATAAGGATGGTAAGGCTGATATAAAGGATGTTATTTCTCTTACTTCTTATGTTTTTAAGAGTGTTTCTGCGGGTGGAGATGTGTCTTTTGGTTTTAAACGGTATCCTATGTGGTTTTCTCTTGATCTGGACTATACCGGAGAGGGATCGGAGTCTTTTCTTATTGTTTTGGATTATAGTCTTGTTGATGATGTTAGGTTGTATGTAAAAGATGATAAGGGGGAATGGGTAGTTTATGGTAATGATTCTTATGTGGGGTCTTACCGGCCTGTTTTTCCGGTGTTGTTGCATTATGGGAAGAATAGGATGTATTTGAGAATTGATACCCAGGGGACTTTGAGGCTTCCTTTGTATGTTTATAAGGAGGATGTTTACAGGGTGAAATCCTCCAAAGAGGTTTCTCTAGAAGGGCTTTTTATAGGTGCTATTCTTCTGGCTGCTTTTATTAATTTCTTTTTCTTCTATGTTTACAAGAGAGAATCGGATGGTATTGCCAGTTTGTTTTTATCTCTTTTTATTGTGTTTTATGCGGGTTTTCAGTCCATCCAGGATGGGTTTGTTTTGTTCTTTTTTCCTAAGAATATTATCTCGCTGTTTCATGCTTATGTTATATGTGGTGTTCTGGGGCTTGTTGCTCTTGGTTTTTTTATGATTTTTTTCTTTAAGGGAGAGAAGTCTGATTTTGTTTCTTTTTGGATTTTTATGCCTTTCTGGGTGGCTGCGTTGTTTTTTATTGTTCTTACTTTTTTTACGGAGCCGGAATTTTATGTCAAGGTTTTTGCTATAACTGGGATTTTGTCTTTTATTCCCAATTTGTGGTTGGTTTTGCGTGCCAATGGGAAGAATGTTTTTCTGGGTAGGGAGCTTCTTTATTCTTATGTGCTTCTTATTTTGAGTATTGTTGTTTTTGGTCTAAGGGGACTGGGGTTTATTCCTTCTAATTGGTTTTCTCTCAATGTTATTCCTGCCGGTTTTCTTGTGTTTATTGTTTTGCTTACTTTGATTCAGTTTAAGCGACTGCAGGTTCTTATAGAAGAAAAGTATGCTATGGAAAAGAACTGGAAGGAGTTGTACGAGGCTTCTTATAAGTTTGTGCCTCAGGAGTTTTTGGCTTTTATGCATAAGGGGTCTATAAAGGATGTCCATCTTGGTGATCAGACGGAGACTGAGCTTACTCTTATGTTTTCTGATATCAGGAATTTCACCAGTATTGTGGAAAAGCTGACTCCTTCTGAGAGTTTTGAGTTTCTTAATGGTTATTTTGATTGTATTGGTCCCATTATAAGGCGGCATAATGGTTTTATTGATAAGTATATTGGTGATGGTATTATGGCTATTTTTCCCTATAATGCTGATGATGCCCTTGCTGCTTCTCTTGAGATGCAGAGGGAGCTTGCTGTGTTAAATAGAAGGTATGAGGCAAGGGGTTGGCCTCATGTGCGTACTGGTATTGGTATCCATAGTGGTTTGTGTATGGTTGGTACTGTGGGTGAGGAGCTTAGGATGGATACTACCGTTATTTCTGATGTTGTTAATATTGCGGCAAGGTTGGAGAGTCTTACCAAGGCTTTTGGTACGAGTATTCTTATTTCTGAGCAGGTTGTTATGTCGCTTGCTAATCCTGCGGATATTCATCTGCGTTTTCTAGGTAAGGTTATGGTTAAGGGAAAGTCCGCTGCTGTGTCTGTCTTTCAGGTTCTTAATGATAGGGAGTTCCTTGTGGAGCAAAAGCTACGTTCTGTTTATGATTTTTTTGAACAGGGTATGTTTGCTTTTTTTCAGCGTGATTTTGATACTGCTATTGAGCTTTTTAGAAAGGTTTTGGAGTCTGTTCCGTCTGATATTCCTTCGCGTGTGTATTTGCGTCAGGCTTTGAGTCTGAAGGATTCTGGGGTTCCTGAGGGCTGGGATGGTTATCTTAAGCTTAATTCTTAGTTTTTGTATTAGTTTGTAAGATATTCTTTATTTTTTTATGCTTGTTGTACTATTATTGCCGTAGGCAGGCAGCCAAGCAACGCAGGGCTGCCGTTCGGTATTGTTGTGTTTTAGGGAGGTGTTTTGATGATTCTTGTCCTGGGTGCTATGAGAGAGGAGCTTGCATGTTTTTCTGAGCATTTTGAGTTTGTGGATGGTGATGAGTGGAATGGTGTGCCTGTAAACAGGATGCGATATAAGAATCTTGAGCTTGTGGTGGCTAAGAGCGGGGTAGGGAAGGTTCTGGCTGCTATGGTGTGTCAGCATCTTATAGAGGAGTATAGGCCAGAGGCTGTTGTTTTTACGGGGATTGCGGGGTCTGTTAATCCATCTCTTTGTGTGGGTGATCTTGTGGTGTCTTTGGATTGTGTACAGCATGATCTTGATGCGACTGCTATGGGGATAGAGCGGGGCAGGGTGCCTTATACTGTGTATAGGTTTATTGAGGCGGATAAGGGTTTGGTTGATAAGATGAGAGGGTTTTCTCCTGATTGGGGAAGGGTTCATTTTGGTCGTGTTTTGACTGGCGACCAGTTTATTGCGGGTGAGCAGAGAGCAAGAATGCCTTATCTTACAGAGGAGCTTAAGGGTGATGTTGTTGAGATGGAGGGTGCTAGTGTTGCTCTTGTTTGCAGGGTAAATGCTGTGCCTTTTGTTTTGTTGCGGGTTGTTTCTGATAATGCGGATGGTAATGCGCCTGATGATTTTTCTGCTTTTCTTAATAGGTCTTCTTCTCATCTTGCCGAGGCGCTTGAGTTTTTGTTTGACAGGTGGGGGTAGGTGTTGCTGGTTTCTTGATTCTTTTGTGTTGTAAAGGAATAGTTTTTTTGTTGAACTCTTGTCCCTTTTACTGTAATATATGATAAAGATTTTTAGGAGGGGCACGGTATGACGGATATAAGGGAACTCCATAAAGAGGAATATGGGAGTTTCCCGGAGATTGTGGTCACTGCGCCGGCTGTGGTTAGTCTTCTGGGAGAGCATACGGAGGACTATGGTGGTCCTGTTGTGCAATATGCTTCTCACCTTAGGTGTGCTGTTGCTGTTTCAAGACGCCGTGATAGTTCTCTCAGGTTTTTTTCTGCTTCTCTCAATGAGAGAAAGAAGACTAGTGTGCCCAATTTGAAGTACAGGAAGGAAGATAGGTGGTCCAATTATCTTAAGGGGTTTTATTCTGTTTTTATAGAAAAGGGAGCGCCTGCTTGCGGGCTTGAGGTTACTATTGATTCTGATATTCCTATGAAGGTGGGGCTTGCTTCTTCCAGTGCTATGCAGATGGCTTTTGCTTTTGCTATAAGGGAGCTTGTTGGTATTTCTTGTTCTGATGAGGAGCTTGTATCCTATATACGTATGGGTCAAGAGGAGTTTTTGGAGACCGTTCCGAGGCGTGCGGATTTTTTTACCATGCTTAATGCTTCTCCCGGAAATCTTGTTGTTACTGATTCTAGGAAGGATGCTGTTTCTGTTGTGCCGTTTGATATGCAGGATAAGGTTTTTCTTGTTGTTGATGTCAATGTTCCCGAGCATATTTTGTCGGAGGAGTATGGGGATTTTGATGATGAGTTCCCGGGTTTTCTCAAGAATTTTTTAAAAGAAAAGGATAAGCGTTCTTTGCTTGATTTTCCTGTGCTTGGATTAAAGACTGCGCTGGGGAGTATTCCTGAGGGGATGCGTAAGAAGTGTATTCATATTCTGGAGGAGGTTACCAGGGTTAATGAGGCGTTGCAGGCTGTGGAGAGAGGGGATTTTTCTGTATTTGGCAGGATTTTGTCTCGTTCTCATGAGAGTCTTAGGGATAATTTTGAGGTTTCCAGTCCTGAGTTTGATTGGATTGCCAAAAGGTGCTATGAGATTTCCAATGTTTACGGGTCCCGTATTGTGGGAACAGGGTTTAGCGGTAGTATTGTTGCTTTTATGGATAGGGCTGTTATTCCCGAGTATAAAGAAAAGCTAGATGAATATGAGAGAATTTTTGGATTTGTTCCGTCTTATATGGTCTCGCTTCCTTCTGATGGTGTTGAGGTTGTTTCCAGGTTATGAGAGTTTTACTTACCAATGATGATGGTATTGATGCCAAGGGGTTATGGGCTCTTTATGAGGTGTTTTCTTCTGTAGCTGATGTTGTTGTTATTGCTCCTGATGGGGAGAGAAGTGGTATGTCACATTCTTTTTCTCTCCTCAAGCCTGTTAGAAGAAAGAAGATAAGGGATAATGTTTTTTCCTGTAGTGGGTCTCCTGCGGATTGTGTTGTTATTGCATGTATGGATAAGGAGACAAGGCCGGATGTTGTTGTTTCTGGTATCAACAAGGGTCCCAATCTTGGAACGGATATCATATACTCCGGTACTGTTGCTGCAGCCAGGCAGGCTGTTCTTATGGAGATTCCTGCTTTTGCTGTTTCTCTTGCAGATTATTCTTCTGATGATTTTTCTTCTCTTGCAGGTTTTTTTTATAAGGTTTTTCCTTCTCTTCTGGATGTATGGATTCCTGATATGTTTTTTAATGTCAATGCTTTTGATATTGGTGTTGATAGTAGGCTTGTTTTTACTCGTCCGTCGCGTCGTATCTATACTGATAGTGTTAAAATTATGGATTCTGTGGATTCTTCCAAGTACTTTCTTGTTTATGGCACAGGTGTAAGTGTTTCTGCTGTTGATGCGTCAGGATATGATGAACACCTTGAGCTGGATAGTGTTGTTGTTGACAGGGGCGATGTGTCTGTTTCTCCTGTTTTTGTTCATCCTCAGGTTCATTGGAAAGCTTCTGAGCTTGTTAATAACTATCGGGAGGGGTAGTTATGGTTGATAATCCTTTTGAAAATGGTAAGGAGCTTTATCGTCAAGGTAAATATCCGGAGGCTATTAAGGAATTTTTAAAGAGTGATACTCTTGAGGCTAAGCCTTCTGAGATTGCTTATTATATGAGCCTTTGTTATGCCAAGATGAAGGAGTATGAAGAGGCTCTTCTTTATCTAGAACAGGTCCTCACTACTGATTCCCATCCTCTTAAGAGATACCAGGCAAGAATGCTTATGGGATATATTTATGCTATCACTGAGCGTTTTAAGCTTGCTGAGCTTGAGTTCTCAAAGGTGATAGAAGAGGGTTTTTCTTCTGCTAGTGTGTACGCTGCGCTTGCACATGTGTTGTATATGCAGGGCGATACAGTAAATAGCCTTGAGGCCTTGGATAAGGCTTTGTCTATGGATTCTGATAATCCTTCTGCGCTTAATTCTATGGGATATATACTTGCAGAGGAGGGAATAAAACTGCCTCTTGCTATAAAGTATTGTCGCAGAGCTCTTGATAAGGTTCCTTCTAATCCTGCTTATCATGATTCTTATGCCTGGGCGTTGTATAAGAATGGTCAGAAGAGAGATGCTCAAGCTGCTATACGTGTGGCAAGAAAACTTTTACCAGACCATCCTCTTGTTAATGAGCATTATCGTGTTATCATGGAGTTATAATGAAAAAGTTTTGGATTGTTTTTTTAGTATTGTTTTCTTGTTCTTTTTTCTTGCATGCTCAGGATGTGGATTTAAAGGCTGTTGAGGCTCAGGATGAGTTTAGGTGGGGCGTTAGGGCTTTTCATCTGGGATTTTTTAATGAGGCTATCTTGTCGTTTCAAAAAGCTATCAGCTTAAAACCGGATAATGTGAATATGCATGTCTGGCTTGGAAGGGCATATCTTAGAAGTGGATATTATAAGCCTGCTTTATCAGAGTGGAAATATTCTTTGTCCAAGTTGTCACCGGTTCCTCCTTATTTGCAGTATAAATACGATACCGTAAGGCGTTGGATTGGTGTTCTGCCTTATGAGGATAGAGAGTCTTCTTTTGTTTCTGCTTATTCGCAAAGCGGGATAAATGAAGGGATTATGACTTTTTACAGTCCTTCTGGTGTCTTTGTAAGACAGGATGGTATGGTTTGGGTTTCTGCCATGGGTAGTAATTCTGTCCTGTTGCTTGATAGCTCTGGTTCTTCTGTGGATATGTTAAAGGGAGAACTTCCTGGGCTCAGTGCTCCTTTTGATGTGTTGGAGGATGAGGATGGGTTGGTATATATTACGGAGTTTATGGCTGATAGAATCTCTGTTTTTAACAGGTTTGGTAAGCGGATAAGAATAATAGGGGAAACAGGGCGTGGTGACGGGAATTTGCTAGGACCGCAATATCTAGCTATGGATAGCCATGGATACTTGTATGTTACAGAACAGGGAAATAAAAGGGTAAGCAAGTTTACAAAAGAAGGTAAGTTCTTGATGTCTTTTGGGGGCAGGGTTAAAGGTTTTGAGGGGCTGTCCGAGCCAAGAGGAATTGTTGTGCATGATGGGCTGGTCTATGTCCTTGATGCTTCCTTAAAGGGGCTTGTTGTATTTGATATTTATGGTAATTTTGTAAGAAAAGAGGTGGAAGGGCTTATAGATTCTCCTGAGGATATTATTGTATATGAGTCAGACAAGTTTATTATCTCAAATGGCAGAGAATTACTTCTTTATGTTCCTTCTACAGGTATGATTGCAAATATAGCTCAAATAGGTGCAAGGCATCTTATGGGAATAGATCTTACACCTAACGGAGATATTATTGCTGCTGATATAGAAACCAATCTTATTCATCATCTTGTGGATGTCGCCTCTGTATATGGCGGAATATATGTGGATATAGAGAGAGTGGATGCAAGCAAATTCCCAGAGGTTATGATAGATGTAAGTGTAAGGGATAGGTATGGCAAACCTTTTGTAGGTATTCCTAGTAAGAGCTTTATAATAACGGAAAACGGTCAGGGGCTGGGAGATGTTGAGCTTGTATTTTCTGCTAATAAAACAAAGAGGATAGATGTTTCTCTTGTCATGGAGCATTCTCCTTCTATGGTGAGATACTCTGACAGGCTTAAGGATGTTGTAGCAGAACTTTTGCATGCAGTTTCTGGAAAGGGAGGAATATCTCTTTATGCTGCAAAGGATACTCCTGTTATTATTGCAAAGAATGATTCTCAAAATAGCATTCTTCCTTCTGATATGGTAGCCGGTGCTTTCCCTGCTGACTGGGATATAGAGGATGCTCTTGTGCAGGCTGCCTTTACAGTATTGAAGGCCAGAGGAAAAAGAGCTGTGGTTTTCTTTTCTTCTGGTGTTCTGGGTAGGCAGGCTTTTTCTCATGTCAGTGTTGATGCTGTTTTGGGACTTTTTATACAGAATGAGATTAGTTTTTATGTCGTTGCTCTTAATAATGGCAAGGTTCCTGATGAGCTTTCTTATCTTGCGGAGAAGACTGGTGGTAGAGTTATATCGGCATCATATCCCAAAGGTATGGATGTTATTGTGTCTATGATATACTCCCAACTTTCCGGGCGATATGTTCTTAAGTATACTTCCTATAGCAATTCTGATTTTGGTAGGGCTTATATACCTGTGGAGGCAGAAGTACATTTCTTTACACGGTCAGGAAGGGATGAGTCAGGATATTTTGCTCCTGCTCAATGATTTTTATATTAATAGGTGTTATGAAGAATATAGATGCTTTGTTATATTATTTAAAAAAAGGTAGAGGAAATTGGGAAGAGCTTTGTAACAGATGTGGCAAGTGCTGTTATACAAGAAGTGTTTATCCTGATGGGACGCTCTTTATTGATTATGACAGGCCATGTGAGTATCTTGATACTGATAGCAATTTGTGTACTGTTTATGAGAGGCGTTTTGAGGTGTGTAAGACTTGCAGAAAAGTTAATATTTTTCATGCCCTTTTTGCCAGGCATATGCCTCCTGATTGTGCTTATGTGAGTTTTTACAGATATGGGGGATTCTATGAGCATGTTGATAAATAAAGAGGATACTAAGGTTTTTATGGCTTTTTCTCCTGATGAGGAGGCTTCTGTAAGTGTTAAACCTAAAATTACAGAGCCTGAGTTGTATTGGGTAGTTATGTTAAACGATGATTATACTCCTATGGATTTTGTTGTTAATGTTCTTATGAGTGTTTTTGATAAGAATCCTCTGGAAGCTACAGAACTTATGATGACTATACATAATAAAGGCAGTGCAAGAATTGCTTCTTATGTCTATGATATAGCTGTTACAAAAATTTCTAGGGTGCACGATGAAGCTAAGAAGAATAATTTTCCTCTAAGGTGCACAATGGAGCCTGCTTAGGAGCAAGTATGAATTGGGAAGATTTTTTTACTGAAGAGTTGTTGTCCTCTTTTCATAAGGCCATAAAACTGGCTCAGGAAAAGCAGCACGAATATATAACCCCTGAGCATATTTTTTATGAGCTTGCAAAAAAATATGATGAGATTGGCTTTTTTGAGATTTTAGAAGTCAATTCTGGAGATGTATTATATTCTATAGGCAATTACCTTGAAAAATATATACCTGTAAGGACATCCCATAAGAATACTGATGGGGAGATAAGTTTATGGTTTACTGAGAATCTTAAAAAGGTCATATACCTTGCTCAGACAATATCTATGGGAGCAGGACACCAGAAAGTCAGGTCGGATCATTTTATAGTTGCGATATATAAAGTAGATGATTGTTATGCCTCTAGGGTCTTAAGAGAAGCAGGTGTTGATGAATACAGATTATTAAATGCTGTAAATACTGTAAAAGCATATATCTCAGATGACTATAACGGCGAATCTGAGGATGAGAGGACTGCAACATCGGAATCACAGGAAGATAAGAAGAAGGAGAAAAAGAGAAAAATCCTGTCTTCTTTTTCTATAGAACTTGTGGAGAAAGCAAAAAGGGGAGAGATAGACCCTATAATAGGTCGTGAGGATATACTGGAGAGAGTAATGCAAATTCTCTGCAGGAGAATCAAGAATAATCCTGTTCTTGTAGGAGAGGCCGGAGTAGGTAAGACAGCAATAGCGGAAGGTCTTGCGCTTAAGATAGCACACGATGAAGTTCCTCCTCTTTTAAAGGGATATAGAATTTACAGTATTGATATGGGACAGATAATAGCCGGCACTAAGTACAGAGGAGATTTTGAGGAGAGGTTTAAAGCAATTATCGATGAGCTCATAAAAGAAGAAAAGGCAATACTGTTTATAGATGAGATTCATACTATAATGGGTGCTGGCTCCTCTATGAGCAGCAATCTGGATGCCTCCAATATGTTAAAGCCTGTTATTGCTTCTGGAAAGCTCAGATGTATGGGAAGTACTACTTATCAGGAATATAAAAAATTTATGGAAGCAGATACTGCTCTTCTCAGAAGATTCCAGAAGGTAGATGTACCTGAGCCTTCTTTTGATGACACAGTAGAGATTTTGAGAGGGCTTAAGGCTAATTATGAGAAACATCACAATGTTATATACGATGATGATATTATCAAGAATATAGTAGAGCTTTCTTCCAGATATATAAATGACAGGTTCCAACCTGATAAGGCCATAGATGTTATGGATGAGTTGGGTGCCAGAATACATATGCGCACATATAAAGAAGGGGATGATGTTACAGAGCCTGTGCCTGTTTTGCCGGAAGATGTAGAAGAGCTTGTATCCTTTATTGCCCGTGTTCCTGTGAAAAGAGCCGGAGATTCTGAGAAAAAGAACTTGGCAGGGATGATGGATGCCATACGCTCAAGACTTTTTGGTCAGGATGAGGCTGTAAAAAAGGTAGTAGATGCTATAAAACGGTCTCGAGCAGGGCTTGGCAGAAAGGATAAGCCAGTTGCCTCGTTTCTTTTTGTGGGACCTACTGGTGTGGGAAAAACAGAACTTGCAAGAAGTCTGTCCGATATTCTGTCTATCCCATTATTGCGCTTTGATATGAGCGAATATCAGGAAAAACATAGTGTTTCTAGATTGCTGGGCTCTCCTCCTGGCTATGTTGGATATAATGAAGGAGCCCTTCTTACTGATTCTGTGAGAAAAAATCCTCATGCTGTTTTGCTTCTTGATGAGATAGAAAAAGCTCATCCCGATATATTTAACCTTCTTCTGCAGGTTATGGATTATGCTACTGCTACGGATAACACAGGAAGAAAAGCCGATTTTAGAAATATCATCATAATTATGACTTCCAATGCTGGAGCAAGAGAGCTAGGGCAGTCTCTAATTGGTTTTGGCAACAATGTTGTAAAAGAAGATAGTATAAACAGAGAAGTGGAGAGAATATTTACTCCGGAGTTTAGAAATAGGCTGGATGATATAATTGTTTTTAAACGTCTGCCTATGGAAGTTGTTAGAAAGATTGTTAATAAAGAACTGGATACGCTGCGTATTATGCTGTCAGAGAAGAATGTAGAACTTACAGTGAGCGATGAGGCAATAGATTGGCTTGCTGAGAGGGGATATTCTCCGGAGTTTGGAGCAAGGCCTCTTGCAAGGCTTATCGAGCAGAAGATTACTTCTCCTCTTGTTGACGAGCTATTATTTGGTTCTCTTGAAAAAGGCGGGAAGCTTTTTATATACGTAGAATCTGATGATATTGTTCTAAAAACAGAATAGGGTTTTTGCTATTATTATGCCTGTATGGATACCGGATATTGGAGAGCTGGATCATAAGACAATTGTAGAATTCCCGGATCCTGAGATATATGCGGAAGATGGACTTGTTGCTGTAGGAGGCAACCTTAGTCCGGGGATGCTTATTTCTGCATACATAGGAGGTTCTTTTCCCTGGTTTAATTCTGATAGAGAGAATATAATATGGTGGTCACCTGATCCTAGGTGTGTGTTTTATCCGGGCTCAGAGCATGTATCCAAAAGACTTCTAAGAGAAACAAAAAAAAATACATATGTTCTTGTTACGGATACGGATTTCTCTTCTGTGATAGAAAATTGTGCACGCATAGAAAGAGTTGGGCAAAAAGGCACTTGGATAACAAATAGAATGCTCAATTCATATAAAGAAATGCACAAACTTGGTTATGCTCATTCTGTAGAACTTTATCATAATGATCGTCTTATAGGAGGTTTCTACGGTCTTTCTATTGGTTCTGTTTTTTTTGGAGAGTCAATGTTCTCTCTTGTCCCTCATGCCTCAAAGATAGCTTTCCTTATGTCAAAAAAAATCTGGCAGATGCAAGGGATAAGCCTTATAGACTGTCAGGTGGAAACCCCTCATCTTGTGTCGATGGGAGCTGTAACTATATCTAGAAATAGGTTTTTAAAGGAGCTTAAGGTAGGTGTAAAAAGTACCTTTATGCCAAAAAAATGGGATATAAGGCTTATAGGTAATCTTTTATCATCCCAGGAGTTTTGACCTATCTCTTGTGTCAGAAAGTTTTGCAGTAAATCCGCATGTAGTTGAGAGACTGTGTGATATCTTCCAATTCTTTCATAACAATTGGAATCTCATGTAATAGAAACTCTATGTTGGATTTTTCGGCAAGTTGATTGATGGCTTCCATCTCCTGTTTTTGTTCTTCTTTTTCTATATATGGCAGTCTAAGGCACATGTCCTGATAAAGTACCAGTAGCCTGCTCAGAATTTTGAATGATGTCTTTAGGAAATCGGTATCGTACTGTAAGAGCCGTATCAATTCCCAGCGTTTTTTTGCTAGCAAGTATTTTCTGCCATGTCTTGCGTACATTACACCCTCTATTTATATGATAATTCACTCAATCCGCGCTTGCAAGATTTATATCAATATAATTTTTGCTTTCTATTATAACACAAAAATATACCGAACGGCTTTAGCTCGCCGGATAAGCTTATTTTTTATGCCGGGCTCGCTAAGCCTGCCTTTGGCGTTCTTTTTTGCACAGCATGGAGCGTTATAGAATTATCTTTTGCTCTGTCTTTGCGTAATTCTCGCTAAAGGCAGCAGGATGCGCGCATTGTCTTGCATTGTTTCTTTGTATGGGGAGCGTATCCTGCATTCGGTTTATTTTTATAAAAGGGGCTTTTTTATGGTTTTTTTGCATGTTATACTTTTTTTATGCAGGATGTGACAGATAAAATCAGGCGTTTTACGGATGAGGTTGCCTCTCTTGCCATAAGAGCAGGAAGGAGTGTTGAGTCGGTTAGGGTCATGGCTGTGACCAAGTTTCACGGACCGTGGGCAATTGAGGCTGCTTATGCAGCGGGAATAAGGGTTTTTGGCGAGAGTAGGGTGCAAGAGGCAATCGAAAAGCGGGATTTTTTTGCTTCTGATGTGGAGTTGCATCTGATTGGTAATCTACAGAGAAATAAGGCAAAGAAGGCTGCGGAGATTTTTTCTTCTGTGGATTCTATTGATAGATTGTCTGTGATTTCCGTGCTTGATAGATATGCGGCTTCTCTGGCAAAAAGGATTGAGATTATGTTTGAGATGAATGTTTCTGGGGAGGAGTCCAAGCATGGGTTTTCCTCTTATGATGAGCTTTGCGAGGCTGTGGAGCTTGCTGCAGGTTGTACCAGCGTTGTTCCTGTGGGACTTATGACTATGGCTCCGTATACTGATGATGAGAGTGTGATAAGAAAAACCTTTTCTGGACTTAGGGAAATTTTTTACAGATGCAAGAGGGATTTTCCTGCTTTTGATTGGCGTGAGATTTCCATGGGGATGAGCAACGATTATAGGATTGCTATTGAGGAGGGTTCCACTCTTCTCAGAATTGGCAGTTTGTTTTTTGGAGACAGAGGATGAGGCGTTTTTTGCTTTTTTTTCTTATCATTTGCGTTTCTCTTCCTGTCTTTTCTGCAGATCCAGATTATGAGCCGTATTCTGATGGCGAGTTTCCCTTGTGGGCTGTCAGGTTGAGGAGATTTGAGATTATAAGTTTTGGAATTTTTCCGTTCTCTTTATTCTTTTCTCAGTTTGGATATTCTTTTTATCGCTATGCCAATAGTGGTTTTGATTATTCTTATGCCCCAGCTCCTTTTGGTCCGCCCGGAGGGGCTGATTTTTCTGATGCGGAGCATCAGGGCATTATTCTTGGTGCTGCAGTACTCTCTCTTATTGCTGCGCTTGTGGATAATCTTATCGTATATTCTTCTTTCTCAAACGACTCTGCTTCTCTTTCTTCTTTTTCTGTTATATCTTCTGCTGATAATCTATCGTATTCTGATGATTATACGTTTTCTTTTGACTTTGGTATATCCATGCCGATTTCTTCTTATTTTTCCAGTATTGAGGAGTAGACGGATGGGAACTCCTTTTTATTTTTCTTCTTCTCTTATTGATGAGGGGCTCAGACTGGATGAATTTCTAGCCTCGCGTCTGGGAATATCTAGAAATCAAGTCAAACAGAGGGTAAGCAGTCTTGTGGTCAATGGAAAACCATGTAAGTTGTCAAAAAAACTTGTGGCTGGGCTTTCCATAAGCGGCATTTTGGAGCCTGTACCTCATACAGAGCTTGTGCCGCAGGATATAGAGCTCAGTGTGCTCTATGAGGATGAGTTTTGCATTGTTATAGACAAGCCTCAAGGGCTTGTGGTTCATCCTGGAGCAGGGAATCCTGAGGGAACTGTTGCCAATGCCTTGGCATACAGATATTTCTCTGCTGGTTTAGAGTATGAAGAAGAAGGTTTTGATGATGTCGATAACCTTAGGCCAGGTATTGTTCATAGACTGGATAAAGATACCTCCGGTGTCTTGCTTGCAGCAAAGGATAAGGCATCGCAAGAGTTTTTTTCTTCCTGTTTCAGGGAAAGGCAGGTAAAAAAAATCTATCTTGCAGTTGTAAAAGGGCTGCCTTCTGCAAAAAACGGCACAATAGAGGGATGGCTCAGAAGAAGCCGCAGCAACAGAAAAAAGTTTATTTTGACTGAGCATGACGAGGGAGGTAAGTTTTCCCAATCTTTCTACAGTGTATTATCTTCTTATGGCAGATACTCTCTGGTTGCTTTATATCCTCATACGGGAAGGACTCATCAGCTTAGAGTACACATGGCACATATAGGCTGCCCTATTCTTGGTGATCCGCTTTATTCCAGAGTCGATTCTTCTTTCCCGGATGCTACGCTCATGTTGCATGCATACAGACTTACCATTCCCCTGCCAGATAAAAAGAGGATTGCCAGCTTTAGAGCTCCTCTTCCTGTGCGTTTTAAAGAAGTCCTCAGAACTCTTTCCGCAAGGTACAGATAATTAGCCTGTAGGTTTTGAGCTATTACTGTGTTTATATTACTTGTTGGTTTTTATATCTATGTTGTACTCTCTTTCTGTACGGACAAGGCTAGGAGGTCCATGACCGGGGAAAATCCTCAGATATGGCGGCATGCTTAGGAGTTTTTGTTTTACATATGTTATAAGTAGAGCCTTTCCGTAAGAGTCTATGGGTTTGCCAAGTTTTCCTGCACTCAGAGAGTCTCCTGTAAATATCATGTCTTCTATCTGATAGACAAGAGAATCTCTGCTGTGTCCAGGTACGGATACCGCATTGACTGTTATTTCTCCCAGGTTTATGCTCCCTCCGTTTTGTATGATGCTGCAGGGAATACCTTCTATATTGATATTATTACTATATATTTTTGCGTCGTATATCTTGCGTATGGTTCTTATCCCGTCGTAGTGATTTTTGTGAGCATGGGTTATAAGTATGTACCTAAGATAATAGTTGTTATTTTCCAGATAATTGAGCATATGTTCGTCAAATGTCCCTGGATCTATTACTATGGCATCTCCTCCATCCTCGTGTCCGAGTATGTATGTATTGGAAAAACCGGGAAGAGAAAAATGAGCGTGTACTTTCATATAAGGAATTTCTCCTCTCTTTTGAAATAAGCATCTTCTACGTTACAATAAGGGAACTTAACATCTTCCTGTTTGGATTCTAAAAAATATGTTCTTTTTAGATTGCAGTCGTAAAATTTGCTCTTAAATATCTTTGAGCTAATAAAACGGCTGTGGTATAAATCGCAGCTTTTAAAGGCACTATCCTTTATGGTAGCACCGTTGTAATTGGTCTGCAAAATATTGGAATCCTCTATTACAGTGTGCTCAAAAAAAGAGCCGGAAAAGCTGGAAAATCTTGTATTTATCTCTTTAAAAATGCAGTTTCTAAATACACTGTAGTCACCAAAACATAAATTAAAGCTTGCGTTTTCTATTGACATATTTTCCGCACGTATTCCGAGAAAAACACAGTCATAGAAATCATGTCCGGAAAGCTCAAGTTCTGATATGTCTATGCCGGACATGCAGACGCCTTCTATTCTTTTTTTTTCGCTGAGCAGCTTTTTTATGTTTGCAATTGCTTTTTCTTTTTCTTCCCGGCTGCTATGCCCCAGGCAAAAACCATCTTCCTGACAGGTTATGTTGCTGCATCCGGGATACGAGCAGTTATAAATCTTAGGCATAGTCATAGCATACTTTATTTTATATGATTTTACAATTACAATATTTTTTATGAAATGTAGTTTTTGTGGCGCAGATATTACTGCGGATAAGGTTTTCAGGACTACTATCTGTCCTTCCTGTGGCAGGGACGCAAAAGTGTGCAAAAATTGCCGCTTCTATGATCCGGATGCCCACTGGCAGTGCAGGGAGACCATTCCTGAGCCTGTATCCGATAAAGAGATTGCAAATTTCTGTGCTTATTTTTCTCCCAAGGATGTTGCCGATGTTACCGAACAGGAAGAGAAACGAAGAAGAGCTCGCAAAGCGCTTGATGACCTCTTTGGATGATTTTTGCAGACCTGTTGTTTTTATTGATTCCGGTCTGGGTGGTATCCCGTATCTACTGTGGGCTATGGAAAATATAAAAAACGAGCATTTTATATATATAGCGGATAAAAAAAACTTTCCCTATGGAGTAAAGACGGCCGGAGAATTGAAAAAAATCATTCTTGAAGTTGTCGACAATGCCATAAAACAATTTAACCCCAAGCTGATAGTTGTTGCCTGCAATACAGCCTCTGTTGTTGCGATAGAAGCGCTCAGGGATACTTTTGAGATTCCTTTTGTCGGAGTTGTGCCTGCTATCAAACCTGCGGCAAGCGTGAGCAGAAACAGGATAATAGGTGTTCTTGCAACAGAAAGAACAATAAGGGATATGTATACCCAGGCTCTCATAGATGAGTTTGCATTTGATTGTGAGGTGCTGCGAGTGCCCGCAAAGGGTATAGTGGATTTTGTGGAGCTAGAGTTTGTTACTGCGGACAAAGATCAGAAGATAGCTGCCGTAAAGAGTGAGGTGGATTATTGTTCTTCACACGGTGCAGATACAATAGTGCTGGGATGTACGCATTTTGTCTTTCTTAAGAAAGAAATCTCAGAGCTTGCAGGCCCAAATGTCTCCGTAATAGACTCAAGGGATGGTGTAGGTCATCAGATGCAGCGGATACTGCGTTATATAAGGTGCAAGGAAAAATTCTGTTGTGAGAATACAAAGACAGAATTTTATCATACGGGCAAAGACTCCTATAATGCAGAATATGTGCGTTTTCTTGAGGATTTGGGATTGTCTTTTTGTGGAGAGCTGTAATGCCGGAAGGAATTGTAAGATACGGTATCAACAATATTTTTACTATAGAGGAGGATGTCACAGGAGAAGTATTTGAATGCAGGATAAGAGGCAAGATTCTATCCGATTCTGTAGGAGGTTATAATCCTCTTGCTCCGGGTGACCGTGTATCTTTTTTTTATGATTCTATAGAGTCTCATAAGGGCTATATAGAAAACAGATTAGAGAGAAAGAATGCCTTCTTGCGCTATAATATCAAAAAAAAACAGCCTCAAACCATAGCTGCCAACTTGGATATAGTGGTCTGCATAAGCTCTCCTGATAATCCTCCATTTCGTCCGCGTTTTATAGACAGAATCCTTGTAGAAGCAGAGCTTATGCCGGGCTGCGATGCAATGATACTTCTAAACAAGACTGATATTGGAATACCTGATAATGTAGAAAATATTCTCCAGCTTTACGAAAGTCTTGGCTATCCTGTAAGAAGAGTCTCTGCACTTACAGGAATAGGCCTTAGTGACTGTTTTGATATCTGGAAGAATAAGCGTGTTCTTTTTGTGGGCCAATCAGGTGTGGGGAAATCCAGTCTTATAAACGCCATATACCCGCAGGCAAGCCAGAAGACAGGAGAGATATCAAAAAAATATAACAGGGGTTCTCATGTTACAATATTTGCCCGTTCTTTCTGTTATGACGGCATGGACATAACGGATGCTCCAGGCGTGCGCGACTTTATCCCATACGGTGTTGACTCCTCCGAGCTTAGATTTTTTTACAGAGACATAGCGCAATTATCATGCGACTGTCAGTATTCTTCCTGCGTTCACATAGACGAGCCCGGATGCGCTGTAAAAGCTGCCGTAGAATCCGGGACACTAAATGCGGACAGGTATTACAGCTATGTGAGGCTTTACAACGATATACTTGAGCTAGAAAAACTCTGATTTGCTATCTCCCTTTATTAAAAGCATAGACCGAACGGCAGAGCCTGTGGGCTCTGCCTGCATGCGGGCGCATATTTTTCTATACTTGTATGTTGCTTTTTATATTTATGTTTTATTTTGCACCTCATCTGCCGTAGGCAGGAATCACTGCGCCTTCTATTTGTTTTGCCCTATGTAGCGCAGGGATGACGTTCGGTATAAAAGATTAAAACTTTTTTGGCATGTTGGTTTTTGCCTGATAAAAAACTTGACTGTCTGGTAGAGGCTCATATAGTCTTAAGCATGGGAAACAGAGAGACGCAAATCAACAGGCTAGTGAGACTTCTGCAAACAGCTCTGCGAGCATCGGATTTCTTTTTGGACTATAAGGTTTATTCTATAATCAATCCTGCAAGTGGTACAATTGCCAGAGCCGGGAGGCTTAAGAGAGTACTGGATAATGCAGAAAAATCATTTATAGCAGTGGAAAAAAGCAAGCTAAAGCTTGCGGCCCATGTGTCTTCAGACATAACAGAACCTGTGAAGCTTGCACGCATGATAAGCCAGAGAAGCGAGGAGAATGTACTTATACTTAGCTGCGGTGGCGATGGGACCCATAATATGGTAGTCAACGGTATAATGCAGGCAGAGGAAAAGAAACGGCAGAATGTTGTTCTTATGCGTGTCCCTCTGGGAAGCGGCAACGATGCTGCGGATGCTCCGGATTTTTTATCTGCTCTCAATAAGCTTGCAACAAGCAACAGCATTGGCAAAATTCCTCTCTATGCCATGAAAGGGGCAAAAGACAGGACGTTTCGATATGGATGCAATATCATAAGCTTTGGAATCGATGCCTATATTTCTCTTGTTACTAACCGTGTAAAGCCTTATCTTCCCGGCGACACATACAAGCTTATAGCGGATATGTCCACACTGTTTTATCACAAGATTCATCCGCAGGCAGAGCTTGGCATCAATCTGGAGAAACAGATCACGAGAGATGAGTATCTTCTTGTTGCCATAGGAGCTTCTGGCAGCAGAACTTATGGAAACGGCAAGAGAATATTGCCCGATACCAATAATATATGCGCAGTCAAGAACTGTAGCCTTGCAGATAGATTAAAACTCAAGAAAAAAATATATGCAGGAGAGCATATAAAAGAGACAGGAGTCTATTCTGCAAGTGCCAGACATATTACAATAGACTATGACAGGCTTCTTCCCGTACAGGAAGACGGAGAAGCTTGGTGGTTGTCAAAAGATGATTTTCCGGTTGAGATAAAGATAATAAGCGATGTTATCTCTGTTTTGGCATAACAATAATTATGGCAGCAGCTTAATCGATAAAGGTGCTGCCATCACAGTTAATCAGGAAAAAAAGTAAGCTATATTTTCTTCTGCAAAGCCAGCAAAGCCTTCTTCTTTTACTTTATCCCTGTATTTATCTACAGTGTCTCCATAGTGGACAAGATACATCATCTTTTTTATATGACGGGGCAGAGTAGAAAGCTCATCAAGAGAAGTATGTACTCCACCTGTAAAGAATTGACAATCATGAAAAATTGTCTCTATGGGAAAAGAGGAGACAAAGAACTCAAGCATATCCGGATCAAACTGAGTATCTCCGGAAAAAAGTACCCTTCTGTCAATAAGAAGCCCTGTGCTCCATGCGGAATCTCTCCAAGAGCGGGCTTGTTCCGGGATATGCCGTGTCCTAAAAAGAATAATCTCAATATCTCCTACATTAAAAGAATACATAGGTCTTGGTTTGCGCTGCATAAGCTCTGGCTGGTGGATAACAAAAAAATCATCCAGAGTAAGGTAACGTCTCCAGCCTTTTTTTTCGCTGTAGGCAGAGCCGCCTTTTATAGACTCGTTCCAAAAAAGTTTTTGATATTTTTTTGTCATATAAAGATGAGGTCTTTTCCTTGCAAAATATCTGTTTACAAGAACAACCTCCTCTACTCCGCCTATATGGTCAGCATGGGAATGTGTAAAAACATAATGCTCTATTTTATCAACGCTCAGTCCGTAAGAAGCAAGGGCCTCGGGACAGCGCGTACCGCAATCTACAAGTAAATGATCGTCTCCTTTGACAATAAGCAGATTGGACTGATAGAATTTCTTGCTAAAGGCACTCCCTGTACCAAGAAAAACCAGTCTTAATTCTCCTTTTGTTTTTAGCTCCAGATTTTTATCAAGTTTAACCTTTTTTATCAAAAAACCCCTCCCTAAAATACGTGTTGTTCAAAAATACAAGCAAGCTGTACCCGTTGGGATAGATATCCGCTGCAGAAACAGAAGCGTGTGCAAGCTCAAAATTCCATAAAAAAGAAAGATGCAGCCCCAGTATACTACATATTATGGTACGCAAAGGCCCGCCGTGAGCAACAATAGCTATATTTTTCCCCACATTGGAATCCGTTATATCTCTATAAGCAGAAAGTACCCTCTTTGCAAGCTCAGTCAAGGTTTCTCCACCTGGAGGAGCTGTAGTAAGAGGCTCATGATACCATCTCTCTCTCTCTTCCGCGGGAATATCGGAGGCAGAAAGTCCTTCCCACTCTCCAAAATCAAGCTCTTTTAAAGCATCTATGGGATTAACCTCCAATCCCTTTGCCATTGCGATACCCTTTGCCGTATCCATAGCCCGCACAAGCGGACTAGAATAGACCTTATCAATATCGGCATTTTTTGCCCAAAAAGAAAGAGCCTCTACCTGTTTTTTCCCTACTTCCGACAGGGGCGGGTTGCTTCTTGCACCCGCATATACATTGATATCACAGTCTGCATGCCGTATGAAAAAAACTCGTGTTGCTTGTAACATATCTCATAATTTACAAGTAAAATATAAAAAAATCATCTCTTTTTTCTTAATTAACATATAAAAAAGGTGTTTTCAAATATTTTTTATAATTTTACCGAACGCGCATATGCTCGCTTTGCTCGCCATGCGCTGCCTTCGGCAAAATGGGGTTTATGTCTTTTTTGTTTTGTATGTGCCGCAGGCAGGAGGGAGCGCATCTTTTTTATCTGTTCTTTATACAGCGCGCTCCCGACGTTCGGTATAAAAACAATAATTTCCTATGCTTTTTGTTATGTCTTGTTTTGTGTATGCAATAGGTTGTTTATTTTTTGTGAGGATTGGGTTATCTTTATTGTAATTGTTTTTAGGGAGATGTGATGATAAGTATCAAAAATAAAACTCAGTTAGAAGGGATTAGGCAGTCCTGTAAGATGCTTTCCAGTGTTATGGCTACTCTGCGCGGTGCTGTTGCGCCTGGGATAAGTACGGCAGAGCTTGATGAGCTTGCACGTAGAGAGATTGCATCGCTTGGTGGTAAGCCTGCTTTTTTGGGATATATGGATTTCCCTGCGGCCATATGCTCTTCTGTAAATGAGGTGGTTATACACGGTATACCCAATGACAAACCGCTTAAGGAAGGTGATATAGTAAGTATAGATTGTGGTATAGATTATAATGGCTTCTTTAGCGATGCTGCTATAACTGTTCCTGTGGGTAAGGTTTCGCCGGAGGTTGGTAAGCTGCTTGCTGTTACAGAAGAAAGTCTCTATAGGGGGATTGATGCCGCAAAGCCAGGTGGTAGAATCAACGATATCTCACGTGCCATATACACACATGCCAAGAAACACGGGCTGGGTGTTGTAAGAGAGTTTTGTGGACATGGCGTTGGGCTTGCTCCTCATGAAGAACCCCAGGTCCCCAATTATGTTGGACGTGGTCCCAATCCCAAGCTTATTCCCGGGATGGTGCTTGCCATAGAACCTATGTTTACCCTTGGCTCTGATTATGTAAAGGTGCTGGGTGATGGCTGGAGCGTTGTACCTTTGGACAACAGCCTCTCCGCTCATTTTGAACATACGATAGCTGTGCTGGAAGACAGTATAGAAATACTTACGATGTAAGATATAAGATAATAGGAGGATTTATGAGCAGAATAAAAAAGATAATGTCGTTTAACTTGATTTTGATGGGTGCCCTTATAGGAGCTCTTGCCATGTTTTTTGCCTTTTCTTGCTCCACTCAGATAAAACCTGCCAATACGGTAAATGCAGAGAGTACTGACAGCCTTGTGGATTTGGAGGGACTGCAGAATTCTTTTCGCATAGTTTCCGAGAGGGCACTGCCTGTAGTAACTGAGATAAGCGTTGTAGAAACCAAGGATCAGCCAGAGGCAGGTGATGGTACGCCATGGTTTGATTTTTTCTTTGATCAGCCAGATAACGGTAGTCCCAAGAAACCTTTTAAGTCCGAAGCTCTCGGTTCCGGTGTTATCGTAGAAAAAAGAGGCAGCACATACTATGTCGTAACCAATAATCATGTGATAGGCAATGCGGATAAGATAACAATAAGGCTTTATGATGACAGGACGTATCCTGCTGAGATAGTGGGAAAAGACGAGAGAAAAGATTTGGCCTTGATATCCTTTAAGAGCAAGGATAGCGATATACAGGTCGCAAAGCTTGGGGATTCTGACAACCTGCATGTGGGTGATTGGGTGCTTGCAATAGGAAATCCCTTTGGCTTTGATTTTTCTGTTACAGCCGGTATAGTAAGCGCGCTTAACCGCCGTGGAGGTCCAGACGGTAATATAAGCGATTTTATACAGACAGATGCTGCAATCAACAAGGGAAACTCTGGCGGAGCACTCGTTAATTTGCGAGGAGAAGTCATTGGCATAAACACCTGGATAACATCTCCCACTGGCGGTAGCATAGGTCTTGGATTTGCAATTCCCATAAACAATATTAAGAAAGCCATAGCAGATCTCATAGAGAAAGGCTCTGTGGAATACGGTTGGCTTGGTGTGAGCGTTGCAGACCCCTCTGATCCAATACTGGAAGATATGGGGATTGCAACAAAAAAAGGCGCTTTTGTGTTTGAGATCTTTAGCGATAGCCCGGCCGATAAGAGTGGTATAAAACCCGGAGATTTTATTACAAAAGTAGGAAGCATGGCCATACGCGATTCCGATGAGCTTGTGCTGGAAGTTGGCGACCTTCTGGCAGGTCAGAAAGTAGACTTTACAGTAATAAGACAGGGAGAAGAAAAAGTCATACCAGTAACAATAGGAAAACGCTCCAAAGAAGAGACAATACGACAGCTAAGCAAAAAACTTTATCCGGGATTTTCCGTATTTCCGCTTACGGATGAGATAAAAGAAGAGCTTCCTGAAGAGCAGAAAAAAGCAAAAGGCATAATCGTAGTCTCTGTAGAACAGGGAAGCAAGGCTGCAATAGGTGGCCTTAGGGTGGAAGACATAATAACAAAAGTCAACGGCAAAAGGACAGAAACTATAAAAGACTTCTATAAAATAATATCGGAAAGCAGCTCAAAGAATCTCGAGCTAAGCATAATGCGTGAAGGTATGGAAATACAGATAAAGCTGGACATATAAAAAAGATCGAGCGGGACACAAACTGAAAAAAACTGTGTCTCTGCCTATGGCAAAAAAATAGGGGGCAGAATATCTGCCCCCTGTCTGTATAAACTCTTATGGAGCCCTTATTCTATACTCCAGTCCAAAGAAGAACTTCTTTTCCAAAGACCGTTTGATGCAGTAGCAGCATACAGATCTGAGCCAACAAACATAAGCTCTGTAATATAGATATCATCCAGACCGGTAGAAAGATAATTGCCTCCGGGTTCTGTAAGGCTGTTTATATCACTACCTGTTTTGATACCTTTTCCCAGTCCTGCGACGAGCTCTGTACCCGATATGGCTATAGAAGTTATCCATACGGACTCATAAGTTGCAACCTGCCACTCTGAGCCATTGTACATAGCAAGATACGAGTTTTCTGCACTTCCTGATGTTGTAGTATCCACACCACTTACGTATACATTGCTTGTCTCTAGGGCGATAGCCGTGTATTTCTCTATGGAAGAAAGTGCAGTATCAGAGACAGCAGTATCTCCCAGATTTGCAAGTGTAGAGTTGGAGAAAAGCTTATCTCTTGTTGCTGCCCAAAAGTTGCTTCCATCATATACAACCCCTATTACAGGAGTCTGAGATGCTGTGATTGCAGTGGTGCCTGTAAAACTGGATGCAGCCCCTGTTGTAGAATAAATAAGAGCATGATCTGTTGAGCTTTGCCTGTTGGCAAAAAGATAATGAGTAGTAGAACCGTCATATACATAAAACAGAGATGTTATCCTGTCCGACGAGCTGCTCCAGATTTCTTCCCAGGAAGAAGAAACATTTGTTGCACTTACTCTATAGAGCTTGTTGTCAGAGAGAGAATCATTAGAAAAAGCAGCATAAAGATACTCATTTGTACCGTCATTATATACACTAATTGCTGTACAAATATCCATATCAGATGGAAAGCTGAGCTCTGACCAGTCTGTTCCGCTTATTGTCCTGTAAAAAACAGAGAAAGATGTGTTTATAAATATGTATGATGAGCTCTCAGTCATATCAGCTACGGATATATCATTGGATAAATCGGAATTATCCGTAATCTCTTCTTCTATGGAGAGACTATAAAAAAGTCCTGTTGTCCCTTTTGCACAGGAAATAGCTAGAAGAGAAAAGATTATTAAAGATGTAAAAAGTATTTTTTTCTTCATATATAAACTCCTTATCGTATCCTGTATTCTGCCACGAGAGAAAGCTCAAGGAAATTACCAAAGGCTGACTGAGAAGGCGGCGGAGAATCGGGGTCGTCCGTATAGAGCTGCATAATCCACCAATAATGCACATTGATACCAAAACTCCAATCAGGCGCATAATCGTACAAAAAGCTTGTGCCTATCTTTATAACAGGATCTATATGAAATAAATCTCCAAGACTGTTAAAAGTTACACCCATGCTGGCATGTATGGGAGCCTCAAAAGGAAAAGCATATAGCATATAATCATAAGCAAACAATACAGGGACCATATACAGCATTCTACCATTGGGGCTGGAGGAAAATGCACCGCCAAAATCAAAACCAAGCCGATGTGATTCTGCAAGATATCCTGCCCATTTTATTCCGCCAAAACCGCCAAATGACAGATTTGTAGGGGTTGTAGAAAAATCCTTGGTGAACTGAAAAAATAGTGGCAAAAGCCCGCCTGCACTGATAGAGAGCATCTGATCACCCAGTCTGGGACGAGGAAACGCCTCTATACTTGGTTTGCTGGAGGGTTGTGTTTCTATGGCAGGGCTGCTCTCTTGAGCAAACATACCTGTGGAAATCATAACTAGTAGGACAAGTAGCAAAGTTTTCTTCATTTCTCACCTCTTTTATAATCTCTGTTATCATACTTTATTGAAACTATAGCACAAAACATGATACAAACCAGTATAGACATCTTACGTAAAAAATACACAGGAGTAAAGCATGTCCGCAGCAATCCTTTCTGGCAAAGAAATATCACAAAAAATTCTAGAAGAATTAAAAAAAGAAGTTGCGTTCTTAAAGGAGAAAGGCATAACTCCGGGCCTTGCCGTAATCAGGGTTGGTGATGACCCTGCAAGTATAGCCTATGTCAATGGCAAAAAAAAGGATGCGGAAAAAATAGGAATAAAGTCCTATGAGCATATTCTTCCTGCTTCTACAAGTCAGGATAAGCTATGTGCTCTCATTGATAATCTTAACAGTGATGTCAATATACATGGTATCCTTGTGCAACTTCCGCTTCCTTCTCATATAGAGGAACAGGCAATAATAGAAAGAATATCACCTGATAAGGATGTGGACGGATTTCATCCTATAAATGTTGGCAAAATGGTTATAGGACAGGATGCTTTTCTGCCATGTACCCCTTTTGGCATTATCAAGATGCTGGAATATGCAGGAATAGAAAGCAAAGGGAAGCATACTGTTATAATAGGTAGAAGCAATATCGTAGGTAAACCAATAGCCAATCTCATGATGCAAAAGAGAAATCCCGGCAATTCTACAGTAACAGTATGCCATACTGCTACTCCCAATGTATCCGATTATACTTTGCAGGCAGATATTCTCATAGTTGCAGCTGGCAGACCATGTGTCGTCAATGCTGATATGGTAAAACCGGGTGCTGTTGTAATTGATGTTGGAATAAACAGAATAGAGGATAAAGAACATCCTAGAGGCTATAGATTGGTTGGCGATGTGGACTATGATTCCGTTTCTAAGAAGGCCTCCTGGATTACGCCTGTACCAGGAGGGGTAGGGCTTATGACGAGGGCTATGCTTATGTATAATACAGTGCTTGCAGTAAAAAAGGCCAACTCTATAAAGGAGTAAGCTTTGGTTGATACTCAGAGCAGCTATGATGACAGAAATATCCCTATAGACAGGGTCGGAATAAGAGGACTGAGATACCCTATAACGGTTCTCGACAAAAAGAATAACTATCAAAATACTACAGCCACTATAAACATGTATGCCAATCTTCCCCATCACTTTAGGGGAACACATATGAGTCGCTTTGTCGAGGTGTTTAACGAACATTACAAAGACATACAGATGAAGGGCTTTATCTCAATGTTAAAGGATGTAAAACTTGCTCTGGAGGCAGAATCTGCTTTTATTGAGATAGAATTTCCCTATTTTATAGAAAAATCAGCTCCTGTAACAGGACAGAAAAGTTATATGGAGTATAAATGCAAATATATAGGACAGACTAAGGGCAATCATGCTGACTTCTGGGTTAGTATAGAAGTTCCTGTTAATACGGTTTGTCCTTGCTCCAAAGAAATTAGCGATTATGGTGCGCATAATCAGCGGGGGATGGTCAGGCTTACTGTAAAGCTTGGACCATTTTTCTGGATAGAAGATCTCATAGAACTTGTTGAAAATTCTGCTTCTGCTGGTATTTTTTCGCTTCTAAAGCGTGAGGATGAAAAATTTATAACAGAACACGGATATGATAACCCCCGCTTTGTAGAGGATGTTGCAAGAGAGGTCGTCTTGAGAGTGGAAAACTTTTCTGATTTTCCCTGGTTTAAAGTAGAAGCGGAAAATATGGAAAGTATACACAATCATAATGCATATGCATGTATAGAAAGATGTATTAAGGAGAACGCACATGGACCTAAATAGAGTAAAAAAAATAGACAGACTTGTTTCTGTCAGGAATGTTCTTATAAGTGTTGCTGACAAAAGTGGACTTGAAGATTTTATAAATGGACTTGTGTCTTTATGCCCTGATATAAGGTTTTATTCTACTGGAGGAACCTATAAAGCCATAGAAAAAATCCTTGCGGAAGATGCAAAAAACAGGCTTATTGCTGTATCCGATTATACCGGACAGCCGGAGATGCAGGGAGGACTTGTTAAAACCTTGGATTTTAAAATATACATGGGGCTTCTTTCTGAGACTTACAATCCTGCGCATCAAGATGATCTTAAGAGAACAGGTTCTGTTATATTCGATATGGTTGTTGTAAACCTATATCCGTTTGAAGAGACTGTTTCTGATGAAAACGCGAGCTTAGAAGACGGAAGAACACACATAGATATAGGAGGCCCTTGTATGCTCAGGGCATCTGCCAAAAATTTTCTAAGAGTGGCCTCCGTATCGAGTATATCTCAGTATAAAAAGGTGCTATCTGATATAGAAAAAAACAATGGAGCCTTAAGTTATGAGATGAGGCTTGAGCTTGCAGGAGAAACTTTTAAAAGAACAGCAGGTTATGATGCTGCTATAAGTGATTTTCTTATAAAAAAAGCTTCTTCCTTTGAAGAATCACCATATTCGGAGGATGTATGAGCGAGAAAAAAAATCTCAAGGAAATATACAGAATAATGGTTGATGACCCTTTTCCTCAATCCATGGAAATAAGTTTTATAGAAAATGGAGAAAGACAGACTCTTTTTTACGAAAAAGCAGTATGGAACATAGACGGAGAGGTCAAAGGGCTGCGTTATGGAGAAAACCCTGATCAGCCTGCTGCTCTTTATAAGCTGGTAAATGGCAATCTTGTTCTGGGACAGGTTTCTATTATACAGCCAGGTAAGTATCTTGCATCGGACATAGAGCTGCTTCAGTCGGGGAAACATCCCGGAAAGATAAATATTACAGATGTGGACAGCGCACTCAATATATTAAAATATTTTCCGGATAAAACCTGCTGTGTGATTATCAAGCATAATAATCCCTGTGGAGTAGCCGTAGCTTCTACGGCAGCAGAAGCTTATCATAAGGCCTATTTTGCGGATAGGGTTGCTGCATTTGGCGGAGCTATTGCTATAAATACTACTCTGGATAAGGAAACAGCTGAGCTTATCACCCAATCCTATTCTGAAGTTGTGGTTGCTCCTGATTATACAGAAGCTGCACTTGCAATACTCAAGACAAAGAAAAATCTGAGAATAATGCGTATAGAAAATATTAACAGACTTATAGATTTTAGAGATGAGCGTTTTATAGAACCTAGAGCCCTTATTGATGGTGGAATTATAATGCAGTGGTCTTTTCGCTCTGCTGTTATGAGCAAAGAAGATTTCCTGCCTGCAGAGACAGAGTATAAGGGACAGAAGTATGCAATAAAAAGAAAGCCTACGGATAAAGAGCTTGATGATATGCTTTTTGGCTGGCTTGTTGAGACGGGTGTTACTAGCAATTCTGTCATATATGTCAAGGATGGGGTTACCGTAGGCATAGGCACAGGAGAACAGGACAGGGTTGGGGTTGCCATGATTGCACGCGATAAAGCTTATACCAAGATGGCGGACAGACTCTGTTGGGAAAAATATAAAACTCCTTGGAATATGTTTGACGATGAGAGAAAAAAGCAGGAAATTTGGGAAGAGGTCAAGGCAGAAAACGGCGGTATAAAAGGAAGTATCATGGTATCGGATGCTTTCTTTCCCTTTAGAGATGGAGTGGATGTGGGAATAAAAGAAGGCATAACAGGAGTTGTTCAGCCTGGAGGCTCTCTTAGAGATTTTGAGAGCATAGAAGCTTGTAACGAGGCAAATGTAACAATGGTATTTACAGGACAGAGGTGTTTTAGGCATTAGAGGACATTATGCAGAAATATTGGATAGAGACGTACGGATGTCAAATGAACAAGGCAGAATCCGATGCGATAATAAGACAGCTAAAACATGCCGGTTGGAAGGAAGCTTCCGGTCCGGAGGATGCGGATATTGCAGTTATCAATACATGTTCTGTCAGAGAAACTGCAGAGGAGAGAATAGAAGGAAGGCTTGGTTTCTATGGTTTTCTCAAAAGCAAGAGAAACTCCCATCTTAAGCTTGCACTTATGGGTTGTATGGCAGAACGCTTAAAAGAAGAAATAATAGAACGGTTCCCTCAGGTGGATGTTGTTGTAGGGACCTTTAATAAAAAGAAATTTGTTGAGCTTCTTACAAGCAATAAAGAAGACCTTACTTTGTTACATGATTTTCTTCTTACAGAGCAGGATGAGTATTCTTTTGAAAAAATACATCACAGTGATTCTGCCTATAAAGCCTTTGTCCCTATAATGCACGGTTGTAATAATTTCTGCTCCTACTGTATTGTTCCCTATGTGAGAGGTAGGGAGATATCAAGAAATCCTTCGGATATTTTTAAAGAAATAGAAACACTTCTTAATGATGGAGTAAAAGAGATAACATTGCTCGGTCAGAATGTTAATTCTTACAGATATACAGAAGGCAGCAAAACTCTTGATTTTGCTTCTCTTCTTAATAAAATATGTGAAAAATTTCCGGAACTCCCATGGCTGAGATTCTTAACCTCTCATCCCAAGGACCTTAGTCAGGATATAGTGGATGTGATGGCAGAAAATAGGGCAATATGCAGGCACATACACCTTCCCGTACAGCATGGCTCTGACGATATTCTTAAGAGAATGAACAGAAGATATACCTCTTCTCATTATATGAGCCTTATATATATGCTTAGAAAAGCCATGCCTGATATATCAATCACAACGGATATTCTTATAGGCTTTCCTGGTGAGACAGAAGATGATGTTGAAATGACCCTCTCTCTTATGAGGGAAGCAGGGTTTTCTGATTCTTACATGTATTATTACAATCCTAGAAAGGGCACAAAAGCTTATGAGTGGGAAGACACAATACCGATAGAAGAAAAAAAACACAGACTTGCAAAAGTAATTGAGCTGCAGAAAGAACTATCATATAATTGGAGAAAGAAGAAAATAGGAAAAAGGCTTGGAGTTTTGGTGGAGTCTGTCAGCAAGAAAGATGCAAGAGAGCTTCTTGCCAGAACAGAGCAGGATGAGATGCTTGTATTTGCAGGAGATAAGTCAAAAATAGGTGATTTTACAACAGTAGAAATTTTGTCACTTGAGGGCAATACGTTTAAGGCCAGGGAGGTATAAATGAACGCAAAACTTATATTGTTTATAATACTTATGGTGTTGCTGCTCTTTTTTATAGGGCTCAACTTAGACAACAAAACCGATGTTTCTCTTGGTTTTTATACCATTAGCCAGGTTCCTGTATTCTTCCCCATACTTTTTTCTTTTATAGTGGGAATACTTTTTTCTTTGCCCTTTACTCTTATGAAAAAAGGCCGAAACAAGGAAAAAGGGCAAAATAAAAATGCAAAAAGACAATTACCATTACAAAATCAGGAAGCAGATATTCCGAGAGATAAAAATATATAGACTGCTTGCTTTATTCTTTCTTTTTCTTTTACCTGCATTTGCAGAAAATAGCGAGGAAAGTCTGGAGGATAACCTGGAACTCAAGGGGGATATTGCGGCTGCTCTTTCTCTTGCAAAAGAGCAGTATGTAAAATCCCACAGTACTGATGCAGCGATAAGACTTTCTAGACTTTATTATGAGACAGGAGATTTTGCAAACGCAGAGCTTACTATAAGAGATATCCTGGGCGATGCAAAAGCATCTTCTGACAAAAAGGCAAAAGCCCTGCTTGTTTTATCACACATATATATAGCTACCTACAGATTTGAAGAGGCTGACGTTATTCTTTCTTCTCTTGTTAAACTGCCATCTGCAAAGCCGGACATATATTATACTGCAGTCCTTCTCAAGGTGGTATCCGGACAAAAAAATGATGCGCAGACTTTCCTTGATGCTCTCAAGAACAATTTCCCCGATTCGCCGGAGACCCATCTTGCGCAAAACCTTATTGAGGGCTCTTACGGTACGACCCTCCCGTATCCTCCTCAAGGCATACTACTACCACCTCAAAACACAGGCGATGAGCCTTCCATCGAGCTCACTTCTTCTGACTATGATAATAAGAATCACTCATCAGAACCCTCCCCGGAGCAGTCTGAGCCTTCTCCCTCACAAACCACTGCGGAAGAAAATCTCCATGTTGCGCTCCAACTGGGTTCTTTCTCCGTCAAAGAAAACGCTGAGCACTATGCCGATGAGGTCAAAAACAAGTATAATATTGATACAGAAGTTGTCCCCATAGAGTTTGCCGGTAAACGATACTACCGGGTGATTATACCTCAAAACAGCAGAGAAAATGCGCAGAATCTTCTTACAGAGCTTAAAAATAAAGGCTTGGAATCCTTTATAATCTTCTATTAATAAATGATTTATACCGAACGCGCGATGACGCAGCGCGTCCTCGCGCTGCCTTTGGCAGAAGAAAACATAGTTGTAAATTATCTTGCCCATATCAGCCGCAGGCAGGAGGGACTGTGCTATTTTTCTTTTTTGCCTATGAGGCACAGTCCCGACGTTCGGTATAATTTATTTTAATCTTTTTGTCTTAGCAAAAAATCAGGAGCTTGTTTCTGGGCAGATTTTTCCCACGAGTAGATAAGAGTTCTTCCTGCTTTATGGTATAGTTCTTTTCTTATGATATCCTGTAGAAATCGCAGTGCTACGGGAAGTATGGCTTCTACTGCTATTCTACTTGCTTTTTGTATGCCTCTTATGCCTTTTTGTATTACACCCAACTTCCTTCCTAAGGCAAGGCCTTTGTAGTTGCCAGTTATTATTTCTGTTGTGTTTTTTACTACAGGGTGTTCGCTTGTGTTTTTGAGAGTTATTATAAACTCCAAGGTTATTTTGCTTGCAGCAAGTCTGCCGCCGGGAATATTTCTCAGGGTATTAAGAAGATATATTGTGCTTATTTCCAGTGCTTCCAGGATGTTGCCTATTCTCATGTTGTATATTGGCTCTTCCAGCCCCGCGGCATAGATAGAGCTGATATTTTTATATAGGAGTTTTATTTTTTCCAGATCATTTATGCTTTGTGTGGGTGGTATAAGGAGTTCTTTGTATGCTTTGCCTGCGGAGTTAAGGAAGTCAAATGCCGTGTTTTTTATTCTGTCCATAAAATCAAGTTTCTGTGCTCTTCTTTTTGCAAACAATTCGTCCTGTGGTATATCCATTGTTGTAAGTGATGTCTTATATATTTCTATTGCTTTTTCATAGTACTGGCTGTGTTTACCTTCTGTAAGCAATTTTTTTATTTTTTCCTCCGTTTGTTTGCTTATGTCTTTTATTGTGTCCTGGGATATTTTTGCCAATCTCTCTTCTATGTGCGGGTTATCTCTTCCGTACAAAAAAAGTCCATAGTAGCTTATCTGATAAAGTATTGCAGCATAAAAAAATCTGAAAAAACCTTCCAAAAATACGCTTGTTATTATTGAACGAATACTGTAGAAGATTATTGCAGGAAGTCCGAGTATGGGGAAGAAGGTTAGAAATATAGTTATGGCCAGAGCCTTTCCCAGTATTCTTGTCTGCCACAAAATTTTTAATGGTTTAAACCTGTTTATTATTGCCGTAAATATCTGAAAATACCTCGTCCTGTAAAACCATATGAGTTTTGATTTTTTTATTATTTTAAACCAGAGCTTATCTGAGCTTCTGCTTATAAAATCTTCCTGAGCAATGTATAGGCACTCCAGAATCCTAAGTAATGAGAAAGAATAGCTTAATTTTTCTTCTGTTTCCGAAGCGTTGTTCTTTTTTTGCTTCTTTGTTTTGTCTCTGTAGTGGGTTTCTATCTGTAGAAGTATTTCTTCCAAATCCGTTGCGGGATTTATATCCAATATAATATATGTTTTCACACGGCTTTTTATATATTGTTCCAGTTTTTTGATGAGAGCAGTATCGCTTTTCTGCCAACCTTCTTCAAAATAGCTGTTTTCCATGGGAAAAAACCTTTTTCTTGTTCTCCATAATATGATACTGCTTACTATAAATCTCATAAAAATGGGAATTAGTATAATAGGAAGAGCAAAAAGTAACGATATAAGTACTAAGCGAATGTAATCCATACTATCTTAGAGCATATTTAAAAGAAGCCTTGTGGGCAAGTGGATTGCAGGACAGTTGTCCATTATAGTAAAATATTTTAAAGAGGTTGTGTTATATGCGACTTGCCGTTTTTTTTCATCCTGGTGATGATGAGTTTGCAAAAAAGGTGTTAAAAGCTATTATTGATATAGGTATTTCTGCCAATGCTTATAGGATACATCCGTGGTGGAAAGACGATGCAGCAGAGAGACTTATATCTGTGCTCAATGCCAGTACCCATATATTGCTTATTATTCCTCGCACAGTAGGTCAGCACACCGACGAATTATCCTGGCTGTATTTTCTTGCCGGCTTTTGCTCGGCAAAAGCAAAATATGTCTATTACCTTGCTGATTCCTCTTCCCTGACTGTTCCTTCTTTTTTCTCTGGCATAGAGAGGATTCCTTCCATACAATATCTTAAGAATGCAATTTTGCGTGGTCGCGACGATTGGATATCTGAGCAGAATATGAAGAAAGCCAGAGATGTTTTGGAAAAACTTAATATCCCTGTATCCAATGTCGGTTTTGTAGAATGTGTAAAGCAGGAAAATATACAGGCTCTCAAGCAGTTTATAATACTGGGATTCTCTCCCGATTCTTGTGATAAAAACGGAATTCCTGCGCTTTCTCATGCCGTAAGGGTCCGCTCCCTGGATGTTGTGGATTTTCTTCTGTCTCACGGTGCCGATGTCAATAAAATAGCACCGGACAGAAATAATACCCCTCTTATGGATGCGGCAGGAGATGGTAATTTGGAGATAGTCAACAGGTTACTACAGGAATCCCCCAATCTTGATATCCAGAGCAAGAACGGGCAAACTGCTCTTATTCTTGCCATAGGTCAGGGGGCTCTGGATGTTGCAAACAGACTTATAGATGCCGGAGCGGATATCCGCCTGGTAGATGCCTTGGGCATGACAGCATTAAAGTATGCTGAGCTTTTTAGATATCCTGACCTTGTAGACAAATTAAAGGAGAAGATGGCTGACAATGGCTGATGATAAGAATTCTGTGATTGATATTTTTCATTTTGATGTGTTAGGAAAGTACTCTCTTATCGTGCATCCTTTTTATGATCAAGAGATTTTTGCCAGTCTGGAAGAAAAAGATGCTTGTGTATTCTATGGCTCTGAGCCAGATATAGCTTTCCTTGCTGCTTTTAGGAACTGGATGTATGGCCTCGCTGATTCTTATATACGAGAATGGGTTGCAGAAAAGTTTTTTTTAAGCAGATTCTTACTCGCTTCTCTTGTTTTTGTTGTTGTTTATTTTTTTCTGGGTTTTGTTATACGCGATCCTATTCCTTTTGTTGATGAGTTTATTGGTGCTGTTGTTATTTCTGTCATTGTATTTTTTTATCTTTATAGAAAAGACAGGTCTGCATATCCGGTGCTTGAGCGTAAATCCCTTTTTATAAAACGTATCGATTCCATAAAGTTTTTTCCGTCTTCTTTTACTTCTGATGTAGAAAAAGCTGTTAACAACTTCATGACCTCTGATTTTGAAAAATGGGAAGATTTTATTTTAAATATATCTGATTTAAAAAAGCAGAAAGAAGATAAGTTCCCCAGTCTTTTAAATAATCTTGAGGTTATGCTTTCAAAAAATCCGCATAAGAAGAATTTCTCTGTAATGAAGAAGTTATATAAAAAGAAAGATTATTTTGCTGTGAGGGCTTTTTTGCTCTCTCTAGACAAGAAAGATGCTTTTTTGTTGAGCCTTTATTTTGCAGCCTTGGAAGCGGATAGAGAAGTTTTAAATATAAGGACTGTCTAACGTTCTATCTGCTGAAGTTCCAGCATCTTATTTTGAAGTTCCACGCTTTCTTTTGCTATTTTTAGTGTTTTTTGTGCAGGGGAAAAATCTGGATCAATGGCTAAGGCTTTTTCGCACAGCTCTATTGTTTTTTCCAGATCTCCCTTTGCATAACTATCCAATGCCTGCAGATAGTATTTATCAACTTGTTTTTGTTTTTCTCCTCTGCCTTCATCTCCCAGATTAAATGTTAGAGTTATACTCATTTTATCCAGCGGTGTCAGTGTGGTTGTCATATCCAGTGTGTAATTGGTCTGGACTTCTATCTGTCCTAGGGTTACCAGGCTGCCTATACTTATCCTGGGATTACCTCCCTTAATAAGAATGCCAGTCTGCATTGTTAGAAAATTAGTTATATCTACAACTATACCTGTGGCATAAGAAGATGATTCTGCAGCTACATCTTGTATAAGATTAAAAGGCAAAGAAAAATCAAAGGTAATAAGAAGCGGTCGTATGGGAGAATATGCTATTCCGCTTGTAAAGGATGTGGGAAGAGGTTCTCCTGTTGGTGCTAGAAACTCCAATCCCAGATTTTTTACTGTTATGCCCACAGAAAAGTTTTTGCTCCGAGATGAATAAAACTTAAAAAGGTTAAACTTGCTTAGTATTCCTATATCCGCCATTATTGCCATAGCTGACTGGTTCTCATAGAAGATTCTGGGGATACTCCTAAAGGCCACCTTGGAGCTTATTCCTGCTGCAAGCCCAAAAAAATCATAAGAAGAAAAAAAGTTGTACGAAGCATTAAATACGCTCATTATTTCGCTGTAATATCCTGTTGCTACTCGTTGTCCCCAGGAGTCATATTGTGTAAATGGGACATATAGAAACTTACCTCCATAGCCCAAGCCAAAATCATCATATCTTACTGTATATGTTATGCCTTCCAGATTGGAATCTGCTATCCAATTGTTGTGATATAGAGTCAACTCTGTAAAAGGACTTGCCGCTGTCGCCGCAGGATTGGAATCCATAAACGCAGTATGCCTTGTTACTGCAGTATAGGCAGTTCCCATTGCCTGGTATTCTCCACCGAGAGGTATTGTTAATATGGGAAATATTGTTAGCCCTGTGTTTTCATCTTCCAAAGCAGAAAGATATTCTGCAAGACTTCCATATGTGCTGGAGAAATCTTGAGAGGAAAGAAAAGTAGAAATTATGCCGATAAAAAAAATTATGAGGATATATCGCCTATTACTCATTCTATTATTAGTATACTATATTTTTACAAGTACTTCCATATTTTGCTATGCTGCGGAAATAATTGCTATATTTTATAGTAGATATTTATTAAAGTTTTCTGATTTTATTAGGAGTTGAAAAGGCCTGTGATTGGAAAAGGGCAATTGAGATATATCTTTTTTGTTCTCTTTTTATTTTTTTCTGCAATACCTTCTTTCTCTATGGGCGGGCAGGAAGAAGACCGGCTTAAAATAGCAGAAAAACTCATAGAAGAGCAGAAATACAATCAAGCTATAGAACTTATACAAAAAGAAATAGAAGATAATCCTGACCGCTTTGACGAGGGAGAAGCTCTCATGCAGAAAATCAGAGAAATAAGAAGTGATTATAATGTTTTGTATCAGGAATTGATAGATGTTTTATATGTGGAAAAAGATGTAAAAAAGGCTCTGGAAATAATAGCGGAAATGGAAAAAATGGATGCTGATCCCAATCCCGCTACCAAGGAGCTTATAAGAAAGGCCAAGGAAACTGCACGATTTGTTTATAATCAGGAGGAATTTCTTAGGATTATGAATCAAGCAGCTTCTTATATATCTGATAAACGATACATGGACGCAATTTCTCTATATAGGACGGGTTTTGAACTATATAGAGAAGAGTTTTTTGCAAGTGATTATGGAGATATCATAAAAAACGGCATGAAAGTTGCTCTTGATAATCTTAATGTGTTTCTTGATGATATAGAAGGAAAATATACTCTTCTTAATCAGGCTTATAATGATTTTTTTACCAAGCTTGAACAGGAAAAAAAGGGTGAATACAAGGTTGTTGCAGAGGATTATCTGGAGTTCTCCTCTGTTCTTGCTGACTTTATAAGCAAGGTAGCTGCTGTAAAAAATATAGGTAATTATATCTATGCTACTAATATAAACGTTATAAACAGTTTTAATCTGGACAGAGAAGACTTTTTTCTGGGTTTTATGCAAAGATATGTTACAGGACGTGTAAATACCGATATAAAAGATGGAATCACAGGAGCTCTTGACCAATACATAAACTCATATATGTTTACAATAATTTCTACTCTTGATGAGCTTATGGATTCTTATTTTTCTGTTGCAAGCGGAAAAGTTCTTGATTCTGCTGTTTCTGCAATAAGTGATGTTAACAGGTTGTCTTCTCTTGTTCTTTCTTTGCAAAAGGATTGGGGAGGGCTTTATGTTGTAAGAGAAAATAAACTTGAAAAAGGTCTGTCTGATAATGTTGTCAATATCTGGCCTTACATCTTAAAAGCAAAGGCTGTAAAAAACAGCATAGCCATTCTTTCCTCCCTATATTCTCTTGATAAGATAGATATTACAGAGTCTTCTGATAGAGATAAGCTTGAATCCTATCTTTCTCTGATAGAAGACCAGTTTTTAAAGGTCTATTCTCTTTTATCTCAACTTAAGGATGAAGAAAGTAAGCTTCTTGCTTCTTACGGAAATGTTTTATCCCGAATGGCACAGTCTGTATACGAAATAATAAAACCGATTTTTATTAAAAAACTAAATTTGCTTACAAAAAGTGCAATAGGACTAAATGAAAAAATAAGTTCTCTTGATGTTGCGGTTAGCGAGACAGAACAGAAAAAAATATCAGATACTATTACAGAGAGCGAGAATCTTATCAGGGGAAAAGAAGAAGTTATACTTGTTGGAGATAAAGAAGAAACAATACTTGCAAAATATCCTGACAAGGCTATAGAAAACATAGAGGTAATAAAACAGAGAAAAAAAGAACTTATAATTGATATAGAAAACTTAAAAAAGTTTTTTGTGTCTCAAAGAGAAGAGTTTATAAACAGTAAGATCATAAGTGATAATATAAACAAACTGGACAGCATATTAGATTATCTTATTAAACTTGATAACAATATCATTAATCTCGAAAAACAAGCCAGTGCAGCTGTTTTTAATGCGGATAGATATAGAAATGAAGCAGAGAGAAAACTTGAGGAAGCGGAGAGAGCTATAAATCTCAAAAACTATGAAGATGCAAGAAATCTTCTGGAAGATGCAGGGGACTTGTTTTCTACATCGCTTTCTTATAAAGAAGATAAGGCACTCAGGGAATCCATGGATAAAAGGCTTCTCGCTTTGTCGGATGCAATTGTAAAAGCGGAAAACCAGAAGGTTATAGTGGAGGTACGTAGTCTCATAGAAAAGGGCAGAGAACTTTATCTTAGAGGTAATTTTGATGAGGCAGAAAGGACTCTCTTGACAGCTAGGGCAAGATGGGCTGTTACACAACCGGAGGAAAACCCAGAAGTGGAGTACTGGCTTAAGTTTGTTAAGGCTGCTCTTTCTATTCAGCGAGGCAGAACCGTTCTTGATACGGATCCACTTTATACGGAAATCACTCAGCTTTTAAATCTTGCCAGAGCCAATTATACTCAGGCAAAAACATTGATAAAGCAGGGTAAGCAAGAAGAGGGTGGCAAGCTGCTTGATAAGGCTACCGAGAATCTTCTCAGAGTTAGAATGGCTTTTCCCCTAAATCAGGATGCAAGCCTTTTACTATTGCGTATAGAACAGCTTAAGAATCCGGATAGTTTTGACAGCCTCTTCAAAGAGAAAATTAATGAAGCGGTTGCACAACTGGATGAATCGCCTCAAGAGGCTTATGCCACCTTAAAGGATTTGCGGGAAATCAAGCCTGATTTTCCAGGACTTGCCAATGCTATATATCAGGCCGAGATAAAGCTTGGTATAAGAATACCACCTCCGGATCCGGCAAAGATTTCCCGGGCAAAAGAACTCTACAAAAATGCTCTTGCCATATACAACAGAAATGATAGAGCTAATTTCCCCATAGCTCTGGAACAGCTTAATCAGGCTGTTTTGCTTGATCCTGATAATAGAGAAGCAATATCTCTCAAAGACCGTATTCAGCTTGCAATGGGAGGACAAACATCCGTTGTGCTTCCGAGTTATGCTCTCAAGCTGTATAAGGATGCAGAACAAAAGTTTACAGAAGGAAGTTTCTATGAGGCTCTTGCAATTGTAAGAAAACTGTTGGAAGATGAAAGAGCCAAGAACTATCCACCACTTCTGGAATTAAAAAAGAGGATAGAATCCAGAATATGATAAAAAAAATCCTGGGGTTTTTCTGTTTTCTGTTATTCTCTTCTTATCTGTATTCTCAAACACTCTATTGGGAAGCTCCCGTCTCTTTTGCAAAGGATAACGCGAGGTTTTCTCAGGTGGCTTATGGCGATGGGATTGCTGTTATAGCCTGGCAAAGGTTCTATATGGATGAATCAGGAAAGAAAACAGCTACTATATTTTATTCTGTATCGGAAGATGGCAAGATATGGTCGGATGAAAGCAGTCTTATAAGTATACCTTTTGAAGGAGATGAGACTTCGTTTTATTCGCTAGTTGTTGATAAAAAAGGGTATATTGTTTTTGCTGTTAATCTCAAGGGAAACCTCACAAGAGTTTTTGTATCTAAGGATAAAGGGAATACCTTCTTAAGCTCGGATATAAAGGCCCAGTTTGATGTCGGTATAGGTCCCAGATTGTTTTTGAAATCTGATGATGGTTATATTCTTTTTATCAGTCAGTCTGTGACGGATTCCATAAGCCTTTTCTATTCTATTTCATCAGACGCCATAGTCTGGAGTCCATTGACTCAACTAGAAAGCAATACGGAGTTGGAACTCAATTTTCTTCCATACCATATATCTCATAACAACAAGGATTATGTAGTATTTCAGTCTGCGGGTAGAAGCGAGAGAGGAAGCTATCAGCTTTATTGTAAGGTAAGTGAAGATGGAGGATTATCATGGTCCTCCGCTATTCCTCTTACAGAACAAGCTGATCCGGAGTATACTTCTGCCAGATTTGATGATTTTGATAACCAGAGACCTAGCTTGGCTGTAATAGATGGCAGTTTGTATGTAACATGGGAAAGAGCCTATAGAAATGGAAATCCGGCTATATATATTATGCGACTGGAAGATTCTGGATATCCTGCGGAGCCTCCGCAGCGGGTTAGCTCTACTGACTATATACATAGGGCTCCCAGGCTTTTTTCTTATAAAGGAAAAGAATATCTCCTTTGGTTTGATAACAGAAGAGGAGAAGAGCATGTAATCCTTGCCGAAAAGCGCGGTATAGTATGGAGAGAAAAAGACCTCTCTGTTGCAGGTTACAGGGCGCTTTTTCCCGATGTGCTCAACTGGAATCAGGAGCTTTTTCTTATTTGGGAGGACTATAAGGGAAGCTCTTCCAGGATTGTTATGCTAAAACCTGACAGAACTGTGAATCCTCCCAAGATAATACCTCCGATTACAGAGGGAGCAAAATCCAGAGTAAGCAGTCTTAAGATAAGCTGGATACCTCCTGAGGATTCTTCCGGTATTGCCGGATACAATTATATCTGGACTCGTTCCCCTGCAGAGCATGTGCCCCATGTGCTTTCTTACCTTGGCAGCACAAAGACAGCAACTGTCAATGCTGACGAGGATGGTAAATGGTATTTTAAGATAATTGCACAGGATTATGCAGGCAATTGGTCGGAAGAGAAGATATTTTCTTATGTTCTTGATACAACACCTCCCGAACCTGTAGTTTTCTCAGAGCCGGAGAAAGATGAAAATGGATATCTCAAATCCAATACCTTTACTCTTAGTTGGGAGCCACCAGAAGAAAATATCAAAGGCTATTCCACAAGCCTTACATATCTTGGAGCAGAAGAAAGCATTCCCAATGAAATTCTTGCCTATATTGGAGAGACTTTTTCTGAAGATGACAAACAGCTTTTTATGAGGAAAAAAGATATCAATACACCGGCCTCTTTTGATAGCATCTATGATTCAAAGAATCTTATAAGTGCCTTTATTGCAAAAATAAAAGAACCTCCTGTTTATGTAACGACTCAGAATAATACGGTAAAATATAACAATATTGATAATGGTATTTGGGCATTTTCTGTTAGGGCTTTTGATTCTGTAGGAAATGCAGGAAAAAGCAGGACAATAGTATTTAAACTCAATAAATATATCCCCGTAACGTATGTCACTTATCTAACGTCCGATAAGTCTAGAACAGGAGAGATTACAATAACCATATATGGACGAGGTTTTGCAGAAGGTGGATATGCCGATACTGTTTTTCTTGATAAGGACGGACTAAAGCCTTACGACTATGTATTTACGCTTTCTGAGGGTCAATTTTCCGTAGATAGCGACAGAAGAATAAGTGGGATAAAGATAGATAATCCGGAAGAAGGGCAATATTACGTGGGGGTAATACATCCTCTTAGAGGATTATATCTTAGCAGACGTCCTCTAATCGCACTTGAACCGGGAGGAACCGTTAAAATCGGATATTTTGGCAATCTTGCCATGCCTCTAACTGTAGAAGAGCAAAAATATATTATAGATTACAGAAAAGTGTTTGTGATTCTGCTTCTCCTCCTTTTTGCTTTTCTTGCTTTATTTGCAGCAAGGGAAGTTATAATAACAACCCGAGAGCGACAAAGTATCTTACTTGATATAAGAGCGCTTGTTGCCGGATCTGAGTTGCCACATGATAAAAAAATACAAAGAGAGGTAGCGCGTATGAAAAAACGCGGAACCAGCCTCAGGGTCAAGTTTACTCTGTTTTTTACTCTGCTTGTTATTGCCGTTGTTTTCCTTGTAGCTATTCCTCTGGGGCTGTATATGATATCCACTCAGGAGGAAAACCTTACCAGGGGATTAAAGAACCGTACAGAAGTTCTCCTGGAAAGCCTTGCAACAGGTGCAAGGACATATCTTCCTTCTAGAAGTACCCTAGAACTCCTACAGCTTCCCAGCCAGATATCTGCTATGGAAGAAGCTGTGTATGCTACTATAACCGGATTTGACTCAACATCAGACAATGCACAAGAAATTGTTTGGGCCAGTAACGATGAAAATATAACGGAGAAGATTGACGGTGCGGAGCTTGTTACCGGTCAATCAATACTTACGGATGAGATAACAGAAAGAAGAAAAGAACTGACCAAGGAACTTAACCAAAAAGCAAGTCAGGCGCTTGCTGATTTGCCAGAGCAGATAGAAAGTCTCGGAAGACAGGCTCTCAACCTTGCACTCAGGACAGATGCCGAGTCGCAGAAAAAGCTTGCCGATTTGCAGCAGACAATAAGACAGCTGGATACTCAGCTAAGAAAAACTCTTTCTGAGATATCTTCTGTCGTTGAGAGTCAGCCGTACTTTGATACGACAAGGATAGACTATAATCAGAGAATCTATGTTTTCTACAAACCGGTTATGTACAGAGTAAGCGGTGAGAATAACTATGTGCATGGTATGGTAAGACTTGCGGTAAGTACGGATAAAATTATAGAAGAGGTTGAAAGTGCGAGGGCTACTCTTATAAAAATAACAGCGCTAATTACCCTTATTGCGGTAATTTTGGGAATAGTTGGTGCTCTTATACTCTCTGCAATAACAGTAGGGCCTATAAAGAGGCTTGTTGCAGGCGTGGAAGTAATAAGAGACACAGAGGATAAAGAAAAGCTTGCCAATCATGTTATAGAGCTCAAGTCAAAAGACGAGCTTGCTCTTCTTGCGGACACCATCAACGAAATGACCCAGGGGCTTGTAAAAGCTGCCGCTGCCAGCAAGGATCTTACAGTTGGTAAAGAAGTTCAGAAGATGTTTATTCCTCTGGAAAAAGACGAAAGTGGTAGGAAAATGACTACGGCACACGAGGAGACAGAGCGTGTATCCATATTCGGGTATTATGAGGGAGCCAAGGGCGTATCTGGGGACTACTTCTATTATCAGAAACTGGATGCTGAGCACTATGCCTTTATCAAGTGCGATGTTGCGGGAAAAGGAGTTCCGGCAGCTCTTATAATGGTAGAAGTCGCTACGGTCTTTCTCAACTATTGTCAAAAAGTAAATATAAAACGGGACGGAGTACACCTTGATACCATGCTCTCTGAGATAAATGACCTTATAGCTGGAAGAGAGTTTAAAGGCCGTTTTGCAGCCATGACTGTAGGATTGTATAACGAGAGAACTGGCGTAGGGTATTTTACCAATGCAGGTGATACTCTGTTGCATTATTACAGCAGTAAAGACAGAAGCATCAAGGAAATACGTCTTCCTACCGCTCCTGCTGCCGGAGTCTTTGACAGCAGCCTGGTGGACATGCAGGGCGGTTTTAAGCAGATTAAGCTTAGTCTCAATCCAGGCGATGTTCTCATACTCTTCACAGACGGTTTAGAAGAAGCAAACCGTGCTCTTAAGGATAGGAATTTTAACCCCTACACAATCACAGAAGAGGACATAAGAGCAAGAAGAGTACCCGAGGGAATGAATCCCGGCGAAAGCACGGAGGAGTTTGGCCTTACGAGGATAAAGCAGATAGTTAACAGTATTCAGCATAGGCGGCAATATAAGCTTGAGCGTCTTATGGACCCTGAGGATAAGCAGCTTGTTTTTGATTTTTCTTCTCTCAATGGCGGCGCAAAGGACATAGTACTTGGTCTGCTTGCTGTAGAGAAGGTCTTTCGTGTTTACAGGGTGCCTGGAGTAGAACCCAAGGAGCCTGTAGTGGTCGACAGAGCCATAGACGAGTATCTGCGCAATACCTTTCTTGCATACAATCAGTATTTTTCTGACCCTGTGCCGGATCCCGAGCGTCATGAGTATTTGCTCTTTAAGAACCTTATGTCGGACGAACAGTATGACGATCTTACCGTATTTGCAATAGAAAGAAAGAAATAAAACCGAACGTGCAGGACGCTGTTGCGTCCCGCACTGCCTCCGGCAGACAATACAAAGACTGATTTTTCCCCATATTTGCCTTTGGCAGGAGACCCTGCGCCTGGTTTCTCTTTGCTTTATTTGGCGCAGGGGCGACGTTCGGTATAATGTTTTTGTTTTATATTGCTTTACAGCAGGCTTTGTGCTTGGTATGATGTAAAAAACGTGTTTGAGAGGGGATTTGTGGTTTTAAAGTCTATTGAGCTTTTTGGGTTTAAGTCGTTTGCGGATAGAACTAGGATTGAGCTTGCCGAGGGTGCTACGGCTATTGTTGGGCCCAATGGCTGCGGAAAAAGTAATATTGTAGATGCTCTTAAGTGGGTGTTGGGTGAACAGGCTTATAAGAGTTTGCGTGCTTCTTCCATGGAAGAGGTGATTTTTAATGGTACGGAGTATAGAAAGCCTGTTAATGTGGCAGAGGTTTCTCTTGTATTTTCCAATGATGAGAAGGTGTTGCCTCTTGATGTTGCAGAGATCGAGGTAAAAAGGCGCATGTACCGCTCTGGTGAGAATGAATATTTTATCAATGGTGCGCAGGTAAGGCTTAAGGATGTAAGAGAGCTTTTTTTTGATACAGGCATTGGCAAGTCCTCTTATTCTATTCTAGAACAAGGAAAGATTGACCAGATTCTTTCTACCAAGCCGGAGGACAGACGCTATGTTTTTGAGGAGGCTGCCGGAATTACACGGTATAGGGCAAGGGAAAAGGAGGCGGAACATAAGCTGGCAAAAACGCGGGAGAATATGGAGCATGTGGAGTCCATACTCTCCGAGGTCAAAAAACAATATGATTCTCTAAAAAAACAGGCTGATAAAGCGGAAAAATACAGACAACTGTCAGAGGGACTTTTTAGACTTGAGGTGGCTCAAGCTGTCAATAAGTTGAGAGGGTTAGAAAAACAAAGCGATAGGGCGCAAAAAAAGCTTGATGATGCCAGAAAAAACCGTGATGAGCTTAAGGCTAAGATAGATAAGCTCAATGAGTCCATGGAAGACAGTCTTGATTTTATGAACTCCATGGAAGCTGAGCTTTCTTCCTGTCAGAAATCTTTGTACGGCCTTGAGGTTAAGAGAAACAGTGTGCTGTCACAGATACGACTTCTATCAGAGCAGCTAGGAGAGATAGAGGGCAAGATAGAAACGGATAAGATACGTATAAAAGGACTCTATGATAGAATGGAGCGTATAAAGCGCTCAATAGTAGAAAAACAGGAAGAAAAAGAAAGAGCAGATGAGGAAATAAGTAGGATAGGAAGGAATGTAGATTCTTTTAAACAGTCTATTGCTCTTACTGAGCAGAAGATAGAATCTTATCAGTCTGAGATAAAGGAGAGAGAAGAAGAGATAGAAGATTTAGAAAAGAGGCTAGGGGCGCTTCAGGGAGAGCTTACGGAGATTACGGATGTTATTGTCAGTAAGCTTGACGAGGGACTTAAACAGGTTGGATTCTCCGTACCTGCCCGCAGAAGATTAAAACAGGAGCTCCAAAATAAGCTTGAGCGTTTTTCCATAATACTCAGGGGAAAGAAAGAGCGTTTTGAAGATGCACAAAGAGTAGGTGATTTTTCTGGTATTGGTCCAGAGTTGTGGTCTGAGCTTGATGAGGTTCTGGCAGAGATAAAAGAACTGTACAGGCAGTATGTTGAGACAGAGCCCCTTTTTCTTGAAGACTTTCTTTCTCCAGAGGGCTTTATAACAAAGAAGAGAAATGTAGATGAGGCTCTTAAGGATGTCAGGGGAAAAATACAGGATAATAGGTCCAGGATTTCTTATCTGAGGCTCGAGATAGAAGATTGTCATGAAAAAAATGCAGAAAGAAGAGCCACTCTTGAGGAACTCAATGTGTCTCTTGCAAGGCTAGATGAGGTAAAAAAGGCTGTTGACGAGACCATAGCAGGATTTGAGAGGGATTTTGAAGAGACCAGAAAGACTGCCGCTGCTCTTGAGGAAGAGCAGAAGATGACTCAGAACAGAAAGCTTGCAGTAGAAGAGGGGATTTTTGCCCTAGAAGAGGAAAAACTTCGTATAGATAAAGAAGAAGATGAGCTTAAAAAAAGGATAGAAGCCGTAGAAGAAAGTATAAGAGAAAGAAATAAAGCCATTTCTTCCGGAGAACAGCAGCTCAAAGCTTCTGTAGAGCTACTTTCTTCCTATCAGCAGGAAGTGGAAAAAGCTCAAATAGAACTTACCAGACTTAGGGGAGAGATAGAGGCCATAAAAAGTTTTTTTAAAGAACAACACGGACGTTCTTTAGATGAGTTTAAAAACATAGATATTCCAGATGATCTTTCTTCCAGAATAGCCGCACAAAAACAGGAAATACGCTCTCTTGGAAATGTCAATTTTATGGCTACAGAGGAGTTCAGACAGATAAGCGAGAGATATGAATTCCTTACCTCTCAAATTGCAGATCTTGAGAAGGCAGAACGCGATTTGGAAGGTGTTGTTACTCAGATACGCAAGGAATCCTCGGAGCTGTTTGTAGATGCGTATGAAAAGATAAAGAAAAACTTTCATATTATATTCAGAAGACTTTTTGGTGGTGGAAGGGCAGAAATAAAGCTTGTGGATCCCGACAATCCTCTTTCTTCCGGGATAAGTATTCTTGCACAGCCTCCAGGTAAAAAGCTTGAGCACATAGGTTTATTATCAGGAGGAGAACGATCTATGACAGCGGTTGCTCTTCTTTTTGCCATGTATATGGTAAAGCCTTCTCCTTTTTGCATCCTTGACGAAATAGATGCTGCACTTGACGAGGGAAACGTAGGACGATTTGTCAATATGTTGAGGGAGTTTAGCAGTAAATCGCAGTTTATAGTTATTACACATAATAAAAAGACTGTTTCCGGTACGGACAGCATTGTGGGTATTACCATGGAAGAATCTGGTGTATCCAAGGTGATAAGTATAAGGATAAGCCAGGAGGAAGAGCGTGAGGGAACTCCTGTCTAAAATACTGGGAGAAGAACCCCGCTATTTATGGATAGCAGCAGGTGCTTTGATAGCAATTCCCTTTTGTATTTGGCTTGGTTTTATTATTTTATCAGAAAAATCCACTGCTGTGGAGAATACTGATGAGGCAATTGTGCTGCAGGACAGCAGTCCTTATGCTGATTTTTTTTCTGTCGATACGTTGATAATACCGGATATATGGCAGGAACTTTCTTCCATAAGGCATGTTAAGGTAAGAAATGTGGGAGATGTCTGGTCTCAGAAAGAGGCCTCAAGATGGTGGTCTGCTGTTATCGACATGCATCAAGAAAAGGACTATGCATTGGATAAAGATATAGAAAAACTTTTGGAAAACATAAGATGACAAAGAGGTTGTTATTATTTCTTGTTTGTTTTCTCCTGTTGTTGCAAGAAGCTTTTTCTCAGGAGCTTTTTGTTATACCTTATCTTGATGATATTGATATGAGTTTTGATGTGTCGGATGAGTCTCTTTATATTTCTATTACCGATGTATCCGGCTATGATATAATATCAAACATAGATAAAAACACTACATCTGTAGCTCCCTCTGAAAATACAGCAGTAGATGAGGGAGAAAGTAGTGTTGCATACACTAGTGACACAACAGGAGATATAACAATACAGGAAACATCACCCAACGCATCTTTAGAAGTAAGTCCTTCTGGTGTTGATAAGAATACAAAAAATGCAGACAATACCACACATGCTACAGATGATAAGTCCAGCGACATATCTGGCTCTGTAACACCAACACCAACACCAACACCAACACCAACTCCAACTCCAACTCCAACTCCAACTCCAACTCCAACTCCAACTCCAACTCCAACTCCAACTCCAACTCCAACTCCAACTCCTGTGATGGCTACGACCTCTTTTGAACCAGATGAGGTGGATAATCTGACTCTGCCATTTTCTGAGAGAATACCCATAGTACTAGAAGGTACTGGATGGATTTATGCGGGAACTCAGAATGAGGGAGCGATAGAGTTAGATACTAGGGTGCCAACTTCTTCCACTACCATATTTCAGTTTAAGGCAAAGTCTTTCGGCCAATATATCCTGTTCTTTCAGCAGCAAAATCCCTATGATGCTACAATGAGAACAAAGGAGATAGTGCTTAACCTGACGGATACGGGGAATGCTTCTGCTTCTGACAGAGTGCCGGAGACAACTCCTTCTCCTATGCCTTCTGTTTCTCCTGTGGATACATCTGTGTCCTCTTCTGTTTCTGTTGTTGATAAGCCAGATATTGTTGCCATAGACAGCCTTCTGGAACAGAAGAAGTATAAAGAAGCCGAGAAAACCTTGCTGGAATATTTAAAAACTGTAAAAAACACAGAGCCTGGTTTTGCTGATATAGCTGCAAGATTGTTTTTTATAGGTGTCAATAGTAAAAATCCTGAGCTTATAAAAAAATACTACAGTTATATAACCTATTATGAAAAAAATAGTTATCCTACGGTTTTGGATGCTGCAAAAATAATGCTGGACAATTCCTCTTTTGATGAGGCTTCTTATTTACTTTCGCTTGTGAAGCAAGAGCAATTGGGGAATGAGCTTATGCCTTATTATCTCCTGTACAGAGCTCTTGTGTACAAAGGTCAGGATAAAATAAAACAGGCATACTCCTTGTTGGAAGAGCTAATAGCTGATTATCCTTATTTTGAGCTGCGTTCTTATGCAATAAAAGAAAAGAAGGCCATAGAAAGGCATTATTTCTATGTAAGATAAATAAATCCCATATTGACATTTGTACGTTGCTTGAGTATATATAATAGACTTGGGAGATTTACTTTATGTTTGAGAATATTAGCAGACGATTTCAGGATGTCATAAAAACAGTCAGTGGAAAAGCTACTATAAGCGATAAGAATATAGAAGAAGCTGTAGAGCAGATAAAACTTGCTCTGCTTGATGCGGATGTTAATCTTCGAGTAGTACGTCGCTTTGTCAATCAGACAATAGAAGAGGCAAAGGGAGAGAAAGTCCTGCGCTCCGTATCTCCAGGACAGCAGTTTATAAAAATTGTCAATGATAAACTTATACATTTTTTAGGTGATGAGAAGCAGGACTTGCAGCTCAAGGGTCCCGATACTCTCTCCGTCGTACTCCTTGCAGGTCTACAAGGCTCGGGTAAGACAACAAGTGCTGCAAAACTTGCAAACCTTTTAAAAAAACAGGGAAGAAAACCAATACTCATAGCAGCTGACCTTGTGCGTCCTGCTGCCATAGACCAGTTGGAAACTCTTGCTGCTGCTATAGGTGTTGCTATATATACCGACAGAGAAAATAATAATCCTGTTAAGGTTGTAAAGGCAGGTTTAAAAGAGGCAAAAAAAGGCCTTTATGATGTTGCTATAATTGATACTGCAGGAAGACATCAGGTTGATGATGCTCTTATGGGTGAGATTGAGGCTGTTGCAAAAGAGGCAAAACCTGATGAAGTTCTTTTTGTAGCTGATGCAATGACAGGTCAGAGCGCAGCTGATGTTGCAAAGGCTTTTAAAGAGCGCATAGATATAACAGGCGTCATTCTTACCAAGTTTGACTCTGATACAAGGGGTGGTGCGGCTCTTTCTATCAAGACAATTACAAAGGCTCCCATAAAGTTTATAGGTGTAGGAGAAAAGACAGAAGATTTTGAGCCTTTTTATCCGGACAGAATTGCTAGCAGGATTCTTGGTATGGGAGATGTCGTAAGTCTGGTAGAGAAGGCTCAGGAAGTAACAGACAAAGAAGAAGCAGAAAAACTTGAGAAAAAAATAAGAAAAGCTACATTTACGCTTGAAGACTATCTTGAACAATTTCAAAAAATCAAGAAAATGGGTAATCTGCAGTCTCTGGTGGAGATGATACCTGGGATGCAGGGAGCTGTTGCTCCTCAAGATATCGATATAAAGGCTTTAAAAAAAGAAGAGGCTATAATATTGTCAATGACCCTGGCAGAGCGCAATAATCCTAGGATTATTGGACCTTCCAGGAAAAAAAGAATAGCAAAAGGGAGCGGAACCTCTGTGTATGAGGTCAACCGCCTCTTGAAAAATTTTGAAAAAATGCGTCTTATGATGAAGAAGATGGTCAAGAATAAGAACGCACAACAATCAATGATGTCCCAGTGGATGGGATAGATATTACCAGGAGGATTCCAGTGAGTGTAAGAATCAGACTCAAGAGGTTTGGTACCAAGAAGCGTCCCTACTATCGTATAGTAGTAGCGGATTCTCAGACCCCTCGTGATGGTCGTGTCCTCGATGAGGTAGGGCTGTACCACCCTATCGAAAAGGACGAAGAGAAACAGATTGTCGTAAAAGAAGACAAGGTTAAAAAATGGCTTGAGAATGGTGCTCAGCCTTCTGATACGGTAAAGCGCCTTCTCAATAAGAAGAACATCTTTGTGAAATAGGAGTACAACATGGAAAAGGAACTCGTAGCGTACATTGCAAAATCCCTTGTGGATAATCCTGACAGTGTGGAAGTAACTCTTATTGAGGGAGAAAAGTCCACTATTTTGGAACTCAAAGTGGACCCTAACGATGTTGGTAAAGTAATAGGTAAGCACGGACGCATTGCAAAGGCCGTGAGAACTATTCTTAATGCTGCAGCCACAAAGACCGGAAAGAGGATACTTCTAGAAATCCTTGACTGAGGATATGAATAATTTTCTGGCTATAGGATATGTAAAATCTGCCCACGGGGTAAGAGGAAATATCCGAGTCTGCAGTTTTTCGGGGGAGAGTGAGCATTTTTACGGTTTGACGGAGCTCACTCTCCGTCGTGGTAAAAGGGAATACATCTTTAAGATAGAAAAAGTTTCCGGGATTCATCCTGTAATAATAATAAAATTAGAGGGACTAAATACCAGGGAAGATGCCTTAAGGTATAAGGGTTATGAGGTGCTTGTTCCCAGGGAAAAAGCTGCTCCTTGTAGAGAAAATGAGTATTATATAGCTGATCTTATAGGCTGTAAGATTTATCTGGAGGGAGATACAAACTCCATAATAGGAACTGTATCATCGGTCATTGAGACTTCTAATACAAATCTTATGGAGGTTGTCAGGCTTTCTGGAGATAAGGTTATAATACCTTTTCAGGACCATTTTATAGGTAATATAAATATAGAAAATAAGCTTATTGAACTTAAGGCTCCCTGGATTTTGGAATGATGAAGATAAATATTCTTACTCTTTTTCCTGAGATAGTAAGGCCTTATTTTACCAACTCAATACCTGCAAAGGCCATAGAAAAAGATATTTTTTCCGTGGATATTGTAAACATAAGGGATTTTGCTCTGGATAAACATAGGACTTGTGATGACGAGCCTTATGGAGGTGGAGCAGGAATGGTATTGAAGCCGGAGCCAGTTTCTTTGGCTCTGGAGAAAGTAACAGAAAACCTTAAAACGCCTGTCATCATATATCCTTCTCCTGCAGGAATACCCTTTGATCAGAGTACTGCTTATGAGCTTTCCAAGGAAAAAGAGCTTGTTTTCCTCTGTGGAAGGTACGAAGGATTAGATCAGAGGATTATCGATTATTATGATATAAAAGAGTATAGCATAGGCGATTATGTTCTATCTGCAGGTGAGCTGGCTGCTTTGGTAATAGTGGATGCTGTTATACGTCTTATAGACGGAGTAATTACCAATGAGTCTCTAAGAGAAGAAAGCTTTTCTTCCGGGTTGCTTGAGTACCCGCATTACACAAGACCTGCTGTTTTTAAAGGGGTACCTGTACCAGATGTACTGCTATCCGGACACCACGAAAATATAAGACAGTGGAGATTAAGAAAAAGTATTGAGAGGACACTGGACAGAAGGCCGGATTTGTTACATAATAAGGCATTATCAGAAGAAGAGAAGGCTATTTTAGAAAACATTTTAGAGGAGAGAGGACGCAGAAATGAAAGAGATTCAGGCAATTGAAGCTGCACAGATAAAAGAGGATAGAGAGAATTTTAATGTTGGTGATACAGTACGTGTTCATTTCCGCATAATAGAGGGAGAGACAGAGAGAATCCAGATTTTTGAAGGTATTGTCATAGCCAAGAGAAATGGTGGTGTAAGAAAGACTTTTACTGTGCGTAAGATTTCCTATGGTGTGGGTGTTGAGAGAATTTTTCCTATAAATTCTCCCAGAATTCAGAAGATAGAGGTTGTAAGAAGGGGCCTTGTAAGAAGGGCAAAACTTTACTATCTCAGAAATCGTATTGGTAAAAAAGCAACAAAGGTTAAGGAAAAACTTGAGAGAAAGTCCAAGTAAATGCAAATCAGGTTTACACCTGAACTCAGACTTCTATTTGATAACAAAAGGATACGGCAGGGTAGTGTCGTATCCTTTTCTGTTTTATCCGATAACAAGAATGGAAAATATATAATAAACCTTTTTGGAAAAAAACTTTCCGTAAAAAGCGGTATCAGGCTGTCTGCAGGCGAGTGCTATAAGGCTGTTGTAGAGCAAAAAGAGAATGTTCTTCTTCTCAGGCTTCTTGATACTTTTCCTGCTTCTGATAATAAGGTAGGATACTCTTTATCTTTACTATTAAAACTTATTAACAAATCGGAAATTAATCTTTCTTCTTCTGTTGTTTCTATTCTTTACGAGCTTTTTGATTCTGGACGGATGGATTTGTTTGACCTCAATGCTATTCTAATGTTTATGAAGAAAGGCTTGTCTCAGGATACAGAGAATATAAGGCATATGATTGCAAAGTTAAAAAAATATTTTTCTTCCGCAGGTGCAAGGTCAAAATCTAAGTACGAAATCTCTTTCCCTGCTTTTGATAACTCCAATAATGAGAATATTATTGCTGTATTTAACAGTCTTAGCTTGGGAGATGATATATTTTGGACTGTGCCTATAAGAGTTTCCAATGACAACAATCCTGCAAAGATGGCCTGTGTAAAGAAAAAAGGTCTGGAATACTATATAATAGATATAGACACAGTGGCCGGTCAGTTTTTGTTTGCTATTTTTTTAAAACCTGTAAAAAAAATAGAAGCAAGTCTGCCGAAAATGGTGTTAGAGAGATACGGGCAGGAGCTCTCGGTTTTAAAAGAGCAGCTTCTGAAGAATGGTTATGACTCCTTTTTTTATGAATCGGAAGCTTATACCTTTGTAGATGGGGCTTTTATAAGTATGGATGCCTTTGCATCTGTTGATATAAGGGTATGATATGGCAGAAAAAAATATTGCTGTTGCTATTTCTTATGATAAAACAATGCCTGCTCCTTTTGTCATTGCAAAGGGTAAAGGAATGCTTGCAGAAAAGATAATAGATATAGCAAAGAGAGAGAATGTTGAGCTTGTGTCAGATGATATAGCTGACAAGGCTTATGAGCTTTTTAAGCCTGGTTCTTATATCCCCGAGGAGGTGTATGAGGCAGTAGCCAGCATTTTTGCTTTTGTATATACTATAAATGAAAAAAGTAAAAAGGATATGCTATGAGAGAGATAAAGGTGTCTGAGCTTAAACCCGGTATAAGATTTACACAGCCTGTTTATCTTGATGAAAAAAACCTTTTTCTTCCCAAGGATATCCCTCTAAAAAAGAAGGATATAGAGAAGCTTATAAAGTGGGGTATATCGGAGGTTTTTTCTGACGGAGAAATCCTTGATCCTGAGAATGCAAGTGATATTTTGCTTATGATTTCTTCGTTCCAGACTGATTTTCAGAAGGAAATATATGAGCTTTTAAAAAGCAATATTGCAAAGACTGCAAAGATATTTGATAAGATTGCCAAGATAGAACGTGTAGAGAGAGAAGAAATTGATACTGTTGTAGATTCTTTGGTAAAGGTTATAGATGTATATAAGCGTGATGTTATACACTTTGTACTTTATAGTGGTATACAGTCTTACGACCTTCCTGCCAATGCTGTAAGCATTGCTCTCATTTCTCTTCTTCTGGCAGATACTATGGATTATCCAAGGCATAAAAAGATTGCACTTGCTACAGGAGCTCTTCTGCATGATGTAGGTATGTATAGGGTGCCTGGCACAATATTGAGCAAAGATTCTTCTTTATCAGATGTGGAGTACAAGCAGATGAAGGCTCATACAGTATATTCTTACAGGATTATAAGAAATGAGCTTTCTTATTCTGAGGATGTTGCACTTGTTGCTCTACAGCATCACGAGAGATGGGATGGTAATGGTTATCCTCGTAATTTGGAGTCTGCTTCCATATCTGAGTATGCGCGCATAGTATCAATAGCAGATGCTTTTCAGGCTATGATAAGCGAGAGGCCTTATAGAAGTCCTCTTACAGGTTATTCTGCTATGAGAACAATTCTAGGAGATAACGGAAGGCGCTTTGACCCGGATATTGTAAAAGAGTTTATAAAAACAATGGGTATTTATCCTCTTGGCAGTATTGTACTTCTTAATAATGGTGCTGTGGGTGTTGTTGTAGATACCAGTACCGAGTCCCCGCTGAGACCAGAGCTTAGAATACTGATAGATGAGAATGGCAAGGATTTCCTTTCCAATAATGGTCCTGTTCTTAATCTGCAGAAAAGTAAGTCTGTCTTTATAGTTAAGGTAGTTGAGCCTTCCGAGATACGCTCCAAGCTTCCTGCATGAGTACTAGAGAACTTGGAAACAGCGGAGAAGATGCTGCGGAAGTCTATCTTAGGTCAAAAGGGCTTAAAATTCTTAAAAGAAATTTTATAGGTTCTCGCGGAGAGGTCGATATTATAGCTAAGGATGGAGATTGTTTTGTCTTTGTCGAGGTTAAATCATGGAGTGCTTACGATAAAGATAGTCTCTGTCTATCCATATCGTCCGGGAAAATGAGACGGATATGTTATACTGCTCTTGAGTATCTTTACAGCGAGGGGCTTTCCGAGGAAGATGTGGATTTGCGTTTTGATGTCATTTTTATAAGACACGGCAAAGTGGAGCACCTTGTCGGAGCTTTTGACGGGATATTAGAAGATGGTACGTATAGCAAGGAAAATAGACCCCAAGAGGATTGAACATCTCAAAAAAATGATAGATGATGAGAGATATCTCAATCAGGCTATAGACAGGATAGCTGCAGTTATAACTGTCGAGCTTATAGAACACAGGGGTTTTATAAATGAGCAGGAGAAGGAAATCGCATCAGAAGTACAGAGGTAATACGTCCGAAAAGCGAGATACTAAAAACAATAAAGATAACTTTGCTGTTTTAGATTCAAAAAAAGTGGATGATCGGGACAAAGAGGTCAAAACTAGTAATACAAAAAAAACAATACCCAGTCTTACGTGTTCTGTCTGCGGAGAGTTGATATATGATGTTTATACTACTATAGCGCATAAGGATAGTGGTGAGCCCATACACTTTGAGTGTGCTGTAAATATGATCAAACAGACCGAGACTCTTGGCAAAGATGAAGAGCTTTGTTATCTGGGTAATGGTGCTTTTGGCATAGTAATAATGAAACAGCCTCCAAGCCCTGTGAGGTTTTTTATAAAAAAAAGAATAGAGTTTGAGCCCAAGGATAAAGGGGCTTGGAAAAAAGATATAAGTGTTAATCTTGTTCTGGATACAGAATCCTAACATCTTTATGCCGAACGCATGATAGCGCTTTGCGCCATCATGCTGCCTACGGCAGGAGCCTAACAGTAAATTCTTTGTTTTGTACTTATGCCGCAGGCAGGAGGGATTGCTCATTGCATGTTTGCTTTACTTGGGATGGTGCAATCCCGACGTTCGATATAATTTCTTATTCTTTTCCCAAAAAAATATTTTCCTTGACAACTCTTAGTTTACACTCCTATAGTAGATAAAGATATTATCAACGGGGATTCTTCTCCAAGAAAGGAGCACGCTATGGGAACGACAACGGATATTATCCGAAACATCGCTATTGTAGGGCATGGTGGTACTGGCAAGACTACGCTGATGGAACATATTCTTAAGTCTGCCGGTATTATTGACCGGCCGGAGACTGTTGAGTCCGGCAAGACTGTTAGCGATTTTTTGCCTGAGGAGATTGCCAATGGTTTTTCCATAAAGACCAGTCTTTGCAGTTTTATGTGGCACGGGCATAAGGTTAATATTTTTGATACTCCGGGGTCGGGAGATTTTATTGGTGAGGTTGTTTCCTCTTTTAGAACTGCTGATTGTGCTCTTGTTGTTGTGGGTGCTAAAGCCGGGGTGCAGATTGAGACTATAAAGCTCTGGAGGCGCCTTGATAAAAGAAATATGCCTAGAATGATTTTTATCAATAAGATGGATATAGATAATGCAAGCTATGCAGATACCATGGAGATGCTTGAGGATAGGTTTAAAAAGACATTTATCCCAGTAACTATTCCTATGGGTGAGGCATCAGATTTTAAGGGTGTTATCAATCTTCTTACCATGAGGGCACACGTTATGGAGAATGGTAAGGAAAAAGAGATTGATATACCCGAAGAATACAAGGATATGGCCGAGGAGGCTCATTTTAGAATGATTGAGGCTGCTGCCGAGGGTGATGATGAGCTTACAGAGAAGTATTTTGAAGAGGGGGAACTGAGTCTGGAGGAGGCCAAGCGAGGTCTTATGGAGGGACTTAAGGATAATAAGTTTGTTCCTGTTATGTGTGGCTCTGCAATCAATCACTCCGGTATCAATGACCTTTTTAATGTATTGAGTGAAATTGCTCCTTCTCCTCTTTCTATTGAGGAGCCTATTTTAAAAAATGGTGAGCAAGATAGTCTTGCTATTTCTTCTGAGGGAGATTTTTGTGGTTATGTTTTTAAGACTTTTTATGATCAATTTTCCGGTAAGCTGTCTTATATAAAAATTGTTAGAGGTTCTATTGCTCCTGGTATGGAGATTTTTAATCAACGGGAACATAAAAAAGAAAGAGTTGCCAAGGTTTTTACCGCTCTAGGAAAGAAGCTTACAGAGACAGATAGCTTGGGAGCCGGAGATATAGCTGTGCTTACCAAGATGGAATCTCTTCAGACCAACGATACTGTTTCTCAAAAGGAAATCGATTTTACCTTTGTTCCTCTTGCTCTGCCACAGCCTATTTTTTCTCTTGCGATAGAGGCTGGTTCCAAAAAAGAGCAGGATAAGCTGGGTGAGTTGTTGCACAGAGAGGCTGAGGAGGATAAAACCTTTGTTATGCGCTATAATCCCGAGACTAAGGAAACTGTTATTTCTGGTATGGGTGAGCTGCATATCAATATTATTCTCAATAAAATTAAAGAAAAGTATAAAATAGATGTCCACACAAGGACACCTCAGGTTGCATACAGAGAGACTCTTACCAAGCCTGCTTCTGCGGAGTATACGCACAAAAAACAAACAGGTGGACATGGTCAGTATGCTAGGGTTGTACTTGAAATTGCTCCTTTGCCGCGTGGTGAGAATTTTAATTTTGTCAATGCGATTCACGGTGGTGCCATTTCCAAGGGATATATTCCTGGTGTGGAGAAGGGGGTTAAGGAAGGCATGGAGTCCGGTATACTTGCCGGTTATCCTGTGGTTGACCTTGAGGCGAAGGTTGTTGATGGTAAGGAGCATCCTGTGGATTCTTCCGAGATGGCATTTAAGATTGCCGCAAAAGAGGCTCTCAAGGAGGCTCTTTCCAAGGCTGCTTGTGTTTTGCTTGAACCTGTTATGAAGCTTAAGGTTTTTATAGAAGAACAGTATGTGGGTGATATTCTTTCTGATCTCAGCGGTAGGCGTGGCAGAGTGCTTGGACAGGAGCCTCTTGGTGGAGGTATTGTGGAGATTGATGCCCTTGTTCCTCAGGCAGAGCTGCTGCGCTATGCAATTGATCTAAAGTCCATGACTTCTGGCACGGGTGCTTTTGAGCTTGAATTTGACCATTATGAGCCTGTATCGGGAAGAATTGCAGAAGATATCATAAAGAAGGCCAAGGAGGCAGAGGCTGCTGTTGCAGGATAAGTTGCAAAATGACAGGGGGATGCCTTAGCATCCCCTTTTTGTTTTTTGGGCATAAAAGTCTTGCCAGAAAATGATATGTGGATTTCTTGCCTGTTTTGCTGTGCAGAGAAAGGTGTTTTTGTATTTTTTATTTTTATGTGTTACTTGAAATAGCTTTCTGTTTTTTTTAATATTTTGCATGGATTTGTTTTTACCGTCATCACTTGCTTCTTCCAGACTTTTTTTTGTAGGTATTAAGGGTACCGGAATGACGGCTCTTGCGGAGTTGTGTGTATCTTCCGGTGCCTTTGTGGAGGGCTCCGATGTGGATGAGCCCTTTTATACAGATGAGATACTGTCATCTCTCGGTGTCTGTATACGTGATTTTTCTTCTGAGTGGATTGATTCTTCATGGGACTGTATTGTTTTTTCCGCAGCATACGACAAGTCTTCTCATCCTCAGCTTGTTAGAGCAGCTCAATTAGGGCTACCGCTTGTCTCTTATCCTGAAGCCTTAGGCGCATTTTCTCAGGGTTTTTTTTCTTGTGGTATTTCTGGCGTACACGGTAAAACAAGTACTACGGCTATTTCCGGTACTCTTGCCAATGCCATTGGACTGCCTGCGCTCTCGCTTACAGGCAGCGCAGTGCCTCTATGGGGAGGTCGGGCTACTATAGGACCTTCTTATAATGTTCTTTCTTCTCCGTCAATCCATTTTGACAAAAAGAAGGCAAGTTTTTTTATTGCAGAGACATGTGAGTATAGAAGGCACTTTATGCACTTTTCTCCCTCCTGTGTTCTTCTTACAAGCGTTGAGCCTGATCATCTCGATTATTTTAAGGATTATAAGGACATAGAATCCGCTTTTATAGATTATACTATGAAATTGCCTGAGAACGGTTTTTTCATTTATTGTGCGGATAATGCTGGAGCATGTTCTGTAGCAAAACATATTTCTGGTAGTAGGACAGATATAAATCTCATTTCCTACGGTAAAATTGGGGATGCTTCTTTTAGAATCAGTGGCACAGAACAACTTGCAGGTATGCAGCGTTTTTCTGTCAATGACAGATTTTCTTTTTCTCTAAAGGTACCAGGTGAACATATGATTGAGAATGCTGTTGGTGCCCTTGCGCTTATCAGTGTCCTTGCTGTCAAGGCTGGGTTTTCTGAGTCTTTTGACAGCTTTATAGAAGACTACTACGACAAGCTTTCTGCAGCTTTTCTTGCTTTTTCCGGAACCAGGAGAAGAAGCGAGGTTGTAGGGGAAACTGGGGGAATTCTGTTTATTGATGACTATGGCCATCATCCCACTGCAATACGCTCTACAATTGCAGGTTATCGTTCTTTTTATCCCGGCAGAAGAATTGTCGTTGATTTTATGTCCCATACTTATTCCAGGACAAAGGCACTGCTTGATGACTTTGCTGCATCCTTTACTGACGCAGATATTGTCATACTTCATAAGATATATGCCTCGGCCAGGGAAAAATCCGGAGACATAACAGGAAAAGACCTGTATGAGAGAGTAAAAGAAAGACAGGATGCTGTTTATTACTCGCATGAGGTTATGGATGCCATGGGACTTTGCAGGGAGCTTTTGAAACCAGGGGATGTTTTTATCACTATGGGTGCAGGAAACAACTGGATTTTAGGAAGAGAACTTTACAAGTATTATTCTAACTTGGAGGACAAAAATATATGAGAAGCATGACAGGCTATGCATATAAAGAAGCAGCCAATAACAGGTGGAATGTCTCTGTAGAAATAAAAGGCTATAACAACCGCTTTATGGAGCTTTTTGTAGGACTTCCCTCCTATTTTAGTATGATAGAGCCGGAGGTAAGGAAACTTGTCAGCACTAGAATACAAAGAGGAAAGGTAGAAGTTTATATAAGAGTAAAAGAATTGGAAGAAAAAATAAACGTTAATGTGGATTATGAGCTTCTGGATGCCTATCTTTCTGCCTTTTATCAGATAAAAAAGAAGAGAAAGCTTTCTGGTAAAATAACTCTTGACAATCTTATTACCGTAGGTGGCTTTCTCAAGACAGAAAAAGATCTGTCACCAGATGAGTTTATGGATTTCCTTACGCCTGTTCTCGATAAGGCCATGTATGACTTTATAGAAACCAAGGAAAGGGAGGGAAAAGCCACAAAAGGAGATATACTATCTCAGCTTACTCATGTAGAAGACGGACTTGCAAATATAAAAACAAGAGCAGCAGAGCTGGAAGCCATGTTTAAAGAGCAGCTTACTATAAGAATGCAGGAGCTTTTATCCGGTGCTGTGGACGAACAGAGGATGCTTGCGGAATTGGCCGTGCTCCTTACCAAGTATTCTGTAAACGAAGAAATATCCAGGCTTGAGGCACACATAAAACTTTTTAAAGAACTGGCGGATTCAGACATCCCGGTGGGTAAAAAGCTTGATTTTCTTTGCCAGGAGATGAACAGAGAAATAAACACAATAGGCTCAAAAAGCACAATAGTAGAAATAAGCCAGAAAGTTGTCGACATGAAAGACGCAGTTGAAAACATAAGAGAACAGCTCAGAAACATAGAATAGCGGAGGAAGATATGATAATAGCGATATCAGGGAAAAGCGGCTGTGGTAACTCCACTGTGAGCAGACTAGTAGCAGAAGAACTATCCCTCAAGTGGATAAACTATACATTTAGGAACATTGCAGCAGAAAAAGGCGTAACACTTGAACAAATAATGGAAGAAGCTAACAAAAGCTTTGATTGGGACATTTACCTTGACAACAAGCAAAAAGACTTTCTTGAGGAGGGAAACTGCGTACTGGGCTCAAGACTGGCGATATGGCTTGCTCCAAAAGAAGCCCTAAAAGTATATCTCTATGCTTCCCCCGAGGTACGTGCACAGAGAATCCGCAAAAGAGAAGGTGGAGACTTTAAGGACGTGTTTAACAGAACAAAGCAACGCGATATATCCGATAGCAAAAGATACAAAGAACTGTACGGTATAGACATAGAAAAATACCAAGAAGTAGCGGACATCATAATAGACACCGAGAACATGACACCCAAAATGATAAAAGACATCATTACACAAGAAGCAAAAAAACGCTGGAAAGTCTGAAAACATTTTTATACCGAACGCGCAGCCCGCTGTTGCAGGCTGCGCTGCCTCCGGCAGAAGAAAAGCATAATAATCAGCTTTGACAGCACTCAACATACATAAGCATATTTACAGCAAGACACATTTTTGTTATTCTAACACACAATAGGAGAGGTAATAACATGATAATACCATTGTCAGAGCTTATAGATTATAAAGGCAATGCTTATGAGCTTAGCGTTGCCGCGATAAAAAGAGCTTCTCAGCTAGCATCCCTTAAAGGCAAAGAAGTAGAAGAAGTTGGTTCCAAGATAGTTTCTCTCAGTTTAAAACAAGTATTAACCAAGGAAGTACAGTTCCAGCTTGAAGAAAAATAACAAGCCAATACCGGTCGTGGTCATTCTTGGCCCGACCGGTGTAGGAAAGACATCCCTTCTTATCGATAATCTTTATGATATAGCAGAAATAATAAGTGCGGATGCATACCAAGTCTATAAAGGCTTGGACATAGGTACCGCAAAGCCTTCTTTATCAGAGCAAAAAAAGCTCAAGCATCATCTCATAGACATACTTTTCCCGGATGAGCAATATACGGTAGGCAATTTTGTGCAGCTTGCAGACGACTGTGCCAAAGAAATTGCAGCAAGAGGCAAAATACCTATTGTTGCCGGAGGAACTGCCTATTATTTGCGTCATTTTATATATGGTCTTCCGGAGACACCTACGGCAAGTCCTACAGTAAGAGAGAGGGTAAAGCGTTTTATAGAAGAACATGGAGCACAATTAGCTTGGGAAAAACTTTTTGATATTGATAGACAGGCTGCGGAAAAGATTGGAAAAAATGATGTTTATAGAATATCCAGGGCTCTTGAGGTTATCGAGCAGACAGGAAAAAAGCTTTCTTCTTTTGGAGTGTGCGGAGAGAGACGTTCCCAATATTCTTTTTATGTTTTGGGGCTTATGCGTCCCAGAGAAGAGTTGTATCAGAGGATAAACCTGAGGGTGGATAATATGTTTGTATCCGGGCTGGCAGAAGAGGTAGAAGCCCTTGCCAGAGAAGGTTATACAGCTGATTCCCCCGCTCTTAAGGCTATAGGATACAGGGAGTTTTTTATTAATAAAGGTGCTCCCCTGGATTTTATAAAAGAAGAAATCAAGAAGAATACTCGGCATTTTGCAAAACGACAGCTCACTTTTTTTAAGCGTTTTGGGGATGTAAGATGGTACCATCCAGAGAATATCTCTGTGGTATCTGATATCAAGGATTTCGCAGAGCATGCTTTGACCACATATCTATCATAGTTTTTTTGGCAACCATAATGCCGCAGGCAGGAGTGAGCGCAATTTTTACTACTCTGTATAAGTGATGCGCTCCCTCCGTTCGGTATAATTTATTGATAAAGTTTTTCTTTCTGTATCGTGCATGTAATTGTTTTTATGCTATTTGTTCGCATAAATATTTTACTGCTTGTTTCCGTGTCCAATGTTGTCCCTGCAATTATTGTCTTCTTGCCATCCGCATATTCTATTGTTATTGCCGGGATATCTCCTGTCGAGTAGATTACAGGGGTGCCGCAGATTGTAAAGGCAAATCCTCCTTCTGGGATGTTTATCGTTAGTCTTCCTTGGTTACAGATTATGCTAGTGCTTTTTTCTTTTGTGAGCAATTCTTTTGCAGGGAGCAAATAAGGGGAGAATGTTAGCTGTCTGTTCTCTATCTTTATACCGAGTTCTCCTGCTCGTGTTAAAAGCTCTTCTTTTACCTGCCCTGTCATTCCTGGTTGTTGTGCTCCTTTGTGTGCCGGTGTGTGTGAGTAAGGTTCTGTTGGAAAGGCTCCATATGTCTGCGGGTCTTTTGAAAAGCCCAGTCCTGCTCTTATGTCGTGATAGATATCCGCAAGTTTTTTTCTTGTTGTGCCTTCTGCTTTTTCTATATTTTCCTGTACTGCCAAAAGGAGTTTTGATACCATATGCCAGTATATGCTACCAAGCCCTTCGTATGCAAAAAAAGTGCCTGAGCGTCCTGTAAATGATTTGTGGTCAAATGTTTGCTCATATAGTTTTTCTAGCATTTCCAGATCTTGTGCGTAAGCAGAGTATGTTTCTTCCCGCAGTATTTCTTTAAAGGTTTTTTCCAGACATTCTCTGTTTCTAAATTCTGGGTTAAAATGAGCGTAGCCTTTTTTGTCCGGTTCTATGAGTCTGTAGTCATTGTTGGCAAACATCTTTTCTATGATTGGAATCTTTTTTGCTTCTTCTAGAGAGAGTTTGTTCTTCTGCATAAATCGCGGTAGATCTCTATCTGGGTACAACATGTATGAGTGCTGGTCTTCTCTAAAAAGTGCACTGTTTCTGAGTGATTCCAGCACTTCTATACTCTCTTGGGGACTTAACATGCCGGAAGAAAGTATTGCAACTTGTCCTTCTAACATAGGGTAGAGATGTCTGATTCTTGCGCTATCTTTTTCTGTTATAAGCAAATTATATGAATGGTATAGTCCGTCTTCTCTCTTGTTTACTTTGAGGCTGTATTCCACATGTTCCAGGGCTTTGTCTATTAGTTCTAGTATTTCTGTTGTTTTTGCAAGACTGTTTTGGCCAGATAGGCCGTTGTATATGCTTTCTCTGTAAGCTTCTCCTGCTGTCCCTGCAAACTGCATAAAAAGGGCTCTTTCTTTTTCTGCCTGCGTTGTTACGGGATCATATGTGCCAAATATTTCTTTTATCCTGTTAATAAATACCGCAAGCTCGTATGACACCTTATACTCTGTTTTTGTATCTGCAAATATTTTCTTTAAAAATACCAGGTATCTTCTTAGATATGCCAGAGTTACAACGGATATTCCTGCTCCTACAAGTGCGTTGTTTGCGTCGTTCCATTCTGGACGCTGCGTGTTCATCCATATACCGCCGCCAGGGATAAGGTTGGCTAGCTTTGTAAGAGCCAAGATGAGAAGTTTTTCTGCTAGGCTTGTAGTGACTGGCTCTCCTGTTTCGTCAAGTATAAGCCTTCCGTCGCTTCCAAGTTCTTGCTGTTTTTGGATGGTTTTTTTCTGTACATCCCAGTCAAAAACAATAGTGTCCTGAGGATTTTTTAATATTTCTGCATAGGGTTTTATCCTGTAGGGTACATTGGCGTGAGTAAATAGTTTTTGATTGAGCATTGTTGAGAGCTTTCCGGGATTGTATTTGTCATACCATTCCAGAAGTTTTAGGAGATATATTATCTGATGGTCTCCCCAGTATCCAATATTTGCCCAGGGATTGTCCTGCTCAGGAACTTCCCAGTCTATGCCATCATAACTTATTCTGTAGGGGTTATACCCATCCGCTGTTGTAGCATTGAGAAATGTGTGTATAAATGCCTCCAAATATTCTGGATATGATAGAGAAAGTGCTTCCCAGTTCTGAAAAATGTCACGCCAGTTTCCCTGGTAGTTTTTTATCTGTTTGCCGTTTTTATCCTTGATCTCTATGGAAAATCTGTTCCATGGTCTTGATGGATCTCCATGCCTTCTGCTAAAAGACAGAGGGAGATAGCTTGAAGCAAGTCTTGTCATAACCTTGCTGTTAAGATTTTTTATACGATCTATGAGTTCTGTTCTGCTCATCCTTTGCGGCAGGTCTGCAAGAAACTCCTTGTGTATGGAATATTCTTTTTTATTATGAATTGCTACATAGTGGCTAAAGTCGTCTTTATCTATGTCATAGCCATCCATAAATATTCCGCCTCTCATTACATTGTATAGCGTGTTTGCATAGTGATGGCTTGTTGCTTTTTTATCCTCTCCTATCTGTATACCGTCTGCCATTGCTACTATATGCACAAGCTCGTCTGCTGTGGATTTTATATCCTCTTTGAGCTTTTCTTCTGTTGAACTAATATCTTCCAACTCTTCTAGGAGTGTTACTATTTTGCTGTGGGTCATATTGATATCCAGAGCAAAGTACCATTCGCTGCTTTCTTCAAGACTTATGCGTTTCTTTGCAATATATGCACAGCGTTTTCCTCTTATATCTGTTTCTTCTGTAATAGAACTGTCCTGTATAAAATTTTCTACCTTATCAGATGACAACAGAATCAGCTCTGGCTTAAGTGTGGTAAAACAGGTTGTAGCAAAAAGGGCTTCGCTAGGTTCTGCTCTGTCAGTTAGTATGGAGCTCAGGCAGTATATACCAAGATAAGGACTCTCAAGTTCTGATTTTTTATATGCATCAAGAAGACAGCTAAACTCATTCTGCACTTGAGAAGTTGCGCCTGCGGGAAGAATATTTTGCAGTCCGTCCAGAATTTCTATATCTCTTTGTTTTCCTTTACTTGTGTTCCGTATAATGCTGTGTTTGACAAAACCATATTTTGCACTGCTTGTATAGCCGTACATAAAAGAAAGCTCAAGGTCATGATTTATTGTTTCAAAATATATTGCCGTGTTATCCGCAGCCTTGTACAAGTTGTAACTCAAATTATATATATCGTTATATCTTAAGGAAAAAGGCATCCATATCCTTTTTGACTCAATATCCCGTATGACTGTTATGCTGCCTGTATTCTCACTATTATCCCGTATTTTATCTTCTGTATAATATGGAAAAATCGCATTATCTGCGTTTTTTCTACCTGCAGTAAGTCCGCCTTCTGTAGACAAAAAGCACCATACGTCGCTACTGGAAGCCAACGCCATAAAAAAAGGCTGCATGTTCTTATAATTTTCTATCACGTAGTATTCTTTGTTATTAATTTTACAAAATTTGCCTTTTACCAAATTTGTCATGGTAACTCCTGTATCTTTTTGTTAACGATAACAATATTATCGTTCTTTTATCTCTGTTTGTCAAGTTGTCATAAAAAAAATCCGCTTTATATTGACATGTTTTACATTATAGTTTATATTACGCTCAACTTAAGGGGGCGTAGCGAAGCTGGTTATCGCGCCGGCCTGTCAAGCCGGAGATCGCGGGTTCAAGTCCCGTCGCTCCCGACCCCCCAGATGGGGGGATTTTTTTTTATCGGGCTGTAGCGCAGAGGCTAGCGCGCTTGGTTCGGGACCAAGAGGCCGCGGGTTCAAATCCCGCCAGCCCGACTCCAAGTCTTTATTCTTGATTATACAGTACTGTATATAAATCTCTTCTTAGTTTTTTTATATTTTATACCGAACGCACGGGATTCGCTGTGCTCTTCCCGTGCTGCTTTTTGCAGTAGCAAACATGACAGGTGGGTTTCCTCTTTATATGCCGAAGGCAGGCTTTCCCGTACCAGTCTTTTTGTGCTTCTTTGTGTGCGGGAAAGCCGTTCGGTATTATTTTTTTGCGTATTTTCTCATATTTTCCAAATTTGCCGTAAAGATAAGGAAAAGTATTTGACAAAGGAAATTGATAGAAATATAATTCAACTAGTATAAGCGTTGGCAAAAGGAGCATAAGGATGAAACGAGGGATTTACCTCTCCATTATGATGTTGCTTCTCCTGGTTTTTATTGCGGGAGTTGCGGCTGACGAGATTACAGAGAATCTTCAGGCACGAGTGATTGAGACTTTTGATGATCCTACCGGGCAGGAGCCCAATTCTCATGCCTGGATAGCAATTGGTAGTAAGTATGCCACTGTTGAGGAGACCGATCAGGGGACTATTGAGTATCCTCAGATTGCTTTTGTAGAGACTGTTCCGGAAGAACTGGCAAAGATGTTAGATACCCCGGAGGGGAAGACTCTCAGGGCTCTGGGTGTGCACGGTAAGTTTGATCTTAAGGGATATAATTATGTCGAGCTTGTTCCCGTAAAAGAGGAGAATGGCCAGTTTGTTCCTTCTCCCATAACTTTGCCTGGCAGAGTTCAGCAGTTGGATCTATGGGTATGGGGTTCCAATCATAATTATACTCTTGAGGCTCATATCCAGGATTACACCGGAAGGGTACATGTGCTCGATTTTGGGTCTATCAAGTTTAAGGGTTGGAAGAATCTGAGGGTTATTTTCCCGGGATATATTCAGCAGGCTGTGCAGTATGTTCCTGCTCTCAAACAGCTTTCCCTGTTAAAGCTGGTTATATGGACTACTCCCGAGGAAAAGGTCGATGATTTTTATGTGTACATCGATCATATAAAGATTCTTACAGACCTTTATGAGTCCGGTTTTGACGGTGAGCTTCTTGGTAATCCTGATAAGGTTAAGGAGCTCTGGCAGAATGCACCGGCTCCGGGAAAATAAGGAGATAGACGATGAAGAGATTAATCATAGTTTTTGCTATTGTTTGTTTTGTGATACCTGTTTTTGCTCAAAATCTTGACGGGATTGATCCCAGCAAGCTTGGTACTGATACTGCTCAGCAGAAGCTGCAGGAGATTTCTGTTGATAAGTTTGAGAATCCGGGGTTCTGGTCTGTTTATATGCCTCTAGACCAGGGGCTTGTATCTATGCGTAGGTTTGAGGGCGCTCCCAAGGACAAGCAGCCTATCCAGGCAGAGCAAGACGCTGGTATTTCGGAGCCTGATAAGTTTGTTCTTGGTGTAAAGGCCTCTTTCTTTCATAGAGGTCCTGCAGAGATTCTTATAAAGCCGTCCAGACCCATAGCTGTTGAGGGTATCGTTAAGACTCTCTCTGTATGGGTAATAGGAAGAAACTTTAATCATGTTCTTAAGGTTTGGCTTGAGGATGCCTTTGGCAATACTGCTATCCTTACGATGGGTAAGCTTAATTTTACTGGCTGGAAACGCCTTACTGTTCCTTTGCCCACAACACTTGTACAGCAGGATTCTCACTATGGCCAAAAGTCAGGGATAAGAATCAAGGGCTTTATAATAGAAGCTGATATGATGGAGACTTACGGAAGATATTATGTATATTTTGATGATTTACGGGCTATTACAGATCTCTTCCCAATAGAAGTAAGGGATGAGGATGACATGGCTGATAATTGGTGATTGGATTGTTACAGGGCTGCGTTGGCAGCCCTTTTTTATTATAGTTTGAATAGCGTTTTAAAATTATTTATTATTTGTGTTTCAATAGAAGTCCTTTTTATCTTTAGCTTATCAGATATAAAATCCATTATATAAGCTGTATTTAACGGGGTGTTTGGTTTCCCCCTCACGGGCAGGGGAGAAAGAAAAGGCGAGTCTGTTTCTATAAGTATTCTGTCTTGGGGTATTTTCTTTAACACATCCGTAAGATATGTATTATTTTTATAGGTTATGTTTCCTGCAAAGGATATGTAAAAACCCATATCAAGAAGAGTCTTTGCTTGTTTATAATTGCCGGAAAAACAGTGGGCAATCCCCCCGGATGATAATTTTGCCTCTTTGAGGCAGATAAATACATCTTCAAAGGAATCCCGTATGTGTAATATTACAGGCTTTCTATGTTTTTCTGCCAGCAGAAGCTGCTTTTTAAACAGTTTTTTTTGTTTTTCTTTTGTTCCGTAGTTATGATAATAGTCCAGTCCTATTTCTCCAATGGCCAGGATTTTTTCTGTTGATAGCTGGTTTTCTAGTTCTTCCAATATAATATCATAGTTTTCCGTACAGAATGACGGGTATATCCCGCTTGCATAGTAGATATATGGTTGAGTATTACATATGTTTTTTATAATTTGTATTTCTGTTGGATGTGTGGCAATGGCAATAGCATATTTTGTATCCATCCTTTGCATCTCAGAGAAAATAGCTGTCATATTTAATCCTTTTTCTTGCATGATAACAGGATGGAAATGTGAGTCTATAAGCATATCTGCTCCTTTATCTTGACTTACTCAAGTCAAGTATGTATAGTAAATAACACATGCCGAAGTGGTGGAATTGGTAGACACAGGGGACTTAAAATCCCCTGGTCCGTAAGGACCGTACCGGTTCAAGTCCGGTCTTCGGCATGTTTCCATTTTATATCATATCCTTCTTTTATGATTTCCATAATATGGTCTGTTACTTTTTTGTCCAGTTCCAATAGAGGGTATCTATAGATTTCATGGGGATAAAGCAGTTTTGTTTTATCATGATCCGTGCTAGAAATATCTTTTTTTGTCAGTTTTAAAAAAAAAGAATATAAAACGATTTTTCCCTGCATGCTTATATCAAAAAGAAGCGGATAGTTTGCATCTATATCAAGTTCTTCTTTTATCTCTCTTATTATGGCAATATCTGGATTTTCTTTTCCTTCTAGCTTTCCGCCGGGAAATTCCCACACTCCTTTATGTTTTCCGTAGTTTCTTCTTGCTATTAGGATTCTACCCTGCGGGTCTATAAGTATTGCAGCGCTTACTTTCTTGCATCCGCTGCAAGAAAGGTTATGAATTTCAATTTTTTTGTTATTAAAAGTAGCATAATCCCATATATTTCTTACTCCACTTTTTAAGGTATATCTTTTATTTTCTATATAAATAACAGGTGTAAAAATCATCTTCACGATGATGTGGTATTTTGTTATGTATTGTCAATATTCTTTGTATACATTTGATTTTTTTCTTCTATCTATTAAACTTATATTAGTATGGAAAATATATGCGAGAAAAAAGATCTAGAAAGAATAATAGAAGTCCTCACAATGGCAGCTAGAGGAGAGTTTGGCTACAGATGTGGAGAAGTTTCTCCCTATTATAAGGATCTTGCCGATGCCGTTGATTCTGTTATTGATGTTCTTTCTAGTTCCGGTGTCGGTAAAATCAATAACGCTACAGTCTGGCAGTTTTCCAAGAAGATTTTTGAGCATCTTAATGAAGCTATCATTTTTATAAGAACCTCAGAGGAAGGAGATGAGCTTCTAGGGTATAATCGTGCTTTTGTCAAGCTGTTTTCTTCTGAGGATAGAAACAGTCTAAGAATAGATATAAAGGATAGAGAAATAGGTGCTCTAAGAGAGCTCAAAGAGTTTTACAGGTTGTTGCATGAGGTTAGGGAAGGACAGACTGCTGTTTATGCTGAGGTATATTATGATAAGATAAATAAATGGCTAAAGATTTCTGTCTTTCCTGTCAATGAAGCATTGGTAGGAGCTGTTTTTGAAGATATCTCTTACAGAAAGGAAACAGAAAATCGTCTTAAAAGCGCTCTAAGAATGGCAGAATCTTCCAATAAGGACCTTGAGTACTTTGCCTATATTGCTTCTCATGATCTAAGAGAACCTCTTAGAAAGGTGAGCGCTTTTGCAGATCTCCTTGTAGAGGAAGCCGGAGATAAGCTTCCAGACGATGCAAAGTTCTATCTTGACAGAATAGTATCCGCAACGGACAGGATGCAAACTCTTATAGAGGATCTTCTCGTATATTCTAGAATAACCACTCGAGGGGGAGATTTTGTTGCTGTCAATCTTATGGATATTTTGGCAGATGTACAGGACAGCCTCTCTATGCTTATAAAAGAGTCCAATGCTATCATAACAGTAGAAGAAGAGTTGCCTGTCATAGAAGCCGATCCTTCTCAACTAAGGCAGCTTTTTCAGAATCTGATTGCCAATTCTATTAGATACAAGAATCCTGAGAAAAATCCGGTAATAACAATAAAGACCTCTAATTCGGAAGATAAAAATATGCTCAGGATTGATTTTTCTGATAATGGCATGGGCTTTGACGAAAAATATAAAGATAGGATTTTTAAGATTTTTCAGAGGTTGAGCAGTAAATCGGATAAGTCTGGAACCGGTATAGGTCTTGCGGTATGTAAACGTATAGTCGAAAGGCATAACGGCTATATTGATGTCATCAGCAAAGAAGGTAGAGGAACCACTTTTTCCATTTATTTGCCTTTTAAAATAAATTAGTTAAAGGGAGATTTTATGAAAGAGGAACTTGTCAGAATTGTTTATGCCGATGATGATGAAGAGGATATACTTCTTATGCAAAAGGCTTTGGAAAAAGCTCGAGTTGCAAATCCTATAGATATAGTACGTGATGGTGAGGAGTTGCTTGAATATTTAAGGTGTGAGGGTAGGTATGAGCATCTTAAAGGCAAAAAAAAACCTGGACTTATACTTCTTGATCTTAATATGCCCAGACTTGACGGAAGAGAGGCATTGGAGATAATTAAGAAGGATGCTAATCTCAAGCGTATTCCTGTTGTTGTCCTTACAACTTCCAAAGCTGAGGAGGATATACTGCGTACTTATGATCTGGGGGTTAATTCTTTTATAAAAAAGCCGATTTCTTTTTCCTCACTTGTAGAGATAGTAATAAATCTTAGTAATTACTGGTTTGAGATTGTGGAGTTGCCTTGAATAATATAATAAAGAAAAACAGTATAAACAGTAGCGTTATGAGGCTTGTATGTTATTAGAGAGGATAAAAATATTATATATAGAAGATGATGACGAGGATATTATTCTTATAAAAAAACTTCTCGAGCGAGAACCTTCTTTTAAGTCAAGGCTTTATAATGCCAGCAGTATAGAAGAGGGAGAAGCTCTAATACTGGAGAAGAATCCTGATGTGATAATCCTTGACTTAAATCTTCCTGATGCATCCGGATTGGCAGGGCTTAAAACTATTATAGAAGGATTTCCTAATATCCCTGTTATTGTTATGACTGGTTTTGATGACGACAATACAGGAGATGATGCAGTGAGGGCAGGTGCTCAAGATTATCTTGTAAAGGGTAAGTTTACTTCCGGAGAGCTTGTAAAAACAATAAGGTATTCTATACAGAGATTTTCTCTCTATAAAAAAATACAGGAGCTTGCGATAGAAGATCCGCTTACAGGGCTATTAAATCGACGAGGTTTTGAGATACATTTTAATGCACAGAGAAGAATTGCAAGAAGAAGAGGAGAAATCCTCTCCATATTTTTTATGGATATGGATAATCTCAAGGTAATAAATGATACTTATGGACATTCAGAAGGGGACAGGGCTTTAAAACTTATTGCTGGCGTTTTACAGAGGGTTTTTAGAGATTCTGATTTTATTGCCAGATTTGGGGGAGATGAATTTATTATTATGACTGTTGGAAGGGATATGTCAAAAACGGATTCCAAGATAAATACTCTGAGAGTAGAATTGCATAAGGAATCTGCAAAAAGAGGTTTTCATATCCCTGTGGAAGTAAGCGCCGGAATAGCAATATGCAGACCAGAGGATGATATGGATCTTGACAGCCTTGTGAAGGCTGCTGATTCCAGTATGTATAACGATAAAAAGATAAGAAAAAAAATGAAATCCGTAAGAGAAAGAGATAAATAAAAGTCAGTTTTATTACTCAGAAAATCTTTTCTTAAGGTCTGCAAACAGCTTGTCAACTTCTTCTTCTGTCATTTCTTGTGATGGTTCTTCGCTTGTTATAAGGTGTTGAGGCATTTCTTCCAGAAATGGAGATGGCGTTTGCTCTTTTTCTTCTCTCATTATTTTTCTTTTTTTACAGGTTGTCAGGTACAGTTTTTGTTTTGCACGTGTGATTGCAACATAAAACAATCTTCTTTCTTCTTCTATGTTTGAAGGATCGTCTTCTATTGCTCTCTGATGTGGTATTATGCCATCTTCTACTCCGGCAAGAAAAACATGGTCAAATTCCAGGCCTTTTGCAGCATGGATTGTCATCAGGTTGACCTTGCCTTTCTCGGATTCTTCTGTATTATCCTCTCTGCTTGAGAGGCTAATCTTGGTAAGATATGACCACAGGTTTGGATTGAGATTGTCTGGGTCTTTTTCCCAGCGTTCTATCAGGTCTGTAAAGAGCATTATGTTCTGGTATTTATATCTGGCTATGTTATCGTTGTCTCTGTATTCTCCCAGTAAATATTCAAAATAATTGATGTCATCTATGAGTTCTCTTATTGTTTCTGCAATTGAGCCTGTATTGTTGAGTCTGTAGTTATAATCTTCTATTATTGCCATAAACTCATCAAGTGTTTTCTTTATGGTGTTAGATACCGGGCTGTCCTCTGCATATCGTATGGAACTTATTGCGGAATATATGGAAATTCCTTGTTCTGTTGCGATGTCTCCTATGTGTTGTATGGTTTGTCTTCCAATACCACGTTTTGGTGTGTTTATTATTCTCAGGATGCTTATATCATCATCCGGATTTAATATAGCTCTCAAATATGCTATTATGTCCTTTACTTCTTTTCTTTCAAAAAAACTTTTACCACCGGATAGTTTATAGGGTACGTTGTTCTGAAGAAGTGTGTTCTCAAGTGTTGCCATGAGGTTGTTGGTTCTTACAAGAACACCTATCTGATGATATGCTGCTCGTTCTTTTAATACTATTGTTCTTATGTGTTCTGCTATAAACTCGGCTTCTTTTTTTTCGTCATCCACAAATATCAGCTGAATTTTATTATTGTCTTCTTTTCCTGTCCAGAGTTTTTTGTCTTTCCTGTTGGTGTTATGTGATATAAGGTGGTTTGCTGCTTCCAATATTGTCTGTACTGATCTGTAGTTTTGTTCTAGTTTTATTTCTACTCTTTCGGGAAAGTCTTTTTCAAAGAGCATTATGTTTTGATAGTTGGCTCCCCTCCATGAGTATATCGATTGGTCATCATCTCCTACGACACAGATGTTTCTGTTCTTTTCTGCTAGCTGTTTTATAAAGTTGTATTGTAGAATTGATGTATCCTGGAACTCATCTATCATTATGTATTTGTACCTGTTTCTGTATTCTTCCAGTATATTGGGTTGTTCCGAAAAAAGTTTGTTGGGTAGTACTATTAGGTCATCAAAGTCTACGGCATGGTATGCTTTGAGATGTGCCTGATACTCCAGAAACACTTGTTGATATACTTCGTTTTCTTCTGTCCACTGTATGCGGTCTGTTTTTATGCCTGATATTATATTTTTTATAAGGCCTATGTTTAATAGCTCAGGATGCAGGTTGGTTTCTTTTGCACACTGTTTTATGAGTTCTGTCTGGTCTTGAGTGTCGTATATGCTAAAATTGGGTCTGTATCCCAGATGATGTATTTTTTCTCTCAGTATTTGCGCACCAAAGCTGTGAAACGTGCTTACTGTGAGGTTTGTAAGTTTTTTCCCCGTAAGTTGTCTAACTCTCTCCCACATTTCTTTTGCGGCTTTGTTGGTAAAGGTAAGTGCAAGTATGTTTTTCTGCGGTATGTGGGAGTCTAGCATGTATGATATTCTGTATGTTATGACTCTTGTTTTCCCGCTTCCCGCACCTGCTATTATGAGTACGGGGCCCTGTATTGTTGTTACTGCCTGATATTGTTCTGGGTTGAGTTCTTTTTTATAGTCTATCATATGCTATTTTTTTATAAAGATTTGTAAGATTTCTATTCCGCTCAGTGTTACTGCTGTAACTATTATTCCTGATATTGTTACTCCTAATGTGGTTGCAGGAATTGTTTTTTTTAATGGTATTCCCAGTACCCAAGCACCTAGTGTGCCTGTGTATGCACCTGTTATTGGCAGGGGTATTGCTACAAATATCATTATTCCCCACATTCCGTATTTTTCTACTTTTGGGGCAAGTTTTTTTCTTGCTTTTTCCAGTGTTTTTTCTGCAAAGTTTTTATAGAAGGTCAGTTTTAGCATTAGTTTGTGTATTGTAGATAAGAATATAAATGTTATAGGTGCAACTAGGGAGTTTAGTAGAACGCAGTATATGTATGCTGTCCATGGTGTTATTCCTCGTGCTATGGCAAAAGGGATTGCTCCTCTAAGTTCTGATATGGGTGCCAGAGCAAGAATCGCTGTTATAACAAGTGTTGTTGTCATTGTTTCTCCTGTGTTTTATATAAGTGTACGTATTTTATCTTTTTTTTGCAGGTGCCTGTGTCTCTTCTGTCTTTTCTATTATGCAAAAATATATTGGTCCTGCTCCTTTGTTTTTATCAGGGAGTATGTGATATCCGTATTCTGTTTTTTCTATGAGTTGCAGTTTTATCTGTTTTGGTATGTCTGTTGTATTCTGCAGCTCCAATATTCTGAGTTTTTTTCCGTGTTTTTTTATTAGTTTTTCTATTGTTTTGTCGTTTTCCAATGGTGAGAGTGCACATGTAGAGTAGACTATGTATCCGCCTTTTGCAAGTGCCATAAATGCTGATGATAGTATTGCGTATTGTTTTATTGCAAGGTTTTTACTTCGACTCTTTGTCCATTTCTTTAGTTCTTTAGGATTCTTTATGAGGTGGGCTTCCGATGAGCATGGTACGTCCACAAGTATTCTGTCATATGTGTTTTGTTGATATAATCCCCATTTTTCTGCGTCTCTGCATGTTGTGTGTATGTTTTTCCTTAGTTCTTCCGGGAGGTGTTCTGATAGTACTTTGTCTAGTCTTGCTTTTCTTGCGGGGGATTTTTCGTTAGCGGTCAGAGTTCCTGTTCCGTTAAGTCTTTCTGCTATGAGCAGTGTTTTCCCTCCAGGTGCTGCGCACATGTCCAGAATGTTGTTTCCCTGTTGTATGTTGAGTGCTATCACAGGGTATGCCGATGCTTTGTCAATGTAATATTCTTTTTTCCCTATTTTTATAGGATAGTAGTTCTCCAGTGTTTTTATTGCGCTTTCTAATTTTTCCCAGCGCTGGTGGTATAGTTCTCTGTAATATGTATAAAATTCTTGTTCTGCTGTCTTTTTGTTTTTTGCCATTTTTGCTGATTTTATAGTGTTGTCTCTTTTGTTGCAAGGCTAGTGAATGCTTCTGTTTTCTTTATTTATTTGCCGAAGGCAGGCGAATCCGTTGCTGTTTACTTGTTATCTGCGGATTCGCCGTTCGGTATTATCGGGATATTTAACTTGACCTATGTTGTGTGTTAAGGCATACTGTATTTGTGTGACTTTTACAGGGGGTGTATATGAGTCCTCATCCGTTTAAGGGCAGGACAGTAGCTACTGTGCGTGATTTGAGCAGAGATGAGCAGTTTTATATGTATTCCAAGGCTATGGAGTTTAAGAGGCGTTTTGAGAGTGGAGAGGATTTGTCCGATTTTAGGATTGTTGACAGGGGTATGAATGTTTATTTGCTTTTTCTTGAGGATAGTACGCGGACAAAGGAGTCTTTCCGTAATGCTGCTTCTTTTCATGATATTGTTGTAAATGATTTTAATGTAATGACTTCTTCTTTTAACAAGAAGGAGAGTATAACTGATACTGTTAAGATGCTCGTGGGTTATAATCGCTCCAGCATTATTGTAACTCGTTCTAGGCAGGAGGGGCTTTGTCGTTGGCTTGAGCAGGTTATGTCCGAGTATGCGTCATCCGTAGGCCGGGATTTGCCTGTTTTCATTAATGGGGGAGATGGTAAGCATGAGCATCCTACACAAGAGTTTCTGGATGAGTTTTCTTTTCTTGAGCATCAGGGCTGGGATAGATCGCACATACATGTGGCGCTTGTTGGCGACTTGTTCCACGGAAGGACAGTGCATTCTAAAGTGGATGGACTTGGGGTTTTTGACAGCGTTAAGGTTGATTTGATTGCTCCTTCTGATATTGCTATGCCAGAACATTATGTAAAACGCATGTGCGAGGCCGGCTTTGATGTGCGACAGTTTCCTTCTATAGATGCTTATCTTTCTCAGAAAGATGTAGCTACCATCTGGTATTTTACCCGCCTACAGCTGGAAAGAATGGGGGAGCATGTTCTTGAGAAAGAAGAAGAATTGCGCTCTGCAGTTACTTTTGCAGAAAAATATATTGATTTGCTTCCTCCTGGAACCCGCTTTTATCATCCTCTCCCCAGACACAGAGAAAGACCTACGATACCACACTTTCTTGACCATCTTCCACTCAACGGTTGGGACCGCCAATCGATAAATGGCTTTTATACCCGCACAATCCTTCTGGCAATGCTTGCAGGCAAACTGGGTGACGATTTTGAGGGACAAACAAGGGAGCTGCCTAGATTTGACGATGATTTTGTAGTAGAAGTGCCCGTTGTTGCAAGAAAAAAACCGGAGTACAAAGTAGGCATAAAACCCGTAGAAAAAGGCATTGTTATCGACCACATTGGCATGGGTAGAAGCCCGGCCGATATATGGAGCCACATTGACAAAATTAGACGTATTCTAAACCTCAACCGTATAAGCTCCCACGGCGTTTACCAGTCACTTCGGACAGGCGAGCACAAGGGCATAATCTCTCTGCCGGACATGGACTTCTTTGATGCAAAACACATAAAAATGCTAGGTGCAATTGCACCAGGCTGCACAGTAAACATCATATCAGACTCACGAGTCATAAAAAAATTCAGAATAAAGATGCCGCCGCGCATATACAACCTGGACGAAATCTCCTGTAAAAACGAGGATTGCATATCCAATCCAGCTCTGCACGAGCACGTAATACCAGAGTTTTACCGTTCTACAAGTGACCTTTTTATCTGTAAGTTTTGCGAAAAACCTCACAGCTATGACACAATATGGAAATAGCCCGAACGGCTTCGTCCGTGCTCTCTGCTGTAAACCCAAGGGGCAAAGCACGGACAAAGCCTGCCTGTGGCACATAATAAAAATACAGCGTAAAAGCGACCATATAGATAACTATTTTGCGAGGACTACATTTATAAGAGCAGCTAGATACGCATATAGAGACTTATCACTGGACCGCCTACAGCTCCACAGACAGCACCATAAACTCCTCCATACAGAACAGAACCAAGGACAGTGGTTCCTAGAAGCTGCAGAGGATAAAAAGTGCTATTATCAAAGTTAAAATTAATCGTACCTGTCAGCTCACCAATAATAAAGAGCGGAAGATAAGCAGAAAAAGCAATAATAACCCCATCCACAGCACCCCAGAAAATGCCCTGTAGAAAACCCATAAAAAGATACGAACAGTTTTTTGTGACATTGACAGCAGCCCACTGAGTAGAAAAATATCCCACAAAAGCAGCGATAAAAACAGGAGGGATTGTCGTTAGAGCAATGGCACCGTCAAATCCTCTGTCATAGATAGTAAGCCACATATTAATCATACCAGCCGCAGTCCCTGCCGCAGCACCTACCCATGCGGAAGAAGAACGCACATTACTTAGCCTCTCATTATAAAGCTCATCAGAAGAAAAATCACTAGCCATTACGGATAGCCCTGTAAAAAAAATAGGATTACAAAAAGTTCCCGTCTCATAAACACCTCCGGGAACATAATCTACATATAATTATAACATTATACTGCTATAAAGTGGAGAAAAAATAGAAATATTACTTTGTCTGTCTATCTCTTTCTAAACCAGCGTATTATTTTCTTCCAGAGCCTTTTAAACCATAATTTTAGACGAGTGAAGAAAGAAGGATTTTGAAGAGAATTTAGAAGTAGATACCCGTCAGTTTCCTCCTGCAGGTTGAGCTGTTTTCTGGTTGTATTTTCTTCTATCTCAAGCTGAGTCTTCTGTGCCTCATCCTCCAGAGAAAGAACCTTAACCTCTATTTTTTTCCATCCCAGCTCTTTTGCAGCCATAAGCCTTCTATAGCCAGCAATGAGTTCAAAATCGCGATTGATGATTATAGGATGCAACAAGCCAAATCTCTGCAAACTTTCTTTGAGAGGAGTTATATCTCCGATATCCTTTCTTATCCTGGCTGGAATGTATATCTTTTCTATATCAACCTGCATACTCTAATAATATAAAATTATAGGCTGTTGGTGAAGATAAAAAACATAAATTTTAATCTAATAAAGGATTATAATCAGGATTATCATCCGGTAACGTATTTCCCGCGTTATCCTTGCCCTCAACACTTCCTTCTAATATAGCCTTTAATTCTGGATCCAGCTCAAGCCCGAGGCTATCCGGACTTGTATCAAGCGACAAATCCTCTTCTATTACAGAGTTGAGAATCTTTTGTTCTGTTATCTCATTTCGTTCTTTCTGAAACTCTACAATTTTATCGAATTCCTTAGGTTCTGTACCAGCAATAAATACCTCTTCTCTTATTTTATCTTCCGGATATCCGGGAGGAGGTAAAAGACCATGCTCCGTAACCTTTACTTTTACGATACCTTTTGTGGGCATCTTAAAATCCTTGGGAGGGAGATTTTCATGTATTGCCTTCATGTATTTTGCCCAAACAGGACCTGTTGTTACTGCACCTGTCTGATTGACTCCAAGAGAATGTCCCTGCTGGTCAAAGCCAAACCATACAGCAGTCGTATAGTACGGAGAGAACCCAACTGTCCATACATCCGACCAGTTCTGTGTAGTACCTGTTTTACCGGCCATAGGCATATTGAATCCGCCAACCAGACTTCTCGCATATCTGAGAGTGCCAGATTCCACGGTGGTCTGAAGCAAACTTGTCATTATATATGCAGTTTGAGGGCTTATTACATATATACTATCACCTTTTTTCTTCTGAGATTCTCTAAGTTCTTTTTCTGGTTCCCAGATTATCTTTCCTGACCTGTCCTCCACATATCTTATTGCAACAGGATTAACTTCCTTTCCCTGATTTGCAAAAATTGCATATGCTCTTGCCATCTGTATCGGACTTACACTGATAATACCAAGCCCAAGAGGATATTTTCTTGGGAAGGTCTTTGCAATTTCTACAGGGTCATCGATACCAAGAAGTTTGCTTGCTCTATCTATAGCCGCATCAAAACCCACTGCATCCAGTACTTTTATAGAGGGGACGTTCATAGAATGAGAAAGAGCAGTTCTTACTGTCACATAACCTTTCCATTCTCCACGATAGTTAAGAGGCTTGTAAGGCGTTCCGTCATCGTTCCAAAATACTACAGGTCCGTCATATATGAGTGTTGCTGGTGTAAATTTCTTACTGCTGATAGCTGCGGAATAATATATAGGTTTAAAAGATGATCCTGGCTGGACTTTAGCCTGTACTGCTCTGTTAAACTGATTGAGAGGACCGAATTTACTTCCACCTATCATAGCTACTATATAACCAGTATCATTTTCTAGAGTTATCAGTGCACCTTCTACTGAATTTTTTTTCTGTTCTTGCAGAATCTTCTGGTTCTTGTCTTCTATAAGCTTGCCCATGTTTTCCAGATTAAATAATCCTGCGGTTGTCTCCAGGAGAGGCAATAATTCTTTAGTAGCATATTTTTTTGCCTTGATACGCCTTCTGGTCTCTCCCGAGGAAAGTTTTGGCATATCAAAACTTATGGCAAGCATATCGAGTATGGGGATAAACTTCTCTTCTGTGCTTATATTTGCAGTAGATTGATTTCTTTTAAATTTCTTGTTTGCTAGCTCCAGCCCTTCTGTAAAATATTCTTCTGCAAGTTTTTGGTAATCCAAATTTAATGTAGTGTGAATTGTGAAACCATCTTTGTATATATTAAATGTTCCCAGAAGCTTTTGTTCTAGTTGCTGTCTCACATATTCCGAAAAATAGGGAGCTTTATCCTGTTTTTCTACAAATACAGAGCTGTTCTGAGTTCTGGTGTAATTGAAATTTTTCCAGAAATTATCATACGATTGTTTTGCTTCTTCTTTTGTTATGTATCCCAGTTTTGCCATTTCTTCCAGGACAGCCCATTGTCGTAGTTTTGCTCTCTCCGGATGATTGATAGGAGAGTTGTAGCCAGGGCTTGATAACTGTACTACGAGTACAGCTGACTCTGCTAGGGTTAAATCTTTTGCGGAATGACCAAAGTAAAACTGAGATGCAGCCTCAACGCCATATGTACCATGTCCAAGATATACAGTATTCAAATATATTTCCAATATTTCATCTTTGGTCAAATTCCTTTCTAGCTGAAAGGCCCACCAAAGCTCTCTGAGCTTTCTTGATAAGCTAAACTCGTTTCTATCTGCATATAGAGTACCAGCAACCTGCTGTGTTATTGTGCTTCCTCCTGATACATATCTTCCCAGAACGATATTTATAAGAGCACGCATAGTGTTTTTAAAGCTAAATCCGTTATGATGGTAGAATTCCTGATCTTCTCTGGTGAGAAGAGCATATATAAGATGTTTGGGTAATTTATCTATGGATACAAGTTCTCTTTTTTGCTCGGAGAAATATTCTGTTATTAGCTTGTCATTTTTATCCAGAAGCTTGCTAGATAAAGAAATATTTGTTTTACCTACATCTTCAAATGTTTCTATATTTATGGTCTGAGCAAGAGAAATACCGAGTGCGGTTCCGATTCCTATAGCCCACAAAATTAAGAAATAAAGCAGTATCTTGAGTAGTCCGGTCTTTTTTATTTTAGCCATAGATAAATTAAAGTATGTTTATACTCTGTCTTTGTCAAGTATATAAAAAAAGGTCAGCCATGGTGGCTGACCTTTCGGCTAGTCGGTAAATCATAGTGTCTGGGAGGGGAACTATAGACATTACCGACACAGTAATTATCGTTATAAAAACAATTTTGTTTAACAATAATTACAAAAAATTATTCTTCTTGAATAACTATATCCATTATCATATTGATATTATAAGTCTTATTATCGCTTATTTCAAATTCTCTTGTTATTGAGAAATCTCCGAGCTTTATAATAATAGAATGCTTGCCTTTTTTTATGGGAATAAGATTGTTATAAAAATCTTCTAGAGGTTTTCCGTCCAAAATAATCATGGCTATATCAGGAGCCTGTATAAAGAGGGTTGGATATTCCTTTTTTATTTCTATATCCAAAGTGGTGCTTTTTCCGCTTTCTATTGCAAAGGTTTTTTCTATATCAGAGAAAGAAGGACCTGTTATTCTTACAGAATGCAGCCCTTCTTCCAACAATATAGGATTATTATCATACTTTACAGGTTTTCCATCGATTTCTATTATTGAATGAATCCTTTCTGCAGGAGAAAGTCCTTTTAACCTTAGGTCTAGATATCCCTTGTTTCCCATAAGCGGTCTTATATGCACTATAAAGTTTTGTTTTTCTATATTGGCAGGCAGTCCCTTGGTTGCAGGATAGAGAATAAGTGCAACAGGGAAAGAATTGGTATCTACTACAGCAGTGGGGAATATCCCCAAGCCTTTGCTGCTTTCCTGATCGCTTTCAAAAGGGATTATTATTGTTATATCATCTCCGACAGGAAGGAGTTTAAAGAAAAATCTATCTGCCGTATAGGTGAGGATATTTTCTTGGGGAGCAGGTTTTATGTTATTATATATTGCCGCTGCAATACCCTGTATATTTCTCAAAAGAGACGGCATGGTTATTTTTATTTCTATTCCTGATAGCATGTTTATGTTATCAGGAAGTCTTATAACAAGTGCTTCTTCCAGTTTGATGATTGTCTCAACAGGAGTATTTTTATCAATAACGATTATATTAGTTTTTAATGTTCTTAGACTATCAGCATAGATGTTAAGAGATGCTATAGCCATAAGAATAAAAATCAATGTTTTTTTCATTTTTTTATAACCTGAAGAGGGTCTTTCCATCCTATTCCGGTTTTTATGCCGAAATGTAAATGCGGACCTGTCGTTTTACCTGTCATACCGACAGTTCCTATTACGGTATCTGTCTTTACTTCTTGATTTCTCCTTACAAATATTTCTCCAAGGTGTGCATATAGGGTTTTATATCCGTTTTGATGTTCTATGATTATATATAACCCTAAAACAGAATCTTTTCCAGTAGTTTCCACTATTCCTCTTTGAGCCGGATACACTTTTGTGCCGACGGGAGCTGCCACATCAATCCCATGATGAAAAGAGTTTCCTCCTGTAAAAGGATCTAATCTATGGCCAAAAAAGCTTGTTATCTTTGCGTTTTCTATGGGAAATCTAAAGAAAACTCCCAAGAAATAAAGCCTTTCCATAGGAGTAAATATATCATTTGGGAAAAAAGCAAATTTTTCTTTATTCTTATTTCTGATTATGGTTATTTCTTCTCCTGATGTTTCTCTTTCTCGTTTTTTAAGATATCTTTCCAATTCGTTTTGTTCCTTTTCCGGTATAAATAAACCGTTCTTATTTGGTATTATTATTTCTCCTAGACTCGACAACTCTTCCGGATGCTGTATATGGTTGAGACTGGCTATGGTGTCATAGCTTATGTTTATTATGGATGAGATATCTATAAGGCTTTCTTCCGGCTTTGGTGTGTAAGTAAAGAAGACAAGAGCAGGGGAATCGACGGCTTTTTGATATATTGACTTATAAAAAAGCTCAATATCTGCTTCCAACTGTTTAAACACAGGGTCCTCTGAGGAAAGTTCTTTTATAATAGGATACTGTGCATATGCACTGCATATGATTGTAAGTGAAAAAAGAGCAGCATAATAAATATTCTTTTTTGTGATTATCACCTTTCCTGCTTTTTTCTTATTATTTTTTTTATAAACATATATATTATAATACCTGTTGTTAATATGACTACAGAGGCAGAAAATATCCTGGGAGACTTAGAGGCTGCAAACCAAAGTCCGTAGGATATTATAAAGGCTATGATTATAAGTCCAACGGCAAGCATTATAACATCAAGAACCGTTTTGCTTATTCTTTTTAAAGATTTTTTTAGCTGTTTCATCTGTCACTCCGAAGTAGGATATTTTTCTCTTAGATTTATGAGCCAAGATAGCTCTTTTTTTCTGTCTATTTCTTCTGCCGTATTTATACATCTTTCTAGAGCCTTTGATATAAGGAGATTATTTTCTAGCTGCAGATATATCATAAGTGATCTTTTATAGTATATATATGCAGTTTCTTTATCTTCCTGTTTATAGTAGAGAGAGCCCAGAGCCAAGAGTGTATTGGCTATGCCAGGGCTGTTTTCTGCCTTTTTATCGTTATCAAGAGATATATTTAGATTTTCTATGGCCTCTGCTATGTCTCCTTTTCTGGAATAGACTGCGGCAATTATGTAATAAGAAGATGCCAGTCCTGTAAAGTTTTTTTCTTTCTTATCAATTTCTATCGATGTATTTGCATATTCCAGTGCTTTTTCGTAGTTGCCTGTATTTTTTTCTATCATTGCTAGGGTGTTAAAAACCATAGAGGTTTTTAACGGCAGTTTCTTTTCTGCATCAGGATAAGAGCTTAAAGCTGCCAAGAGGATTTTTTTTGCCTCTTCATACTTACCCTGATATGTGAGTAGCTGTCCTTTTGCCGCACGGTACTCAAAAGTAACATCTGCTTCTTCTGTAAGGCTCAGCCATTCTTCAGCTCTGGCAAGGTAGTCTTCTGCAGCATTTTTTTTGCCTTGAGCTATGGAGTTTTGCATCAGTGCAATATAGCTTTTTATCACTCCCGAGATGTTATCTACGAGCAGATTACTCTCTAAAGCCTGCAGAAAAAAATCCTCTGCTTTGGAATAAAATCCCTGGTTATAATGTTTCCAGCCGTAAGTCAGATATTCTGCTGCTCTATTTCTTGTATCATATATACCGTCAGGTTTATCAGGAGTAGAAGAACAGGAAATAAGAGGTAAAATAACAGTAAAAACAAATCCTGATAAACATACCTTTTTTATCATATTCATTTAAAACTCCTCATCTCTTATCGCATCAAGCCGTGTTTCCTGTGTTTGTTCTTCTGGCACACCACCCCGTATCAGAGGGTTATTTCTAACTCCTTCTAGAACTTCTTTTCCCTTTTTTATTGCGTCTTTACCTTCTTCCAATATACCACTTATCTGGGGTCTGGAATCCTTTAGAAATTCTGTAAGGGTTTTTATGTTTTCCATGCTTTCCTGCAGGCTATTTAAAGTTGTATTTATCTTGTTATATAGTTCCATATTGTCGTTTAAAATTTTTGCAAGAGAGCCTTCTGCACCAAGAAGCCGAGGAATAATTCCGTATGCGTTTGATAAGTCGTCCGATAGGGTCTTAAGATTTTCCGACATGAGTGCGACATTTTTTAAAGCCTGCCCAAGAGCGATTTGAGAATTGCCTTTGAGTCCGCTGTCAACTGTATTTAACGTGCTGTTAAGGGATACAAGAACCTTGTCCAGGTTTTTTAGTATTGGCTCTATCTGTGCCAACAGTCTGTTTATTGCATCCGTGCCTGGCGGTACATCAACCAATCCGCTTTCTACCAGTTTTTGTCCATCTTCAAAATCAAGAGAAGGAATGTAATTTCCTTCCGGGATAGGTGGACTTTCTTCTTTGCCCTGATAAAAAACAATTCCGCCTCCCAATCCCAGAGGATTGCTTAGCAGAGCAAGTACGGAATGCTGATATACTTTGTTGTAAAATCTGTCTTCTATATAAAAAGAAACCTTTACACGATTGTCTTCGTCTAGGGTTACATCTGTGACCTTGCCTATTGCAAAACCTTTAAAGTTTATGCCCATGCCGTTTTTTATTCCGTTTGCACTTGCAAAATAGGTAAAGAACTTATAGTTCTTGGCAAACCAGCGTTGATTGATGCCAAGGAACACAACCACTACAACCATTGCAGCCAGTGCAGCTATGAGAAAAAAACCTACTACCTGCGATGCAAACCTTATTCTAAACTTCATAATAAGCTCCTTCAGTCATCTATGTCATCTCCGAGCATGGACAGTATATCCTTATCATAAGTAGATGCAAGGCTGAGTACGTCGGACAGCGCTTCTATTGTATCCGGATTATCGCTTCTTATCACAGTATCAAAATCTCCTGTTTCTACTATCCTTCCTTCTTTTAAAACTATAAGAAAATCCGCAAGCTTGGAGCAAATTGCCGGATCATTGGTAGAAATAACCATAGTAGCTTTATTTTTATAGTTCCTGAGATAGTTGATAATTCTTTCGGAGACTGCAGCATCAACGGAGCTTGTAGGCTCGTCCATAAACAGAATTTTAGGTTCCTGGAGTATTGCGCGCATAAAGGATATTATCTTTCTTTCTCCAATCGATATCTGAGCGGGCCTCAAAACAAGGTCATCATCAAATAAAAACTCATTGCACAATTTTTCTATCTTTTTATCTATATCCTCTTTCTCTGTATTTTTACTGGAAAAACTGTAGGGTAGTGTAAGATTTTGATACAAACTCATGTTTGCCCATAGAGCAGCATCCTGAAACACAAAAGCGGTATTTCTCATTGTTTTAAGAAGCTTGGTATGAGATAAGCGGCTTATGTTACGGCCTTTATATATAACCTCTCCCTCGCTTATTTCGCACAAGCCTGCCATTACTTTGAGTAGTGTGGACTTTCCGGAGCCAGACAGTCCCATTATTACGGATGTTTTACCAGCAGGAACAGATATATTTATATCCTTTAGGATAGTGAATCCGTCCAGAGATAAGACAAAAACATTTTTTAATTTTATGATATCCGTATTCATAAATAATACACCAATGTTATTGCTGCATCTGCAATTATGCAGTACACAAATCCCTTTCCCACAGCTTTTATGGCAACCTGAGGAATCTCGGTTGTAGACCGATTAACCTGAAAACCAGAGTAGGTTCCCACTAGGGCTATTATTGCACCAAACACCCCGCTTTTTACAAAAGAAGCAATTATATCCTGAGGTCTGAGGTTGAGCAGCAGATTATGAAAATACTCCAGGAAAGGAATCGGATGAATGATTACTGTAACAAAATAAGAGCCCAAAAGACCAAAAATGTTGAAATAAATATTAAGAAACACAACGGAGATGATTGCTCCCAAAAAACGCGGCACTACAATGTAAGAAATAGGGTCTATGCCAAAGGACATATAGGCTTCTATTTCGTGTGATACAACCATTCCTCCTATTTCCGTCGCCATTGCTGTACCGGAGCGTGCTGTAACAATAAAAGCGGTAAGTATGGGTCCTAGTTCTCTGGTAATTACTGTTATTAGTATTGGATAAACAAGGTCTCCCTGTCCAAATTGTGGCAAAAGGGAAACACCTTGTATTATTATCATTGCTCCTATGCCAAGTGATAAAACAGATATTACACTTAGAGCTTCCACTCCTGTAAATAGAATTTGCATCACCATCACTCTAAAGGCATCGTTTCTTTTCTGTAAAAAAGAAAGAGAGGACTTGAGCACAAAAGCCGTATAGCCAAGAGCATAGAGCATGTTGCCCACTGCATTTATAAGTCTGTTTCCAAGTCTCTCAAAAAGGGACATCATCCTACAACTCCCTCAAAATACGACAAATGCCACAATATAAAATACTTACAACACTTTTAGCTATACACTTATACCTACAAGCCTTTCTACAAGCTCCATGGCCATAGAGTCTTTTATTCTCATGTTACAGCATGTATTACCCAGTTCGGCATTCCTTCTGCCCTTACCGTGAAAATCGGAACCTGCGGAAACCATGAGCCTCAGGCTTTGTGCAACAGAGCAAAAAAACTCTGCCTCACTCTCTCTATGTGAAGTATGATAAGCCTCAATCCCATCCAATCCTGCTTCTTTATAAAAGCGCAGCCTATTTATAAAATCCTCGGGAGAAAGCCTCAGTGTAACAGGATGAGCCATAACAGCCACACCATCTGCCGCGTGGACAGCAGAAACAGCTTCCTCAAAACTGGCAGCAACCTTTGGTTCGTAAAAAGGTTTGCCATATATCAAATACTCCTGCATAGCCTCGGAAACAGAGGCCGCAAGCCCTCGTTCCACAAGGACGTTTGCAATATGCGGTCTTGTGATTACCCCTCTTGCGGCAATTTCTTCTATAGAAATGGGAATCCCTGCAGAATCCAACTTATCCAGAATCCTGTTGTTGCGTCTCACTCTTTCTTCTCTCATCCTTTCTATAAGCCCTAGGAGTTCTGGACAATCCTCATCAATCCCTAATCCCAGAAGATGAAACTCACCGCCATCGTACTCAACCTCAAGCTCAATCCCTGGTATGAGAGTTATCCCCAGCTCTGATGCAGCGCACATAGCCGGTTCTATCCCCTCGTAGCTGTCATGGTCTGTTACTGCAAGCAAATCCAGCTTTCTTTTTGCAGCATAGGCTACCAGTTCTTCTGGGGAAAGCTCACCATCCGACACTGTGCTATGTGCATGAAAATCAAAAAAACGTTCTTTCATCAAAAAGAGTCTAATATAAAAAAAATCATTTCTCAATACGCAGAAATAAAATAAATCGAACGCACAGACCGCCAAGCGGTCTGTGCTGCCTCCTGGCGGAAGAAAACTTGGATGTTTGGATTTTTTCTTTATGTGCCGCAGGCAGGCAGAAACGCTTTTTGCTTTTCTCTTTATCTTATCCTGTGCGGTTCTGCCGTTCGGTATAAAAAATAAAATGTGATATATTTTAAAAAAAAGGGAAAATTTTGTTATAAAATTATACTTGATTTTCTTGTGCTTAGGCTTTACAGTCAAAAAAGGAGAAAAAAATGCCTCGCAGCATGAATTACAAAAAGGGTTCTATAATATACTTTGAGGGTGATGTAGGCGATAAAATTTATGTTCTTCAAAAAGGGGTTATCGATCTTGCGTCCACTGACATTGAGACGGGGCAGGAGATACATGAGCGTGTGGGGCGTGGTGAGTTTTTCGGTGTAAAATCCGCTCTGGGGCATTTCCCCAGAGAAGAGACTGTAAGTGTTCTATCCGATGCATATGTTCTCATCTTTACCATAGAAGAATTTGAAGAGTTTCTTGCCAGAAATCCGCGTATTCTTATCAAGATGTTGCAGGTTTTTTCCATGCAGCTTAGACGCATACACAAGAGAGTGCAAGGTCTGCTTGCAGTTGCAGAGGAGGTCAATCCGGAAGAGGGGCTCTTTGTCATATGCAAGTATTATATGGAAAAACAAAAATATCCTCAGGCTTTGTATGCACTAAGGCGCTATAAAGAGTACTATCCCTCCGGTATGCATATAGGTGATGTAGAGGCTTTTATAAAAAAAGCTGAGCTGTTAGCACAGAGGGGTAGAAGGGCGGCTACAGATGATACTGAGGAGATGCCGGATGTGTCAGAGCATAAGCCCATAAAGCTTACTTCTCAAGAAGAGATCTTTTATGATGCACAGAGCCTTATGGGGCAAGAGAAATATCAGGAAGCTCTTGATAAGTTTAAAGAGCTTGCAAAGAATGCAAATGATGCGGATATGGTTAAGAAGGCTCTTTTTGAAATTGGCCGCTGTCTCTGCTTTTTAAAAAACTACGATGCTTGTATCAAGCATTTTACATCGTTTGTTCAGAAATATGGCAACAGCAAAGAGGTTCCTGATGCACTTTTCCATATTGGACAGAGCTATGAGGGCAAAGGAGACAAGACAAAAGCCAGCTCCTTTTATAAAAAAATTCTAAGCATGGTGCAGCCTTCTTTGCCAATAGCAAGAAAAAGCAAACAGGCTCTCAGAGAAATAGAAGAAAGTATTTAAAATAATTTTATTGATAGAAATTAATAGCATTTTAAAATATAATTATTGTATAAAAAAACAGGAGACGGTATGACCGGGGAGAGCTTTGAACGCTTTGCTGTCAAATATCAAAAGGGTGATATAATTTTTTGTGAATATGAGCCCGGAGAAACCTTTTATCTCATACAGGAAGGCAGAGTTCAGATAACCAAAATAATGGAAGACATAGAAAAAACAGTCGATATTCTGCAGCCTGGAGAGATATTTGGTGAGATGGCAATTCTGGAAAATGCTCCACGTTCTGCAAGTGCCATAGCACTGGATAATGTAAAACTGCTAGAATTCAATAAAGCTAATTTTCAGGTCTTGCTGGAGGGGAATCCTCAGATTGCTCTTAAACTTCTAAAAACCTTTGTAAAGAGAATATACGACCAGAAAAGGAGACTCATGAGCCTTACCATAGAGGATGAGGCTGCAAAGGTTGCAGATGTCTTTGTAATGCTTGCGGATACCAAGACACAGGAAGAAGAAGCTGGAGATTCTATGGTATTTGAAACAAGTATTGATGATATAGCCAATTGGGTAGGGATGAAGCCTGCGCGTTGTCAGGCCATACTCAACCAGTTTGCTACTCAGCACAGAATAACCCTAAAACAAAACAGCATAATAGTGCACAATATCAATGATTTCAGACGCTTTGTTTCTTCCAGAAGACCTGTGATAAAGAAATAATGCGCAAAGATAAAAAAAAGAAAAAAATAACTCATCTCTCCAGATACAAAGAGATAGTCTATCATCTTATAACTTATGGCTTTGATGAGGTTTTTGGCCTTCTATCTCCTGCAAAGCTTTTTTTTAAAAAAAGAAGAATAAAAAAGGGACAAAAAATTTTAAGAAGAGAAGAAAGGTTGCGTCTTTTATTGGAGGACCTAGGTCCTACTTTTATCAAGTTTGGCCAGATTTTGAGCAACAGGCCAGATATAATACCGCCTTCTCTTGCCGAAGAGCTTATAAAACTCAGAGATGATGTGGCTCCTTTTCCAGATAAAGAAGCTTTCGAGCTGTTGGAATCAGAGCTTGGCAAAAGGAAAGAAGAACTTTTTATAGAGATAGATAATAGTCCTGTTGCTTCCGCTTCTATTGCACAGGTATATCATGCAAGACTAATGTCTGGACAAAAAGTAGCCATAAAAATCCAGCGGCCTAACATAAGAGAGATAGTTGATATTGATTTGGACCTTATGCTGCATCTTGCAGGCGTAATAGAAAAGTTATTTTTAAAGGGAAATGTGGTTGTCACAGAGGTTTTGGAAGAGTTCTCACGACAACTGCATAAAGAATTGGATTTTACGGGAGAAGCAAGAAGAATAGAGCGTTTTTATCTGCAAAATAAGAATTCTGCCGGAATAACAGCTCCTGCTGTGTATAAGAATCTTTCTACAAGAAAAGTTCTTACAATGGAATATATAGAAGGGATAGATATCGAGAATATAGAATTGCTTAAGCAGTATGATATTGACCCTGTAAATATAGCAAGAATAGGAACGGATAACATACTCCAGCAAATATTTAAGCACGGTTATTTTCATGCGGATCCTCATTCTGGCAATATGAAAGTGCTTAAGAATGGCAATATATGTTTTCTTGATTTTGGGGCTATGGGAAATCTGGACAGAAGAATGCGTATTAACTTGGCACAACTCCTTCTTGGAGTTGCTGATCAGGATGCAGCCAAAGCAACCTATGGCTTGTTATCTCTTGCTTCAACGGTGGATATAAAGAACAGAGAAAAAATACAAGCAGAGATGTATGACCTCATAGAGGAATATGCTCAGCTCCCTCTTAGAGAGCTAAATGTCAGAGATATAATGCAGCGATTCTTAAACATAATAATAAATAATAATCTTCTATTTCCTCCTTCTCTCTATATGCTTATAAAGACACTTATCACTCTAGAGTCCTTGGGAAGAAAACTTGATCCTGATTTTGTCTTGATAGATTATATGCGGCCTCATGTTGAGGATTTTATAAAATATAATCTGAGACCTGCATCTGCAGTAAAGAACATACCCTTTATCATCTCCGAGGCTGTAGATGTCTTTAACCGTAGCGGATTTGAGCTACCTCAGCTTCTAGAGCGTCTTAAAAAAGGCAAGATAGAAGTTGACCTAAGCGATACTGACCTCAAAACTCTTTCTCATAAGATTGACCAATCCACGACACGTTTTTCTCTGAGCTTGATAATTTCTGCTGCTATAATAGGCTCGTCAATAATCATACAGTCTAAGATTCCTCCTTTAATAAACGGAGTCTCTCTTCTTGGAATCATAGGTCTTACTGTAACCGGAGTTTTAGGGATAGCTCTTATTGTGCATTTTATCCGTGCCAAATAAAAAAAGACCAGGTCTTTATATGCTACCTGGCCTTTTATACTAAGCCAGAAGTGGGACTTGAACCCACGACCCACGCTTTACGAGAGCGTTGCTCTACCGCTGAGCTATTCTGGCGAGTAAGAGCAGTATATTCAAAAAAAGTCTCAAAATCAATACGTATAAAAAAAACAAAACCCTCATAATACAAAAAATAACAATCAACCTCTCATCTATTGCGACGATAATAAAAACGTATGATTAGAGGGTATTATATAGGTGCAAGCGGTATGGCAAGCCAGCTTAACAAGATGGATGCCATAGCTAACAATCTTGCTAATGTTGATCTTACGGGATACAAAAGAGATACAGCTGTTTTCAAGGCTTTCCCTGAGCTCCTGATAAGGAGAATGGGAGATAAATACTATAAGTTTCCCATGGGCTCTGTTGATAACACTCCTGTGGTAGGAAAGCTGGGTACCGGTGTGGAAACCAATGAGGTGTACACAGTTTTTGAGCAGGGGCCGCTCAAGGAAACACAGGACCCATTTAATTTTGCGCTTGACGGACAGGGCTTTTTTACTGTCATGACCCCATATGGAGAGAGATACACCAGAAACGGTTCTTTCATACTGGGACCTGAGGGTATGCTGGTAACAAAAGAAGGATATCCTGTTATGGGGGAGAATGGTTTTATAAAAATAAAAGCAAACAATTTTATGGTCGACGAGGACGGCAGAATATTTGTAAATACAAAGTTTTCTGACCCCAACAGATTGGTATCTATGGAAGAAAACGAATGGGATCAGACAGAGCTTCTGGATAGGTTAAAGATAGTAAAAGTAAAGCGACCAAGATACCTTGCAAAACAGGGTGATTCTCTATGGAAAACAACAACAGAAAGCGGTGATGCTCAGCTTATGGAAGAAGGAAGACCTAAGATACGACAAGGCTTTCTTGAGGCATCCAATGTCAATCCTGTCACAGAGATGGTGCAGATGATAGAAGTAAACAGAGCTTATGAAGCAAACCAGAAGACAATAGAGACCCAGGACAGCCTTCTTGGTAGACTGATTAACGAAGCACTCAGAGTGTAGGAGGTATAGTTTATGATGAGATCTTTATGGACAGCAGCATCCGGAATGGTGGGACAACAATACCACATTGATACTGTTGCAAACAACCTTTCCAACGTAAACACGACTGGCTTTAAGAAAAACAGAGTGGATTTTGAGGATTTGATATATCAGACCGTAAGAATGGCGGGAACACCTGCAACAGAGGTAACTGTTGTTCCTACTCCTACGCAAGTAGGACATGGTGTCAGGGTAGCTGCAAGTGCAAAGCAGTTTACCCAGGGGGCATTGCAAAATACAGGCAATATAAGTGATATAGCTATACAGGGAGACGGTTTTTTCCGTGTTATGCTTTATGATGGAAGTTATGCCTATACTAGAGACGGTTCCTTTAAGATAGACAGCAATGGACAGTTTGTAACCTCTAACGGTTATAGGGTTATGCCTGATATAACCCTTCCGGAGGGGTTTATTCCCGATACTCTCTCTGTATCTCAGGATGGAAGAGTTACTGTAAAAGTTCCCGGACAGGATGATCCTATCGATGTGGCTCAAATACAACTGTATAGATTTGTAAACCCATCTGGACTGCAGGCTATAGGTGATAACATGTACAAGGTTACCAATGCATCAGGAGACCCTGTAGGAGGCAGACCTGGTTTTGATGGTATGGGCAAGGTTATGCATAAGTTTTTGGAGATGTCCAATGTCTCTGTTGTAAATGAGATGGTAGAAATGATAGTCGCACAGAGAGCCTATGAGCTCAACTCAAAAGCAGTACAGACATCGGATTCCATGCTTTCTACAGCAGTAAACCTCAAGAGATAGGAGTAAATCGTGATTCAGCTTACAGACCTGTATAAAATAACAGACACCAATATACCCAACCTTAATCCCAAAGAAGCTGATAAAGCAAGATTAAAAGAGGCTACACAGGAGTTTGAGGCTATTTTTATAAAGAAAATGCTTGATCAAATGAGAAAAACAGTCCACAGAAGTAATCTTATAGAAAGAAACATGGCTGAGGATGTTTTTGAAGACATGCTTTATGATGAATACGCAAGAAAAATGGCAAAAACCTCCAGCTTGGGGCTTGCTGATATGCTTTACAAGCAACTTTCAAGAATATAAATAGATAACTCTATAGATATTGTGGCAGCCATCTTATCCGGCTGCCTTTTTTATTGCTTTACTATAAAAATTTACTATATTTTGCCGGAAAACCTGTATTAAAAAGTATACAGTTTTTATTCTTAAAAAAAAACAATTTGGCCTAGAGAATTGTTGTTGTCTATTTTTTTATATGCAAATAAGTTATATCTTTGGAAAATGTTTTTATTGTTGGCATGCTTCTTGCTTGTTAATAGGCAAGGAGCGTGTTATGGATGCAAAAGAGAAAAAGAATAATTCTGCAATAGAAGAAACACTTTCTGCTTATCTTAGAGAGATAAAGAAAACGCCTCTCCTGTCAGCAGCGGAAGAAAAGGAACTGTCACGTCTTATAAGAAAGGGAGATAAAAATGCCAGAGAAAAACTTATAACTTCCAACCTGAGATTGGTTGTGAAAATTGCACTTCATTATACCGGACACGGCTTGCCTGTTATGGATCTTATACAGGAAGGCAATATCGGACTCATGAGGGCAGCGGAGAAGTTTGACTACAGAAGAAATGTGCGTTTTTCCACTTATGCTGCCTGGTGGATACGCCAGTCCATAAACAGGGCACTAATGAACAAAAAAAGAACCATACGGCTTCCCAACAGAAAAGAAGATACCATAAGGCGTATTAAAACTATAAGAATGGAGTTAAGGCAAAGGATTATGAGAGAACCTACTTGCGAGGAAATCGCAGAAAGAATGGATATGGACCCTTTTGAGGTTGCTGAGCTCTTGTCGCTGGGGCAGGAGATGGCTTCTCTGGATTCTGAGCTTTCCGACTCCAATGGAGTGCTTATGGATATTTGTGTCGGAGGAGATTCTCCTGAGGAAGAAATATGCAAAAAGGCTTTTAAAGAAGATACTATCAATCTGATAAAAGAGTCTCTTGATGAGAGAGAACAAAAGGTTTTGATTCACAGGTATTCGCTTGACGGAGGTCCTAGGGAAACGTTAAAAGGTATAAGCCTTGACTTGGGAATTTCTCCTGAGACGGTAAGACAGATAGAGCTTAGGGCAATAAAAAAGCTCAAGGAAAAAGCGGAAACAATTGGAGATTACATATATAACTGATTTTAAAGGATAAATGTTTTTTTTACCGAACGCAGAGGGACGCATAAAATATGCGTCCCTCTGCTGCCTCTGGCAGAAGCTTGTGAAGTGTTTGCTGACATCAGCTGTATATCTGCCGGAGGCAGGAGTGCCTGAGCTTTTCTTGATTTATTTTGCTTTATTGGCACAGGCACTCCGTTCGGTATTTTTTATTATTGTATGTGTTGTATGGATTTTGTTTACTGAGGTGTAAGTATTAGGCGCATTTTGCCGATAAAAAAACAATGAAAATCAGATATTATGTGATTGCGCTGTTATTTCTTATTGTCCTTGCTGCATTGCATGGCGATGATGCGCGCGCTTATGTGTATAATTCTGCAAATTGGCCGCTTTATCTTATGCAGGTTACGGATGAGTCCATTGTTGAGAAGATTGCTTCTTCTGACTCGGCTTTTCTGCATTCTTTTTTGGATGATAATTCTGATTCTCTTTCTTTGTTGGCTCCGGGAGGTTGGATGGAGCTTGATAAGAAAGATTCTGTTGTTGTGGGGTATTTTCTTGATAAACAAAGGTTTAGAGCTGTGCCTGTTGTGGCTGATATTTCTGCTTCTTCTGGCGGCTGGTTTTCTGTGGGGGATGAACACATGCTTGAGGAGCATGGCAGAGTAATTGAAATTCCGTTGTGGGCTCTCAATCTTCCGTCTGCGCCTGTTATGCCAGATTATGATTTTTCCGAGTGGAAACGTTATGTGCCTTCCATTACAGGCAGAGCTTTTGAGCGAATTATAAAGACTTCTGATAATGTGTCAGAGGATATTGAGCCTGAGGTGTCCCGTTATGCTGGTTATGATTTTCTGCCGGACTATGTGTGGCTGTTTAAAGATGGCTTATGGTATGCGGGGTTTGCAGACCTGGATTGCATAGAGGGAATGTCCGTATATGTCTATGGTTATGATTCTTCCGATAATGCCCTGTGGCTTTTGGAGCTTCCAGTACTGTCCCAAGGGGATAAGGGTAAGGGGTATGTTGTACAGTGGGATGATGGCAAACCTGTGCCTGTAGGTGTTTTTACTTATGCTAATAAAAATATTGAGGCACGATGGCAAATTGACGAGTCTTTGCTTAATGGGGTAAGTCGTGTTATCATAAGCGTCGCTATGTCGGATGGAAAGGGATATAGGGAAGAATTTATCATAGGTAGTTCTGCCTTATCTGAGCTTGAGGATACTGTATCATGGCGTTGAGTAAATTCTATTGTGAATATTGTCAGAAGGAAGTGAGGCCCAAGGATAGAGTATGTCCTCATTGTGGAAGATTCTTTACGGACGTTAAGTGCCCCCGTTGTGAATACACGGGGGATGTCAAGGAGTTTGTTAATGGCTGTCCGAGCTGTGGTTATCTTACAGCAGGGACAGATGATAAGAATACAGGACAGAGGGGTTTTTCCTTTTTTAAGGCAGACTCTCCACAGCATTCTGGAAAAAAAATAGATCTTGCGGATGAAAAAATTGCTTATTATTCCAGACCTGTTTTCTGGATAATTATGGGTTTTTTGGGGATTGGTTTTTTTGTCTTGCTTTATCTATATCTGACGTTGTGAGATAGTATGCAGAGGATGGGGCTTTTTTTAATAGTATTTTTTATTCTCGCTTTTTTGTGTTTCCCTCAAACCAGCAATGATTCCCTAGCTGTTATTGATTCTAAAGAGAATACTGCCTCGTCAGCGGATATTCCTACTGATTCAACAGCTTTGGATGATACAAAAAAGATGAGTCTGCAGCGTGGTTTCAGAGGGGTTTTTTTAGGGGATGATGTTGAGACAGTAAAGCAAAGGCTGCAAAAGGATACGCTTTTTTTCTATAGGGATTCTTTGGATGTCAGCATGAATCCCGAGAGAGACGATATAATCATAGAAACAAGCGCATGGAAATATATAAAGACAGCGCACTATCAGTTTTATAAAGGAAAGCTGGCTCTGATAGTGCTAGAACTTGATACAGATATTTTGGATTATTTTGGTATTTACAGGACCTTGACAAAGAAATATGGTGATGCTGCTAGTTTTAGCCCTTCTGTTGTAAAGTGGCAGGATGAGGATACTATTATTGTACTAGAGAAACCTCTTACAGTTAAATATATAGATAAAAAAACAGATGATGAGATAAGAGAAAACAAACAGATATTAAAAAGTACGGAGGATGTTGCACGTGATGCGTTTCTTGAAGAGTTTTAGCCTGTCTGTGTTTTTGCTCTTTATCGTTTCCTGTCTGCAGGAAGACGGATTGGCGGTGATAGATATGGGCAAGGTTAAAATAAAGGCAGAGGTGGCCGACACGTTGGAAGAACGTAGACATGGTCTTATGGGCAGAACAGAGCTTGCGGAGAACAGGGGAATGTTGTTTGTTTTTCCTGAAGTCACTCAACCCGCTTTTTGGATGAAAGATACTATTATCCCTCTCTCTCTTGCTTTTATAGATAACAACGGTGTTATAAGAGAAATATATGAGCTGGAACCTCTTTCGATAGAGCCGGTACGTTCCAATTATCCTGTATTATATGCACTTGAGGTGAACCGCGGTTTTTTTAAAAAACATGGTATAAAGCCCGGAGATAAGATTATAATTAAAATGTAATTAGAAAACCACATAGCAGGCAGCTTATCTTATTTACCATAACATTCTCACTCCAAGTCAAAAAGCTCAAGCTCTGCTTTTTTTCTTTCTGGTCCTGTTTCCGGTTTTGACGGGTCATTGAGCACTATCTCTATCTTTTTTTCTACCTGACCTAGCTCTTCTTCCAGTTCCTTTGCAAGTTTTATTCCTTCTTTATAATATTCTGTGGCTTTTTCCAGAGGAATATCTCCCTCTTTTAGCTCCTCTGCAATTTCTTCTAGCTTTTTAAGCCTCTCTTCAAAGCTTTTTTTCTGAGCCATCTGTAACCTCCTCTGTAATTGCAATAATATTACCTCTATAAAGCATTATATCAAGAATATTTCCTTTTTCTGTCTCACTTGCCATTCTTAGTATTTTACCTGTCTTTTTGTCTCGTACGATAGCATAGCCACGCTTTAATATGGCATCGGGACTGCTGGCAGAAAGCCCCGCACTTGCTATTTGCAGTCTATGCCGTATATCCTTGAGTCTGTTGTCCATAGAGCTTATAAGCTGGTTTTTAAGTTCATCAAGTTTTTGGGCAAGCGGAGCAGTGTACAGAGTAAAATACCTCTTAAGATTATCAGGATTTAGTACGGAAAGCCTAATCCTATATTCTTTGATTCTGCTATACATCGCATTCTCTATTGCAGAACGCGCGTTGGCAATCCTTGTTATAAGCTCCTCTCTGTTGGCACTGACCTGTTCGGCTGCAGCAGAAGGCGTAGGAGCCCTGAGATCCGCAGCAAAATCGCTCAAAGCATAATCAATCTCATGTCCAACTGCAGAAATTACAGGAGTCTTGCACTCAGCAATTGCCCTTACCACAACCTCCTCGGAAAAAGGCAGCAAGTCCTCAAGAGAACCACCGCCCCTGCCAACTATAATAACATCGCCCAGCCTCCACGCATCAGCACGCCTTATCTGCTCTGCAATAACAGGTGCCGCATGCTCACCTTGGACAGGAGCCGGAACGACAATAATCTTTATAGCCGCATTACGCCTGGAAAGCACATTGATAATATCCCGTATCGCAGCCCCTGTAGGTGACGTCACAACCGCAATCGTCTTTGGAACAAGCGGGATAGGTTTCTTACGCGAAGAATCAAAAAGCCCCTCTTCTGCAAGCCTTCTTTTGCGCTCTTCTATAATCCTGAGAATGTCCCCCCTGCCGCTGAGTTCCATCTCCTCTGCAATAATCTGGTAACTACCCCTTGCAGGATAAACACTTATTGCACCCCGCACTACAACCTTCTGCCCATCCTCAGGACTAAAACCAAGATTGCGCAATCTGGAAGAAAACATAACCACATTGATAAGAGCAGAATTATCCTTAAGACTCAGATACAAATGACCAGAACTGGATGGCCTGCAATTGGAAATCTCGCCCTCCACACACACATAAGGAAAAGAATCCTCAAGGTAAGACTTGATAAGAGTGGTAAGCTCAGAAACAGAAAGCGTCTTTTGCGGCAAACTCATTGCCATAGATTATACTTTTTCTTACATAACTGCAACAATATTCTGTAACAAAGAAACAAAAGCCATTTTGCATAAACCTGTAATTAAACCTAACGCGCATAGGCTCCCAGAGCTCGCCATGCGCTGCCTTTGGCGCAAGAAAAGCCTGTAAAAATACAAAATCATACCGAAAGTATAATTCTAAAATACAGGAAGTAGGTAAAATGTAGCTATATCAATATATCTAGAAGTAAAGTATGAAAATAAAACAACATTATTTATGTCAGCAACACTTCTCTTATTGCTTATTACAGACTGTCTGCCCCATTCGTCACCGATACAGAGGAAAAAGGTCTGCACTGGATAGCAGAAGAACACATGGGTGTTGATATGTTGGGGATAAGCATTTCCTGTAATTATACCTACACATATAACATCAACATGTAATGGCCTGTCTATATAGTTGATATATGCAACCCTGCTAATCCTAAGAAAACAGCCGGTTGTGATATTGATTTCCCTGTATTCATAGCATTATCCGATAATTAGGCTTACATAACAACGCTTTCAAAGAGATATTGTCATGGTTATTAATGTCAGTAACTCGGAAAACCCTGTAAAACATCGAAATTGGATATAAATCTTTTTCCTCCTCAATGTGCCGGCAGATTATAACTTACGAGAATTATGCATATGTCGCCACAACAAATTCTATTGTTGAAATCTATAAAAATTATGCAATAAGTATTGATATTGACTATAATATTAATTTTTTTAATATCAGTAATCCCTCCCATTCGATAAAATACTCGGGAATAGACCATATTGTTATCTGTTAAATGCTACCGTCCTGGAGATTATATATAAAGTGTAGAGAAAGGTACTATGGAAGTCGGTGACATAGCACTTATGATTGCAGAATTTTAAATCTATCTGTTATCAATATTGGCTGGCTCATTGGCGAGTAAACCGAGCCAGCCTCTCTATATGAATAAACCTTATTTCCTTGTTTTTTGAGAAGCGAGCATGGCAATACTTGCCGTAAGCATGAGAGCACACAGCGTGTATACTATAAACCCCTTCTCAAGCCCAAGACTGTCAGAAATGGCAGACATAATAAAGGGAAAAACAAAGGCACCTATACCCCCTCCTGTTGTAGCAAAACCTATGGCGTCACCCTTTTTGTCGGGCATCAGGCTGCTTACAAGAAGCAAAGTCGTCGGAAAGATGATAGCAGCACCTGTACCCCCCAGAAAGGCCAGAAAAAACAGAAGAGCAGCAGAAGCAGAAGGATTGATGTTTCCCAGTATAGCAAACATAGCTATGCTTGCGGAAAATACTAGAGAAGAAATAATGAGAGCTTTTTTCCTATTATCTATGCGCAGAAAAAATGGAGAAAAAATTCTTCCTAGAAGCAGCCCTGTCCAGAACATAGAAACCAAAAATGGTGCGATAGCTATATCTACCTTAAAGACCTCTCTTCCGTATTCTGCTATCCAGTTAGAAAGTCCCAGTTCTGCCCCTACATAGAGAAGCAGTGTAAAGAATCCGAGCCAATATACAGGATTGGAAAAACTGGTCTTCTTTATTTTGCTTTCTCTCTCTTGTTGGGGTATTGGCAGTTTTTTTCTTATTGCAATTACAGCCGGAGTGATTGCTGCAAAAGATACAGCCATAATCATGTATATATTTTTCCATGAGTATGAGGAGCTTATCAGCTTGCTTACAATAACAGGTCCCCCAATTGCTCCCACGGCAAAAGAAGCGTGCATAAGGTTGAGAGCTTTACCTGAGCCATCCTTTTCTAGGTCAAGAATAGCAAGATTACCTGCAATCTCAACAGCGGCAAACCCTGCAGACATAATAACATTTAGAAGCAGGTTGGGCAGAATAAGCGGAGTCCTTGCAAAAAAAGCAAGACTTGCTATTATGCTGGCAAAACCGGCAAAGAAAAGAGTGCTTACTCTAACCGTGTGGGATATTTTCCCTATAAGAAAAGTAAACACAAAAAAACTTATAGAACCTGCGGCAATAACTATACCATTCTCCAGATATGACCAGCCAAAGTCCTTCTTGAGACTGGGAATCGTTGCACCGAAAAGGGTAAGTGCCATTCCCAGAAATATAAAGCTCAAAAAAGTTGTCCAGAAGACCGGTGATTTAAGTATTTTTCTCATTTCTTCAATATATAAAAAAAGCTGCAAAACAAAAAGCATTTTTACTGTTGATTCTATTTTGGTAATAGCTTGCCATGTTAGTTTTTATACCGAACGCAGCGCCGCATTGATATGCGGCACTGCTGCATCCTGCAGGAGAAAAATAATAAAAAACTTATTTTCTTTATTTTTATATGCCGAAGGCAGGCCTTGCCTAGCTTTTACTCATGTTTTTCATCAAGCGGGCAGGCAAGGCCGTTCGGTATGTTTTATAATTGTTTTACATATGTGTAATTTTTTTGTATTATTTATGTTATGATTGACATTGTATTGTCATATTTGGTATCCTTGATTGACAACTTATTGCTGGACTGCGGGAGTCGAGCTTCTCGACTCCTTTTTTGTACTTGGAGGTTTTATGCTTACTAGGAGGATTTTTAGTCCTCACGAACAGAAGCTTTTTGACTCTTTTTATAAGATTTTACAGGGTAAGAAGGTAGATATTGTGGAGCTTTCCTGTAAAGCTAAAAAGGGTTCCTATCATATAGAGCTTGTTATTAGTGCGGAAAACCTTACAGTTGATAAGTGTGCGGATATTACCAGATTGTTAAGGCCTGTGGCCGAGGTCGTGCTTGATACGCCCGATGTTTCTATGGATGTTATGTCTCCGGGGATAAACCGCAAACTGCGGTCTCTGGATGAGTTTTATATTTTTATCAACAGAGGTATCCGTGTCTTCACAGAAGATGGTAATTGGATATCCGGTGTGCTTACTTCTGTCACGGATGAGAGTATCAGAATAGAAAAAAAAGGTAGTTCTTTTGACGTGCCTGTTGCTGGTATTCTTAAGGCAAAATTAGATTATCTTGAGGAGGCTTAGGCTTTTATGGCTATAGATCTTTCCGAAGCTATGCAGTCGCTTATGCATGAGCGCGGTTTGTCCGAGGAGCTTGTAAAGAAGACTGTAGAGGATTTTCTCATTGCAGCTTATAAAAAACATTTTGGTACCGCGGAAAATGTTATTGTAGAGTTTTCTGATGATGGTTATCAGGTTTCTTTGTTTTCCAAAAAAATTGTTGTTGATGACGATGATTTTGATGATGATGTTACACAAATTCCTCTCACTGAGGCAAAGGAGCTTACTGCGGAGGCAGAAGCTGGGGATGAGATTATTCTTGAGATAGATCCCAAGACTTTTGACCGTGGGTCTGTTCAGGTTGCTAAGCAGAGAGCACAACAGGAAATAAAAGATATACAGAGAGATACTCTTTACTCAGAGTTTAAGGATAAGGTCGGTGAGGTAATTATAGGTTATTATCAAAGAGAGAGTAATGGTAATATCTATGTTGACCTTGGTAAGACAGAAGGAATTCTCCCCAAGAAGTATCAATCTCCGCGTGAGGTATATAAAGCCAATGACAAGATACGTGCTCTTGTATATGAGGTAAACAAGAGGTCTTCTGGACTTCAGATCGTGCTGTCCAGGACTCATCCTGAATTTATAAAGAAGATTCTTGAGGCAGAGGTTCCTGAGATCTATGATAAGACTGTTGAGATATATAAGATAGTAAGAGAACCTGGTTACAGAACCAAGATTGCGGTTTTCTCGCGTAAAGAAGGTGTTGATCCGGTGGGAGCATGTGTTGGGGTTAAGGGCAGCAGAATACAGGCACTTGTCAATGAACTTGAGGGTGAGAGAGTTGATGTTATAAGGTATAGTCCTGATCCTGTTGTTTTTATCAAGGAAGCTCTTTCTCCGGCACAGGTAGAAAGAGTTATTGTTATTGACAAGGATAAAAAACATGCTGTTGCCATTGTTAAAGATAATCAGCTTTCTTTGGCAATAGGTAAACAGGGGCTAAATGTAAGGCTTGCCAATCGTCTTCTTGACTGGATAATAGATGTCAATACTGTGGAACAGGCACAGGAGAACGGTATTCTTTCCGGTGCCATAGAAGCTATGGAGGCTGTTTTCTCTAACACCGAGGAGGAGACAGAAGAAATAACAAGGATAGATGAACTACCGGGCTTTCCGCCAGAGCTTGTCAGGTTGTTAGAGGACAATAATATTGTAGAGATAGAAGAACTTGTTTACAGATTTACAGAGGGAGAGCTTGCTTCTCTTGACGGAATGACAGATGAATATATGCAGATTATAGAAAAGGTTCTTGAAGATAGTGTTGAGATTATCGAGGAAGAACCTGATAATGAAGAGAGCGAGAATGCTCCGGAAGTCGAGGCAGATGAGGAGTATTTTTGTCCGGAATGTTCTGCTCCTATATCAACAGATATGGCAGAGTGTCCCAATTGCGGAGTAGAACTTATTTTTGCAGAGGAAGAAATAGAAGAAGAGGAGTAGAGTTTATATTATGGCAAATGAGAAAGATACCAAGTCAAGTTTTGTCGGTATAATAAAGCATAGCGATGTGGAAAAGCCGGCTAAGACTGATGAGTCAGATACAAATACAGGCGCTTCTGAGAAAAAGCCAAAGAAAAAAGTAGTTGTAGTAAAAAAGGCTGTAAAGAAGAAGCAAAAGCCGGATATATCCTCTAAAGAAGAAAAAGAAGAAGTAAAAACTTCTTCAGTGGTAGAACAGAAAAATACGACCCCTGATACTGTAAAAAAAGAAACACAGAAAAATAAAAATGTTTCTGATAGAAAAGTAGACAAGCCATCTGGGAACGCTAATGATAACAGAAGACCTTTTAGAAGAGGTCAGGGGAGCGGAGGTCAAAGCAGCGGGAGAAGGCCGTATTCCAATAGGGGTGGTGCTCAGGGACAAGGTAGAGGTCCACGACAAGAGCAGGACAAAAACCAGGGGGGGGCTGATAATCAGAGAGCTGGTTCTGGAAGCAAATACAGATTCAAAAGACCTAAGCCATCTGTTGCTCCACCGCCACAGCAGGATGCATCCAAAATCCGCCAGGTAAAAGATAAAAAGAAAGAATATTATAAAAAGGATAAAGAGCAGGAACAGGAGGAAAAGCTCCTTGCGCTTGCGCGTAAGAAGAAAAAAATAGAAACAAATCCCGTTCCTAAGGAGATAGATATAACAGAAGCTATAACGGTTTCCGAGCTTGCAAGAAAGATGAATCTTAAAGCTTCTTCTCTTATAACCAAGCTTATGTCTATGGGTATGATGGTGACGATAAATCAGCAGATAGATGCTGATACCGCCACTATTCTTGCAGAAGAGTTTGGCTGTAAAGTAAATGTTGTTTCTCTTTATGATGAGACTGTGATAGAGAAAGAACAGGACTCCGAGGATTCGTTGAGAGGACGTGCTCCTGTTGTTACTATAATGGGACATGTTGATCATGGTAAGACAAAACTTTTGGATGCCATAAGATCTGCCAATGTTGCAGAAGGTGAGTTTGGCGGTATTACTCAGCATATAGGTGCTTATCAGGTTAATCTTCCCCAAGGTAAGATAACCTTTCTTGATACGCCTGGACATGAGGCTTTTACATTGATGAGGGCCCGTGGTGCTCAGGTTACTGATATAGTCGTTCTTGTTGTCGCGGCAAATGATGGTGTTATGCCACAGACGGTAGAAGCCATAAACCATGCCAAGGAAGCAAAGGTTCCAATTATCGTAGCTATCAACAAGATAGACCTGCCTGAGGCAAACCCTGACAGGGTAAAACAGCAGCTCTCCGATTATGGGCTGCTTCCTGAGGATTGGGGTGGTAGTACTCTGTTTTGCGAAGTTTCCGCTCTCAAAAGAAAGGGTATAAATGAACTTTTAGAAACTATTCTCCTACAGGCAGAACTGCTTGAGCTAAAAACCAATTATGATTGTAGAGCAGAAGGAAGGGTTCTGGAGTCAAAAATAGACCATGGAAGAGGTTCTGTAGCGACAGTTCTTGTACAAAGAGGTACTCTCAAAATTGGAGATCCTTTTGTAGCAGGTGTTTATTCCGGTAAGGTGAGAGCCATGTTTGATGATCATGGCAAAAGGGTTGATAAAGCAGAACCTTCTACACCTGTGGAGATTTTAGGCTGTGATGGTGTGCCTGAGGCCGGTGATCCTTTTCAGGTCACAGAAAACGAGAAATTAGCAAGGCAGGTTTCTGTCAAAAGGCAGGAGCTCAAGAAGCTGGAAGAGTCCAAAAATGTCAAGAAGATTACTCTTGATAATCTTTATGACAGCATACAGGACGGAGAAATCCTTGAGCTCAAGGTTATAATAAAAGCAGATGTTCATGGATCTGCAGAGGCTATAAAAACAGCTTTGGAAAAACTCTCGACCAGAGAAATAAGACTTTCGGCTATACATGCTGCAGCAGGAGCTGTTAATGAAAGCGATGTAAGGCTTGCTTCTGCTTCCAATGCAATAATAATTGCTTTTAACGTAAGACCTACAAATCAGGCCTCAGTACTTGCAGAAAAAGAGAAAGTTGAGATTAGAAAATATAATATTATCTATGATGTTGTTGATGATATTAAAGCGGCTATGGAGGGTATGTTATCTCCTGATATTAAGGAAGAGGTAATAGGTCTTGTGGAGGTAAGAGATACTTTTAAAGTTCCCAAAATAGGTACGATAGCAGGTTGTTTTGTTCTCAATGGTAAAATAAAAAGAAAGTCTGAGGTGAATATCATAAGAGACGGAGTTGTGATTCATACTACAAGGGTTTCATCGCTTAAGAGATTTAAAGATGATGTAAGAGAAGTTGATGCCGGCTATGAGTGTGGTATAGGCTTAGAAGGTTTTAACGATATCAAGGTTGGGGACCAGTTTGAAGTTATTGAGAAAAAGGAAGTTGCCAAGACCTTATCAGAGGAAAAAGAATGACACAAGAAAGACTGGATAAATTGAGTGCTTTTATCCTGGAGCAGCTTTCTTCTATGATTGTGATGGGTGAGTTAAAGGATCCTAGGATTGGCTCTTTTTTAACAGTAAGTCATGTAAAACTGGCGAGAGATTTTTCTCTTGCCAGAGTTTTTATCTCCGGGTTTTCGGATGATGTGGATGTTGATAAAGCAGTTGCAGCTTTAAACAATGCTGCAGGCTATATCCGTTCTGTCTTTGCAAAAAAACTTAAAACCAGAGTTGTGCCTAAGTTTGTGTTCCAGAAGGATATGTCCATAGAAGAAGGTCTGGAGATTACAAAAAAAATAGAAGAGCTTTTTAAAAATAAAGATAGTAATACATAATATGAACGGTTTTCTCATAGTCGATAAGCCATCTGGTTTTACTTCCAACGATATTATAATAGGAATAAAAAAAAAGCTTGGTTTGAAAAAAGAAAAATTGGGACACACAGGCACACTAGACAAGTTTGCTACAGGAATATTGCTTCTTCTGGTAGGTAAGTTTACAAAACTCTCTTCTGTTTTTAATACTTTTCCCAAGTCTTATACGGCAAAAATAAGATTGGGGCTTGAGACTGATACCCTTGATCCCTCAGGTGAAGTCGTTTCAGAAGAGCCTGTTCCTTCCCGAGAGAGCTTTACAAATGCCATAAAGAATTTTATTGGAGAAATATTGCAGACTCCTCCTGTGTATTCTGCAGTAAAAATAAACGGAAAAAGAGCATCGGATAGACACAGAAATGGAGAAGCTTTTGTTATACCTTCTAGAAAGATAAATATATATTCTATGGAACTGCTCACATGGAATCCTCCTTATGCTGAGGTTAAGGTACTGTGTTCCTCTGGAACGTATATTAGAGCATTGGCAAGAGATATTGCAAAATCAGCCCACTCCTGTTCTTATGTAGAGGAACTTAGAAGAGAATCTATAGGGCCTATAACTATTGATACTGCTGTAAGTTTTGACTCGATACAAAAAGATAATATTCTTGATATCAATTCTTTTTTGGAGATATATCCAGATATATTCAAAAAATGTTATATAAAAGAAGATAACAGGTATAAAATAAAAAACGGGATGATAAAAATAGAGATGCTGGAGACTCCTCATATAAAAGATGGGGTATATGCTATCTTTTCAAGAGATGAAGAGTTATTATCTTTTGTAGATTATAAAGATGACAGGTTTTTATTCTTATGCAATATGTAAAAGATTGGTACGAGTTTTGTAGTACTAAAAATAATTATAATGGTGAAGGGACTGCCTTAACAATAGGAGTTTTTGATGGTGTTCATAGAGGGCATACTGCGTTGCTGGAAGCTATAAAGAGAACCGCCCTTAGAACAGTTGTGGTAACTTTTGATAAAAACCCAGAGGAGCTTTTATTTAAGCATAAAAGAAACAGAATAAATACTCTTAGGCAAAAATACAACTACTTAAAATCAAAAAACATAGATGATATAATCGTTATTGACTTTTCTCATGAATTTAGTAAAATCAGAGGAGATGTTTTTATACGCACACTTATAGATAAATTAAACATAAAGCATCTGTGTCTTGGACAGGACTTTAGATGTGGCTATAATCTGGATACTGATATAGATACAATTTCCGGATTATTTTATAATGTAGTAAATATAGAGATAGTGGAGGATGTTAGATATAAAGATAATAAAATAAGCAGTTCTTTGATACGGAAAGAGATAGAAAAAGGCAATTTATTATTAGTCAATGAGTTACTAGGAAGAGAGTATTGCTTTGATTTTTACGGCATTGAACCTGATTCGTTTGAAGAATATATAGTATTCCCTGTGGAGAAGATAGTGCAGGTCATGCCTCCCAAAGGAAAATATTATGTAGATATTACACATAATATGTGTGATTTTTATCCTTCCATGATGAGGATAGAAGAAAAAGGTGTTTTTTTTGATAAAAAAAACATACAAGATACCTCGATAGCTGAGGTTAGAATCAAATATACATTATAAGGAGAAAATTAATGGCTTTTACAAAAGAAAAGAAAAAAGAGATTATAGAAAAGTTTGGTGGTTCTGAGAAGAATACTGGCCAGGCTGAGGTACAGGTAGCTCTTCTGACGGAGAGAATCAATCACCTTACCGAACATCTAAAAACTCACAAAAAGGACCACAGCACAAGAAGAGGGCTTCTTAAGCTTGTAGGTCAGAGAAGATCTCTTCTCAAGTATATAGAGAGGAAGGATATAGAGAGATATAGGACACTTATTAACTCTCTCGGATTAAGGAAATAATTTTAGATGGAAGAAAAGATAATAAAGATAAAACTAGGACGAGAAGAACTTATTCTTTCTACGGGAAAAGTTGCAAAGCAGGCCAATGGTTCTGTTTTTGCAACTTATGGGGGGACATGTGTTCTTGCAACCGTATGTTGTGGAAGCGATATAAAAGAAGACTTGGACTTTGTCCCTCTTTCTGTTGATTATAATGAGAAGTATTATGCTGCGGGAAAGATTCCTGGAGGGTTTTTTAAGAGAGAGGGGAAACCAAGGGAGAAAGAAATTCTGGTTTCCAGGCTTATTGACAGGCCAATGCGTCCTCTTTTCTCTAAGCAGTTTAAGAGAGAAATCCAGATTGTTCCTACAACTATGTCGGTAGATCAAATTAATCCGCCGGATGTTGTTGCTATGGTTGCTGCCTCTACTGCTGTAACAATATCAGATATACCTTTTGATGGACCTGTCGGTGCAGTTAGGGTAGGACTAATAGATGGTAATTACATAATTAATCCTACTTTTGATGAGGTAGAAAGAGCATCGTTGGATATAGTTGTAGCCGGTACTATTGATGGTATAACCATGGTAGAAGGAGGAGCAAAGGAGGTTTCCGAAGATCAACTTGTAGAGGCAATAGAGTTTGCAAGAGGAAGTATTCTTGATATATGTAAAGCTCAGCTTGAGTTAAGGGAAGCAGTAGGTAAAGAAAAGCTACCTCTCATTGAGTCAGAAGAATTTTCTCTGGAAAATGAAATAAGAGACTATGCTTTTTCTCTCTTAAAAGAAGCATGCTTTGTAAAGGGAAAACTCAACAGAAATAAAGCAATAAAAGAAGTAAAAGATAAGGTAAAAGAATATTTTCTAGAAAGATTGGAAGAATCCGATATAAAGAGATTCTATAGCTTATTGGATGATATAGAGCAGGAGATTGTAAGAAGCTCCATACTTGATAATAAACTCAGAACAGACGGTCGAGGTCCGGAGGATATAAGACCTATAACATGCGAGATAGATGTTTTGCCAAGGACTCACGGTTCTGCTCTTTTTACTCGAGGAGAAACACAGGCTCTTGCCATAACTACTCTTGGTACAGTTTTTGATGAACAGATAATGGACGATCTTGAGGGAGATAAGCGAGAGAATTTCCTTTTGCATTATAATTTCCCGCCTTTTTCTGTAGGCGAAGTTGGCAGGATGATGACAGGCAGAAGAGAAATAGGTCATGGACATCTTGCTCATAGGGCACTTGAGGCTGTTATTCCTTCTAAGGAAGAATTTCCTTATACTTTGAGAGTCGTTTCTGAGATACTTGAGTCCAATGGTTCTTCTTCTATGGCTACAGTATGTGGCGGTACACTATCTCTTCTTAATGCTGGAGTTCCTTTAAAGAAGCCTGTTGCAGGAATCGCGATGGGTATGGTGACAGATGGGGAAAGAACGGTCGTTCTCTCTGATATTCTCGGGGAAGAAGATCATCTGGGAGATATGGATTTTAAAGTCGCTGGAACAGAGGATGGAATTACTGCATTTCAGATGGATATTAAGGTAAAAAATATATCTCCTGATACAATGAGAAAAGCTTTGGAGCAGGCAAAGAAAGGTCGTCTCCATATCTTGGAAATAATGAACAAAGCCATAGATTCTCCTAGAGAAGAAATATCAGAGTATGCTCCTAGGATAATACGCTTTGCTGTCGATCCCGATAAGATTGGTATGTTGATAGGTCCAGGCGGTAAAAATATAAAACACATAACAGAAAAATACGACGTTACAATCAATATAGATGATGATGGAAGTGTTGTAATTTATAGCAAGCAAAAAGAGAATGCAGAAAATGCCAGAGAACATATAGACAAACTTCTGGAAGAGCCAGAGGTAGGTAAAATATATGATGGTACTGTCAAGAGAATAGTTGATTTTGGTGCATTTATAGAGTTTTTGCCAGGTAAAGAAGGTTTGTGCCATATATCTCAAATGGCCGATTACCATGTAAAATCGCCTCACGATATAGTAAAATTGGATCAGAGTGTCCAGGTTAAAATAATAGAAATAGATAAAATGGGACGAGTGAATCTGACTATGCTTGTTGATAAAGAACAACAGCCAAGAGGCAAAACTCCTTCTCCAAGAAATAACAGACCTTATAATAATAGAAGAAAATAAAGGATTGCCCTTCCGTCAGGAAGGGCTTCTCATTATGAGGAAACGATATTTTATTCTGTTCAAATATATTGCTCAGGAAGTAGGTTTCTCTTTTCTCATAGCTTTTTTATTCTTTTTCTTTATATTACTTATTAATCAATTTTTATATCTGGCAGAAAGGATATTATCAAAACATGCGAGTCCCATAGATGTCATTATGCTGATTATTTATTCTTTACCTTCTGTTATAGCAATAGCGGTTCCTTTTTCTTCTTTATCTGGAGCTATAATGGGAATAAGCAGACTAAGTTCTGATAATGAATTCATTGCTTTGCAGGCAGGTGGTATTTCTTTATATACAGCATACGTTCCAGTTATTGTTCTAAGTATTCTTTTATCAGGAGTGTCCTTTGTTGCAAATGATTATTTCTTACCTTTGGGAAATATAAACTTTTCTAAGCTTTATAGGAAGATATTATATTCCACTCCAGAAATAGAGCTAGAATCATATTCAATCAAAAAATATAAAAATACAATTATTATTCCCGGTAGTGTAAAAGATAAAAACATAGATAACTTCATAATCATAGAAAAAAACAATGAAGGTAAAGAAATAATACATGCTCAAAAGGCTCAATTAATGATGGGGAAGGATTCAAGAACTCTTTTATCCCTTGATATGTCGGATACATTTATTTCCAATATAAAGAAAAACAGGGGTGATTATGAATATAGTTTTGCAGATTCTCTTATTTATTCTATATATATGAAAGATATAAACATTAACCTACAAAACACCGGTCCTGAAAAAATGTCTTCTTTGGATGTATATAGGGCAATAGAGGAAAAAGAAAAAAAATTACAGGAAAAACTTGCTTCCAGAAAAATAGAGATAGAAAAATTAAAAAACAAAATAAATAATCAGTATTTTTCTCTTGTTCTGGCAGAAAATCCAGTTACAAAGTATTCTTCTCTTGCAACATCCTATAATCAGTATGAAAACCTTAACAATCTCCCGACTACTGATAGGAGCCTCCAGAGGTATTTGTTGGAATTCCATAAAAAATTTGCCATACCTTTTATATGTATTCCTTTTTCTCTTCTGGCGGTTGCTCTTGGTCTTTTTAATATAAGAGGGGGCAGAGGGGTAGGGTTTCTTATAGGTGTTGTCTTATCCATAATATATTGGTCACTACTTTTTGTTGGTAATACTCTTGGAATAAGAACAGATTTGTCTCCTGTTTTTGCTATGTGGTTTCCTGATATTTTTATTTTTATGATTGCCTTTATTCTGTTTCTTCTTAAGGGGAGGGGATGAGAATTTTTACCAGACTAGCGTTGATGATGGTTTTACCTGTTTTTATATTTACTCTCCTTTCCTTCGTTATTTTTTTTCAACTAATTGATCTCTTTAGTAATATTGTAAATTATTTAAAAGCCGATCTGTCCATGTTAGAGATATTTTATTTGCAGCTCTTATATCTTCCGGAATGTATTATAAACAGTCTTTCTTTGTCCGCGCTGTTTGCAATATCATATACGCTTGGTACATTGCAAAGCAGAAATGAACTTATTGCCATCTTTGGAGCTGGTATTTCTCTTTACAGATTTGTTATTCCCTTTTTGTGTCTGGGGCTTTTTTTAAGTGTTTCATATTTTTTTATTCAGGATAGTATTGCTATTCCCTCCAAAGTAAAAAGAGCAGACCTTACTGCAGAACTTTTAGGAAGGACTTCTCCTTCTTCTATTACAGATATCAATCTTATTGCAGATCAGCACAAGCTGATTATAAGTGCTCTAAGATACGAAGAGAAGAATAATACGATTAGAGATCTAGTTTTATATTACATAGCTGATGATGGTCATTTTGAAAAAAGAATAGAAGCCGATTCCGCTGTTTGGTTGGAGTCCCAATCTAAGTGGCGGCTTGGGATTGCTGCGGAATATAGACTTGATAACATGAAATTGATAGAAAAAGATGTTTCCAATTTTATTATTCCAATGGGAGGACTTACTCCCGATGATTTTCTCCAGACAAAGAATACTATAGACTATATGACTTTGAAGGAAGCAAGAAAGTGGATCGATTACAGAAGGAGAGCAGGACTTGATTATCGCGAACAGCTTGTGGAATTTCATAGAAGAATAGCTTTTTCTTTTACCTGTTTGATCGTTGGTTTCCTTGCCAGTTCCATAGGCGGAAGATTTAAGGCTTTTGCCTTACTCTTTAGTCTCGGTGCAAGCCTTGCTCTTGGTGTTTTGTACTATGTTTTTCAAATGCTTACCATGCTTTTTGCAAGGCTGGGGTATTTCCCTGCTTTTTTGGGAGCATGGTTGCCTCTTTTTGTATTTACTATTTTGGGTATACTTCTTTTTAGGTATGCAAAAACTTAATCTGGGAGATTTATGTGAGTTTTTTTTCTGTTGTTTCTCGTGACAAGGATAGTGATGCTCGTACGGGTAAGATGATTTTACCACATGGTGTTGTGGATACTCCTGTTTTTATGCCGGTAGGTACACTGGGAACTGTTAAGGCCATAGATTTCTCCGACCTTACAGATATGGGCTTTAATATGATTCTTGGTAATACCTATCATCTTTATCTTCGTCCAGGTATGGAAGTTATTTCTGCTGCAGGGGGATTACACAAGTTTATAGGGTGGGATAAAAACATTCTTACAGATTCCGGTGGTTTCCAAGTTTTTTCTTTATCAAAGCTTAGGAAAATAACAGACGATGGTGTTGCCTTTCGTTCCCATATAGATGGTTCCAGTCATTTCTTTTCTCCGGAAGAAGTCGTCAGAATACAGAGGATCTTGGGGAGCGATGTGATGATGCAGCTGGATGTATGTACGTCTCCGGGTATAAGTTATAAAGAGGCCTTAGAGGCTGTGAAATTGACTACTTCCTGGGCAATAAGAAGCAAAAAAGAACTTGCTAATTATGATGATTACACTGGAGTACTTTTCCCCATAATCCAAGGCAATTTTTTTCCTGAGCTTAGAAAAAGAAGTGCCGAAGAGCTTTTACAGCTTGATTTACCTGGTATAGCTATAGGCGGCTTATCAGTAGGGGAAGAGTTTTCTGTTTTTGAAGATACTCTAGCTTATACTGTAGGTTTTATCCCCCAGAATAAGCCCAGATATATTATGGGTATTGGAACGCCAGAATATATTTTGACTGCAGTTGAGAAAGGTATTGATATGTTTGACTGTGTTTTTCCTACGAGAACTGCGCGTAATGCTTCTGTGTTTACTCATACAGGTAGAATTTCTCTAAAGAGAAAAGAGTATCAGAAAGATTTTTCTCCGATAGACAATACTTGTGATTGTTACACATGCAGGAATTATTCCAAGGCATACTTGCGACATCTCTTTAAATCAGGAGAAATAATGGCTTCTGTTCTTGCAACCCATCATAATATTTATTTCTTAAAAAACCTTGTTGATAAAATACGCGAGCATATTACAACGGGGGATTATGCCAAGTTTAAGGCTGATTTTTTGTCTGCATACTCTGGAGGAAAAGAGTGATAGGTAAAATAAAAGCCAGTTCTACTGCAAAGTCAGGACTTGTTGTTATGTTTTCCACTCTTTTCTCAAGGCTTCTTGGTTTTGTCAGAATTGCAGTGGTTGCTTCTTTTTTTGGTGCGTCCGGTGCTGCGGATGTTCTTAATGCAGTTTTTACAATTCCAAATAATCTAAGAAAACTTATGGCAGAGGGTGCCCTTTCTTCTGCTTTTATTCCTGAGCTCACAAAGAGCCATATCATAGATCCTGAAGGATATAGGGCTAGAAAGACAGTAAGACTTCTCTTTACCTTTCAGATCATAATACTTATTCCGTTAGTTATACTTTCCATTATTTTTGCAAAACCTGTTATAGATATATTATTGGAGTTTAGAGAGTCGGAGAAAATGCAGCTTGCGGTTTCTCTTTTTCGGTTTTTTATTCCTTATGTACTTTTGGTGAGCATAAGTGCTATTCTTATGGGAGTACTAAATTCTCATAGCAAATTCTTTGTTCCTGCTATTACTCCGATTTTGTTCTCCATAAGTGTGATAACATGTATTTTTGTTTTTTCCAGTAGATTAGGTGTGTATTCCATGGCATTAGGTGTTCTTGCAGGTGGGGTTCTTCAGATAGTTTTTCAACTTCCTTCTGTAATAAGAAAGGGATATTCTTTTTTACCGGATTTAGAATTTAGCTATCCTCCTTTTCGACAAATTCTTCGTTTATGGTATCCAATAGCCTTAACTTCCTTGATATCTGTAGTAAGTCAGCAAGTTGCTTTTTTGTTAGCTTCCGGTTTATCAGATGGCAGCACCTCGGCTCTTGCAAATGCGATTGTTTTCTGGCAATTGCCCTTTGGTATATTTTCTACTTCTATTTCTACTGTTTTTTTCCCCAGAATGGCAGAAAATATTCAAAAAGAGAATGCTGTCGAGCTAAAGAAAACAATAGAACAGGGACTCATTTTTATATTATTTTTTCTTTTGCCTGCAGGTATTGCCATGTGGATTCTTGCTCCGCATATAATATCCGCTGCTCTCCAACGCGGAAATTTTACCGCAGAAAATACTATAATTGCTTCAACTGTATTGCGAGGTTATTTGCCGGGTATGATTTTTTTAGGAGGGTATAATTTTCTCCAGAGGCTTTTTTATTCTTCTGGAGACAGCAAAACTCCTTTTAAAATACTCACTATGGTAGCAATACTTGATATTGCACTGTCTATAATGATGATCAATATCGGATTTGGTGTACTCAGCTTGGCTGTTGCGCATTCTATTTCTTATTTTATTGGTTTTATTATTCTCTTCACAAAGGCAAGAAAAATTGCTTCGTTTTTAATAGAGAAGGATAGCATTATAACACTGATAAAGATTATTGTTGTAAATCTTGTTTTTGTTTTTTTTGCAGTATTGTCATACCGTTTGCTTGACGATAAATGGAAGGATGGAAGTAGCTTTTTTTATTTTTTTGCTGTCATGAGCATGGTTATTTTTCTTGTCATCTTAATTTTATTTTTGTATTGGCGTGCAGGTGTCACAAAAAGAGTTTTTGCAAGTGTTAAGAGGCAATTATGAGGATAAAAAAGATTACAGTATTTATACTGTTAATACTTATAGATATTTTTTATGTTTTTTCTCAAGAAGAAAATATAAAGTCCATCATAGAAGAAAGAATTGAAATTTTACAATTTGGTATTGAGCAGGAGATATTGGATGTTCTTGATAAAATAGAGTCTCAGCCTGAGTCTGCATATGATACTGTGCTGCCTGATATTTTCTCCCAGACAAAGTCAAAGTCAATAAAAGAAAAAATCATAAGCTACTATAAAAATCAGAAATCCAATAAACTTATAGAGTCAATAAAAAAAGAGCTGGATACTTATGATGATGTTTATGATCAATATGGCAGCTCCTATCTTGTTAATATAATTGACTATTTAGAATCAATAAAATCTCAAGAGGCGGTTGCCTATATTGAGTCATTTTTTGAACTGGAAGAAAATGACTTAAGCACAAAGCTTATAGAGTACATAGGAGAACTTAAACTTACCTACTTTCTTGAGAAGATTAGAAGCCTTTCTGAGGATTCTAGTGTTGCAGAGCAGGTTAGACTGGAAGCAATAAGAACATTGGGCAAACTTGGAGATAATGCTGCTATTGATACTCTTATGGAGCTTATGGATTCTGATGAAAAATCCGTAAAAAGGGCAGCCTGTCAGGCCTTGGGCGAGTTAGGAGAAGAAAACTCTCTGCCTGTTATCATAAAAGCCATGCAGGATTCTGATCCTTATTTGAGAGTAGAAGCTGTAAAAGCTCTAAAGAACTTTGCAGGTGAGGAGGTCAACCAGGCTCTTTTTGATGCATTTAGAGATAATTTTTGGAAGGTAAGGGTTACGGCATGCTCCGTAGTATCAGGAAAACCAGATTCTTATAATAAAATTTTGCCAATACTCATTTACAGAGCAAAAAATGATCCGGAACTCACTGTTAAAAAGGCGGCAATAAAGGCTCTTGCGGATATAAACACGGGACAGAGCAAGAATGCTTTAAAGGAGATGATTGCTGATAAAAAAACATCTGATGCTATTAAACTATCCGTTTATACGGTGCTTATCGACAAGGATATCAATCTTATAAAGGATGAGATACAGGAGCTTTTGAGGGAAGAGTGGGAAAAGGATAAATCTGTCCTTCTGGAAAAAGTTGCAAAAGAGATATCTATGCAAAAGGCTTCTTGGCTTGCTCCGATATTTGAAAAAATGCTTGATCATAAGAATTTTGTTTTAAAACTGTATGGACTGCAAGGTATCCGTATTAACAGGTTTTCACAGTACAGAGAAAGAATCCAGCAGATATTTGATACCGAAAAAAACATCACTATAAAAAAATATGCAAAAGCAGCTCTGGACGCATTTTAAATCTTAAAAATGAAATATCTTTTCCACATGCAGTTCTTTTTTTAGTCCAAAGTGAAGATATAGAAAAAACGTTCCGGCCGGAACAGTTATGGCATCAACTATAAGTGACCAGTTAATAATCATATCTGTTTTAAGATATGAATTGATAAAAGCATTGATACCCGTGCAGAGTATACTTATGGCAAACATAAAAATTCCTATAAAGAAAAAACCTTCTTTTTTCCCCTTTGCCATAAAAGCTATGAGAAAAAATCCTGATAAAAAGGTTATAAAGACAATAGGAATCCCCAAAAACAATGACCAGCTTAGTTTTCCTGTTGAGTATAAGTCAATGGCAAGCAGAAATAGAGATATGATAAAAAAATAAATCACTACCATAAGAGAGGGGCGCTTATAAGAATAGACACCAGTAGTAATAAGAGCCCATACCATAAGGAGAGAAAGAATAGGATAAACAGACCATGTTATATTGGAGTTCAATTCGTAATCGACTGTTAACAAAAGAAGGATAGTTGTTAGTATGATAAAAGAAAGAACAGAGAAAGCTATTTTTGTTTTTCCTGCGGGAGGTCTTCTTATCATTTCTTCTCTTGTTACATGCTCTGGAAATGGTTCTTTTTTTGTTGTTTTTTCCTTTCCTAGCTCGGAGCCGCAGAGAGGGCATTTTGTATGTGAATCACTGAGTTCTACTCCGCAATTTGTGCAATATTTCATAGCATAACTCCTTTATGCTCTTCGTACTTATAATTTGTTTCTACGAAAATATTCATGCTGTATTGTTTTAGCATAGCAAAAAAGGTTTTTTCCACGGTAGTTTCTTCTATGGATCTGCCAAAACTTATATTGACTTTATCTTTAAATGCAACAGCTGTACAGCATACCTTCATAGTGGGGTTGGGAGGCGGGTAAAAATCAAATCTCTCAATATATTTTTCTATCTCTTCCGGAAGTTTTATCAACCCCATATTGGACAGGCTGCTTGTTGCTCTCATATCCCCCCAGCTTTCGTAAACCTTACTGAGAATAATGTTTTTTATAAAAAGTGGAGTAAGTCTTGCAAAGATATTCTTTTCTGATGAAACATTTCTTTTTATCTGCTGCAGTATGCTTTTTTTGTTTATTTCCAATTTAAAGTAATATTTTACATAATTTAATATCTCTTCAAAACTGTATTCGCCCAGCCTGGAGTCTATAGATGGAAATACAAGAAGAAAAAAGTTTTTCATTGATGAAGAATCAAGTATTTTTCTAAGATTTACAGGTATTTGGATTATTATAGGGTTTTTGTCTTTTTTATCGCTGGTTTTTTGAATCAGATAAAATGTCCAAAAGTAAAGTGCTGTAAGAAGAACAGTAACAGTTACCCCCAGTTTTTTTGCGGTATCTTTTAACTGTGCCATGGGGATTGTCGCAGTGGTTATATAGTAAACTCCTGGTTCTGCCAGCTTGCCAGGTACATGAAAAGCTTTTGGAGGCAGTGCAGACTTTGGAATTGAGCTGTTATAATGCTTACTAAAGCTGTCTTCTGCTTCTTCTTCCAACCACTCATCTCCAGGAAGTAGCACCCCCTCATTGGGAGGAGTTTGCACGCCATATCTTATGTTAAAATATAAAGATATAAGGGTTTTTAAAAACTCCGTTGCTCCTGTGCCATCTGTGAGAGAATGAAACATCTCAACAGCAATCTGACGGTCAAAAACACGCACCCGTAGGGGAAAACGCTGTGGATTCTGATTCTTGTACCACACACAAGGGTATCTTGAGTCTGCTTCTATCTCTGGAATCTCCTGGCATTCCTCAAAATAGTACCAGAAAAAACCTGTTTTCATCCTTACTCGATAGTAGGGAAAGCGCTCGTAAGTCTTCTCCAAAGCCTGCTTAAGCATATCCAGGTTTACAGGCTCATACATTCTTGCAGAAACTCTAAACAGAGTAGTTCTTCTGGGAGAAATAACAGACGGGAAAATTTTAGCAGCATTATCAAGTCTAAACCATCTGCCGGAATTACTCATATAAATATCATATAAACAATAGCAGGCCTTTTCAAGCATATAAAAAACTCTAAAAACTCCAATTTTTTATTGACAAAGCTGACAAAACTATTTATATTATTATCAACAACCTCCAGTCCCCCCTTTTATATTGGCTTCCAGAGTTTTCCTCCTTTCTCTGGGAGCCTTTTTTAGATTTCAGTAAAAAAAATAAAAATATACCGAACGTCAGACCTGCTTGCCTATAAGAAGAGAAGACAAAAGCTATAGCAGCTCTTCCTGCCTGCGGCGCATATTGGGCTGGAGTTTTTTTATTCTTTGCCGTAGGCAGGAGGGATTGTGAAGTTTTTTGCTTTATATTGCTGCAGACATACAGTCCCGACATTCGGTACAAAAAAAGACCCACCTTCTGGCGGGCCTTATGGCTCTTCTAAAGCCGTCTGTTTACTATATTTTAATAGCGATAAGAGCTTGATCTATTTCCTCTGAAGGAGCCTCTGTTTCCTCTGCTTTCTCCGCGCTCATTAGCCTTGTTGACTCTGAGCTGACGGCCATCCAGCTCCTGCTGGTTGAGAGCATTGATTGCAGCTTCTCCTGCATCCTGCTCTGCCATCTCTATAAATCCAAAACCCTTGGAATAACCGGAATCTCTGTCAGTAATGATTTTTACTGACTCAACCTCTCCATACTGCTCAAAAGTACTGCGGAGAGTTTCTTCTGTTGTCTGGTAATTGAGATTACCAACATAAATCTTAAAAGACATACAATAAAATCCTTTTTCTCTCATATGAGAGAATCATCATCACACCCTATCAACAATAGGGGAGTAGGGTTTAAGTTGTTTCATGCTGAAAAAAAGAAAAGAACGATGGACAATAGAACCCAACTTTATAAATCCTAGCTCAATTTAAGTTTACTCTGTTTTCTCATGGCCGTCAAGCTTGTATTGTGGTTATTACAAAAATTAATTGTAAATTATCGCCAATAAGGGTATCTTAGGCGTATGAAAAAAGTGCTTGCATGTTTTATCGTATTTTTTATTTGCTTTGCTGTTTTCTCCGATGAGGAGTCTGCAGGATGGTGGTATGTTTCTACTGCCAATACGGTTCTTTCTCCTCTTTTTTCTCCTTCTGGTAGAATTATCTCCGTAAACAGGGATGGCAGCTATGTTTTTCTTGCTGATAGTGGCGTAAAATTGCGTGCAGGATGGTTGGATATACGGCCATATGGATTTGCTGCTTTATCCTCTTATGGCCCTGTCTTCCTTTCTGATAAGGATGGTACTCTTTATGCCTTTTCTGGTGATTTGTCTTTGCTGTGGAAATACAGACTTGGTATGGCCTCTTATCCGGCTTTATCAAGATATGGGGATGTGTTTGCCGTAACAAAAGACAATAATCTCGTACGGCTCAATCCTTCTGGCAGATCTTTGTGGCATATCAATTTTTCTGGCAGGTCAGTGCCGTATGTTATATCTGCTTACGGACTTGTGTTTGTTTTGCAAGATAATGTGCTGTATGCCGTAACTTATGGTGGTCATATAATGTGGCAGAGGCAGTTTCCAGATGATGTGCGTTCTATAGCTCCTTACGGTAACAGGGAACTAGTGCTATATACAGGCAAGACTCTTATTTCTCTGGATACGGATAACAATATAAAGTGGAGCTTCCCGCTTGTTGGTCTTTACGATGCTGTTCTTCTCTCTAACAGTAGTAATATTGTTCTTATTGCAGGAAGTGGCGATGTTTTCTTTTTTTCTTACACTGGGCTTCTTGAGAAATCCTTTAGGACTCCTTTTGTCGTAAAGTCCTCTCTGAGCTATCTTTCTTCTGATAGTACATTGATTCTTGTGTCGGAAAAAAACAGGGTTTTTGCTGTATCTTTTGATGGAGCAGTAAAAGATATAAGTCCAGGTAAGTCTCAGCCTTATAGGGGTACTCCCCTGTCTGTTTCTGCTCATCCTGTTACAGGACAGGTTATCCTTAGTACCACAGATTGGATTGTTTATGGTCTGGATTTCTTTGTAATTTCGGAGTCTTCTTGGACCTCTCCTAGAGGTTTTAATAATACAGGATATTATGATATGTCTTCTGCCAATTATAAATGGTGGGAAAAAACCGATGAGTTCTTATATCTCAAGTCTCTTGTTGACAGCAGCGACGTAGATGAGAACATGAGGGCTGCAAGGATAATAGAAAAGCAGATAGAAAAAGGCAATCTTGCCGGCAAGCTTGATTTTTATATCTATTGTATAGATTTGCTTGTTAAAAAGGGTATAGAAGATGCGGATATGTCCAGGCGTTACAGTCAAGTTAGGGCAAAGGCTTATGAGCTTGCAGGTCTTGTTGGTGACAGCAGTATGCTTTATCTCCTTGTATCCGGACTCAAGTACGAGGCTCTGCCTTACACCCTAGAGGGAGTACTTAAAGGCATTGCTTATTATGGATTTGATCCCAATGGGGTCATAAGCACACACATGTCAAGAATGCTCAAGAGACTTCCCAACGATACTATTTTTGCAATATCTGAGGAATTTATTACTGCACTTTCTGTAATATTAAAGTATAATAGAGGTAATACAGCAGAAAAACAGGCTGCGGAAATGGTAGCATACATTTTACATGGACCTTTTCCTGCCGGGATTAGAAAAAAAGCTATTGAGCTTTTACAATAGGGTAAGGAGGCTGGTGTGAGAAGGATATGCTTGGCGCTTTTTATAGTTTTACTTAGTCTTTTCATGGTCTATGGTCTTGAGGTATCGAGAAGCGAGCTTAGTATATATCAGGATGCAGAAATAACTTTTATCAATTATCAGGGGCCCTATGACAAAATAGATACAATAGAGCAGATAAAGGGCATAGGAAGAGTGCTTGCATCCTCTCCCGACTATTCTGCTAGTTTTACGCGTTCTTATGGAAATAAATACAGGGTTATTCATGCTGTCAATTCTACGGAGCCCGCAACTCTTAAGGCGGATATCATAGAGCTACTTCCAGGAGCAGGTGTGGATCATATACTCAACCTCAGGAGAATTATCGCAGGATATCTTGAGGATGCATATTCTTACAGTCCTGAGGACGCAAAGACCCTCGCTTTTTTTATCACAGTGTATAACGCTGTGCTGCGTGGAAATATAACCTACTTTGAACAAATGTATACACAAGAAGTAAATTCTTATCTGAGAGAGGATAAAGTAGGGCTTGCCACTCATTACAAGGATTGGCCCGGAAAGAGCCAGATAGTAATTCCTTTGTCGGATAATTTTTCTGACAGAGATATAACTGCAGTTGATACGCAGGGGCTTACTGATAGAGAAGTTGTCCAGGAGCTTAAAAAGCAAGAAGACAAGGCTATAAGCGAGAGAAAAGATCTTGTAGATATAAAAGAAAAACAGATTGAGAAGGAAAAGCAGACTATAGAAGAGCAAAAACAGGAGCTTACTCAGCAAAAGAAGAGCCTGGAAACGCAAAAACAGGAAATAGCTCAACAGGAAAAAGAGCTTGCGCAGAAAGAAGAAGAAGCTCAGAAAAAACTTGAAACAGCTCCGCCTGGTAGCCAGGAAGAAAAGCAGGCAAAAGAGGAGCTTAAAACTGTAGAGGAGCAGAAGCAGCAACTTGATACGAAGAAGCAGGATTTGGCAAAAAAAGAGCAAGAAACAGTACAGAAGAAAGAAGAGCTGGCACAAAAAGAACAGCAAGTTGCGGAGAAAGAAAAGCAGGTCAAGCAGGAACGTCAGGAGATTGCTCAAGATCAGCAAAAAGTAATGGAGACTCAGGCTGGAGGTAGCCCGGCACAGATCCCCCTTGTAAAGGTTATTGATACTTCTGGGCCAATAAAAAGCCAGTTTGTACTGCTTGATACCACTACATACGAGCCTGTGGCTGGTGTTGCGGTCAACATAGTGGGGAGGAGTCCTGCTGACTATAACAAGCAGTATCTTGTTCTCTCTCCTGTGGATTCCACATATGCTACGATGTACCTTCTGGATAAGAAAACTCTAGACATCAAGAAACAGTCTGCCGAGAAAATAAGCATTTACTCTGTTTTAGAGATTCATGACGGGCAGATATATGCTGTTTTTGAGAAGGACTCTGCTTGGCACATAGGCGCCTTTGACCAGAATCTTGTACTCACGGCATATACACGCGAACGCGTTGCACCCTACACCGGGATAACCTTTACTCCCGAGTATCTCTATGCACAAAAAGAAGACGGAAGCATAGTAGAGGTTTCTCTATCATCTCTTTCAAAATAATATTTTATACCGAACGCCCTGAGAACCACAGCTTCTCAGGGCTGTTTCTTGTGAAAGAAAGTATTTTGTATGTTTTATTTTTATATTATGCGCCGGCAGGCAGGCTTTACCTGCATCTTATATCTTATTTGTACAACCTGGAGCAGGGAAAGCCGTTCGGAATATAAGAAGATATTAAAGCATTGTTTATCACCAGTTATCATAGAGTATACCTTCCAAAAGATAGTAGGTTTTTTTATTGATTGTTTCCGGAAATCCGGAATCCAGACTTATAGTCAATGATTCAATAAAAAAGCGGTTTTTGAAGTAATCGGGATGTGCCTTACAAAGAGTCTCTATATTGTTTTGAATAAAAGAAAAAACAGATAGCGATGGTTTTATTATGCCATAATATCTTGTAATTTTTGCGATAGTGTCTACATCTGTTGCTGATATGTATTCTCCTATTAGTGGTAGGAAATATATTACAACCTCAGATTCTTCTCCGTATTGTGCGAGTATGGTTATAGCAGTGTCGTGAGCTTGGAGTCCGCCCATTTTTTTTATGATGTTGATTGTGCGTTCCAAGAGTCTAATATCACCTACCTCCAGGGAGTGCTTTGCCAGACTTGAGACAAAATAGGATATTTCTCTTGTGCTCATTGATGATTCTTTGTTTTCTATTTCTTTCTCAAGGTTGTCTATTGCATTTTGCATCATGAGTGGATCGTTGGATTTTATTTGGTTTTCTGTTATAAAAAAATCCGCCTCTTCCCGTTTTTGTATAATCCAGTCCTCTTCTGCTAGTAATAAAGGAGAAGCAAGTACATATATGGATAATGTTATTATCAGTTTTTTCATCTTATATAAATGATACACCCAAAGAAACAAAGAGAACAGTTCTTTTTATGATAAAATTGGCGTTAGAAGTGTTTTCTATGTATATCCACGTTTTGCAGAGTTATCTCAGCTTGTTTCCTTATGTCCTCAGGAATGTCCATATTGAGCAGTCTGTTGAGCGTTTTTCTTGCTTCTTCCAGATAATCAAGATTTATACATACGTTACTCAGGGCAAAAAGAGTCAGATAATCATTGTCGTTGATTTCCAAGGATTTGTGGAGAATTTCATAGCTCTCTTTGAATTTTCGTAGCATATTGAGTGTTACTCCCAGGTTTCTAAGGGCAGATGCATGCTGGGGGAATATTTCTATGGCTTTTTCAAAGGCAATTTTTGCTTCTTTAAGATTGGATTTTCTATAGCATGCACAACCATATGCTTCCCAAATATCAGCATCATTTTGTTCCATGGTAAGGATATATTTTAAAGTTTTGAGAGCTGCGTCCTGGTCGCCAGATTCTGTATATGCAACACCTATTCTGTGTAGAGCATCTTTGTTGTCTGGTTCTTCGTATAGAATATTGAGTAGCAACGGTATTGCATCCTGATATCTTCCTTGTGCCAATAGAATATCTATTTCTCTGAAAATAGTGTTATTGTCTTCCATATTTATAATATAGCTTGTTTTAAAAAAAAATAAAGTATATAAAGTTTAGTTTTTGTTATATTGCTGGATTTATTTTTTAAGCTCTCTAGCAAGGTCTCTTTTTATATCCCTGTCTTTTATCACAGCTCTTTTGTCATGCCGTTTCTTTCCCTTTGCTAGTCCTATTTGGATTTTTATGAGCCCGTTTTTTATGTATATGCTAAGAGGTACAAGAGTGTATCCTCTTTCTTCTGTTTTTCTTCTTAGCTGATTTATTTCTCTTGAATGAGCAAGAAGTTTTCTCTTTCTTGTAGGCTCATGGTTCTCAATAGTGCCAAAACTGTATGGAGTAATGTGAAGACCAATCAGCCATAACTGATTGTTAGTTATTCTCACATAAGCATCACCGAATGAAAACTTGCCTGATTTGAGGGATTTTACTTCAGAACCCTTAAGCTCCATGCCGCATTCCAGGGAGTCTTCTATATGATAGTTAAATCTTGCTTTTTTGTTTTCTCCCAGCTTTTTATAGTAATCCTTACTCATTGCCTCTCCTTATTAGTACTACTCTAAAGCCTACTGTGGGACTTGTCTGTGTTTCTAGTTGTATACCTCTTATATAAGGATTTACCTTATCCTGAGAATCCAAATACGAGCCGCCTTTTACTGTGTAGATTCCTGTTTTTACGTCTATATCGTATCCGAGCTGTATGTGATATGTGTACGGACTTAGTGTCCACTCCCAAACATTGCCTTCCATATCCATTATTCCAAGTTTTCCTGCTCTTTCTTTGCTTGCCGGCAAAGGAGCCCCTGCTATGTGGTTGTAGACTTTCTTTTGTTGATTGTTAAGGAGTGCTGCCCATTGCCACTGGTATTCTGTAGGAAGACTTACTGTATATTTATTTTTTATTTGCTCTGGGAGCTTTGTTTCTAGCCATTTGCAAAAATCAAGTGCAGCAGCCAAAGGTACAAAACTTACTGGTTCTGCATCGGTTGTAAGACTGTCGTTATACCTGTACGAAAAGTCACTAAGGTTTTTTTCTAAGAGTTTGCTCAGATTATCTGGTTTCCATTCCTGGTTTTCTTTTACAAATTGTCTGTAAAGGCCTGTAGAGACTTCTCTATCAAGTATGTAAAAATCATTTATATATATTTGAGTTGTACTTAGTATGTCTTCTGTTTCCGATACTGGAGTAAGGTAGCCTGCAGGAACATGAATAAAATTATAGTTTTGGACTTTTATATTGTTGGGACTGTTTGCTTTTTCTGTTATGATATTAACGATGTTTTCTTTTTCCAATTCTTTTTTTAGGGATTTATAAAAAACACTTGAGTTGTATTTTTCTATTTTTAGCTCGGAAAGCATGTCTGCAAGTGCCGTATATATCCCCTTATTATCGTTTGAATATTGTATAAAGTTTTTTATGACTTTTAGTGTAGAGAGAGGGGATGTCCCATTGGCTATCAATGTTGCACTTGTAATATCTTTGATGGAGTTTTCTTTCTGGGAAAAAGCTAATGCTTGCTTAACTGTGTTTAAAAATATTTCTGTAAAATCTGTTTTTTTGATTCTGCTTGTCAGTAATATGTCTTTTGCAAGCCATGACATAATAGGTGGTATATCTTTGGTATAATAGGAAGAATTTTCTGCTATTGACCACTTTGCATATTCTGCAAGGCTGTAATTTGCAAGACTGGAGATTTTTGATGGTTTCATTTTTATAGTGAGTTTTGTTTTGTCAGGGAAGATAAGAGTGGCAAATCGTCTTGATTTTATTTCCAGCTCAGATACAGCTTCCTCCCATCCGTTTTTTACAAGTTTCAGGGAGTTTTTACCGTCTTTAACAAAAATTGAAAGAGGTGTTTTGCCCGCGTATTTATTATTTACATAGACAGATACCGGAGCTGGCATGCTGTCTATTTCTATGTATTTACCAGGTTTAAGATTGGCTGGCAGGAAAAATATGGCATAAAAAGCCCCTATGAGTAGGATTAGCCATATTATAGGAACATATATAACAGGAGGTACAAATAATATAGGCTTTAATTTTATATTGATTTCGTTTATATCTTTTATTTTGTTATTTTCTTTTTTTGCTTTAAAAAAATTATATCTTTTCATCTTGAGAAGTATATGAATGGCGTTAGTTCTTGTCAACGCTGATACCTTTATGATAGTCTTGATTATATTTTTTTAAGGTGTCGGTATATGAGTTTTTTTTATAATACAGTGGAAATTACAGAAAGGTTTCTTACATGGAGAGAACGCAGAAAATATAAGATAAAACTCAAGGCAAAAAATAAATGGAAAAAAAGAAATACTCTTGTAAAAAAGATACTTGGTATAATAAGAGAGATTGTAGAAGTTGTTCTTATTGTCCTTGTAATAAATCAATATATATTGCAAGCCTATACTATACCATCTACTTCTATGGTTGATACTTTACTTGTTAGGGATAGATTGATTGTTGATAAGTTTACTCTGGGTCCAGAGTTGTTGCCTACAGTTGGTAAATTGCCAGCATTAAGAGAAATAAAAAGGGGAGAGATAATAGTATTTGAGAATCCATCTTATGTTAGTCCCGGAGTTCTTTTTGAAATTGTCTATAGATTTTTGTATATGATTACTTTGGGGCAATTGGATATCAATAGAAATCCTGATGGCAGCCCTAAGGCTGTTCTTCTTGTAAAACGTGCTGTTGGTGTTCCTGGCGATATACTTCATTTTGTTAATGGTGATCTGTATTTTTTTATTCCATGGGAAGGTGTTGATATTGCAGAAAAAGAGCTTCTAAAAGATAATCCTTTTTTCCGTGGTAATCCGAGCAGAAGGATTTTTGACAAAGATTATTATGAGCTTTTGCATAAGAGTATCAGATATGTTTTTTTAAACAGAGCGGGAATCTATTCTTCTGTAGAAGATAGGTTGGCTGTTGTTAAACTACAAAATATAATGGAGAATCTTTATGAGAAAAAGCTTCCTCATGAAGATTCTTATACTTCTTCCTTATTGGGATATTATATGAATATTGCTTTATATCCTTCTGAGAAGCAGTATTTGTCTTATTATATGGATGTTACTGGGGGCATATATGTCCCCCCCAACAAGATTTTGCCACTAGGGGATAACAGAGATAATTCTCATGATGGCAGGTTTTTCGGTCCTGTAGATAATAAAAATATACTTGGGGTTGTTATTTTTCGTTTTTGGCCACCTGCCAGGGTAGGGAGTGTAGAATAATGAAAAGCTCAACCTATTTTGTCTCAATGGAAGAAAGGAAGAGACAGCGGGTTGTTCTTCGTATAAAGCGTTTTTTATTAGCTTTAATAATATTTAATATTATAACAATGCTCTTTATTAGGACATATAAAATTTCATCAAGTATTATGGAGCCTTCTATAGAGCAAGACTCTATTTTGCTTGTGAGTCCAGTTGTTTACGGCCCCAGATTTTTTGGTATAAATCTTTTTCCTGTCTCAAGTCCTAAGAGAGGTGATGTGATTGTATTCTTATCTCCTTTTTGGAATAAAATGAATCCTGTTTTAGATTTTTTTAATAGTATAATAGATTATGTTTCTGCAGGTAATCTACATATGGGAGAATCATGGGAAGGTAAGTACCAGGTGAGACGTATAATAGGTATTCCTGGTGACTTGATATATATAAAAGACAATATTGCTTATATAAAACCCAGAGACAACACTGATTTTATCAGAGAAGATTTGCTAATTAATTATAAGTTTAAATTGTCGGATAATGATAAGAAACTTTATTTTGATGATTTCTTTTCTTATTTAAACAATTCAATAAAATTACAAAAAGGCCAGTATTTTGTTCTTTCCGATAATAGAAATATGGTTATGGATTCCAGAGTCTATGGTCCTATTTCTTTTGACAGCATTAGAGGTAAGATTATCTGGAATTTCAAGATGTAAACATGATAAGAGATGTCTTGTCCTGTACTGATTACAGAACTTTATCTTTATATATTCATATTCCATTTTGTCTAAAGAAATGTTTTTATTGTGATTTTTTCAGTTTGACAGATGTCTCCGCTATGGAGCTTTATATCGATACTCTTATAGAGGAGATGTCTTTGCTAAAGTCAATTAATACTTCCTGGGAAAGTGTTTATATAGGTGGTGGTACTCCCAATCTACTTCCAGAATATTTGCTAAAAAAACTTCTTAGCAGTGTAGCTGATGTAGCAGGAGATTCAAGAGAACAGACTATAGAATGTAATCCTGAATTTATAAATCGCAAACAAATAAAACTGTTTTCTGATTACGGGATAAATCGTCTTAGTGTTGGAGTACAGTCTCTTGATGATGGTTTTCTAGAACTTATAGGCAGAACAACAAAAAGGAAGTCAGTGGAAGCTGCTTTTTCTGTTATAGAAAGATATTGGGAAAATAATATTAGTGTAGATATTCTTGCTAATAGACCCATTTCGCATATTTACGGGGTTATTAATGATATGGATTTTTTTATAAAGATGGGAGTTCCCCATATATCTGTATATGGTCTTACCGTTGAGAAAGATACTCCTCTTTATTCTATGGTCATAGATGAAAATATTATTTTTGATGAAGAATATGCTTCCCAAGAATGGTTTGATATATCTTCTTATCTTGTTGATAAGGGTTATAACCATTATGAAATATCCAATTTTTGTATTCCTGGAAATGAGAGTATACATAATATGAGATACTGGCAAATGGAACCTTATCTTGGATTGGGTGCTTCTGCTGTATCTACCCTTAAAGATAAAGAAGGAAGAATAATAAGGGTTTCTGGAAAGCGTTCTGTTTCCGATTATTGTGCTGAAAATAACTCATTTTATAATATAGATATTATTGACAATCGTGATTTCCTTTTTGAATTTTTCATGATGGGATTAAGGACTGCGCATGGTATTGATATAGAACGGTTTAAGTCTATATGGGGTTATTCTCCTGATTTTTTTATAAAAAATATGATAGATCAAGCAGTAAAACAAAAAAAAATAATTACAGATTCTGGCAAGCTTTTTCTGTCTTTTGATGCTAGGGCTGTATTAAATAAAATTTTGCTTGATATTTTAAGTTGTATAGATAGTTTTGATGTTATCCCCATCCCAAGATGGCCTTAATTGACATCCCTATTTTTGATATGATAATATTTTGAATATATACAATAAAGATATATAGGAGTTAGAATGTCTGGTCATAGTAAATGGGCTACAATAAAGCATAAAAAAAGTGCAATGGATGCCAAGCGTGGTAAAATATTTACTAAGCTTATTAAAGAAATTTCCATTGCCGCACGTATGGGTGGTGGGGATCCAGAATCCAACCCGAGGCTCAGAACAGCTATATTAAAGGCTCGTGCTGCAAATATGCCCAAGGATAATATAGAGCGTGCTATAAAAAAGGGAACGGGTGAGGCAGGGGGAGCTGATTATGTGGAGATTGTATACGAAGCATATGGTCCGGGAGGAGTAGCTATAATCATTGAGGCATTAACAGATAACAAAAATAGAACTGCTTCTGAGGTTCGTCATATATTAAGCAAACATGGTTGTTCTCTGGGGGAAACAGGTTGTGTTTCTTATATGTTTAAGAAAAAAGGGCTTCTTACTTTTGATGCTTCCAAGTTTTCTGAGGATGATATCCTTGAGGTTGCACTTGATGCAGGGGCAGAGGATGTAAGTGTAGAGGATGGGATTATAGAAGTTTATACTGATCCATCTTCTTTTGAGGCTGTTCAGACAGCACTTTCGGATAAAGGATATGTCCCGGAAACTGCAGAGATAAGTCTGATTCCAGATATGGAGGTTAGCTTGGATAAAGATACAGCAGCTAAAGTGCTTAAGCTTGTTGAGGCATTAGAAGATAATGATGATGTGCAGTCTGTTTCCACCAATCTTGATTTGCCGGATGAATTGGTTGAATGATAGTATTGGGAATTGATCCCGGACTTGCTACTACTGGATTTGGACTGATAAAAACTACTTCTATATCTCATACTTATATTGCACACGGTCAGATAAAAACAGATGTTGAGATGCCGCACAATGTGCGGCTTTTAAAAATTTATAATGATATAGAAAATATTATAAATAAATTCTCGCCCAATGTTATTTCAATTGAGGATTTATTTTTTAATAGAAACACAACCAGTGCTATTTCTGTAGCTCAAGCAATGGGAGTTGTTTTTTTACTGAGTGCACAACATAATATTCCTGCCTATGCATATTCTCCAAGGGTTGTCAAACAAACTATTGTTGGCAATGGAACTGCTTCCAAACAGGATGTGCAACGTTTTGTTTCTTTGCTCTTGGGTGTGCCGACAGAGAGTATGTCTGATCATGAGACAGATGCATTGGCCATTGCAATTTGCCATGCACATCAGAGGGGTGGATATGATATATAGTATAACAGGTATATATAAAGGCTTTATCGGTGATTATCTCTATCTTGAAAATAACTCCATAGTCTGGGAAATAGTCATGCCCTCTAACTCCACTGCCATGCCAAGAGAGGGGGATAATATCACTGTTTATACATATTTGTATCATAAAGAAGATATGATGCAGCTCTATGGTTTCTGGGATGTAAAATCTAGAAATCTTTTTTTGCAATTATTAAAGGTTCAGGGAATAGGACCAAAGCAGGCAATAAAGATTTTATCTGCAACAACAGTTGATACCTTTATCTCTATAATAAATGAAAACGATATATCTAAATTATCACTTCTCCCTGGAATAGGGAAGAAAACTGCTCAAAAAATACTTCTTGTTTTAAAAGATATTTTAGTATATCCGCACGATGATAGCCAGCATCTTGATTCTATATATAATGATATTATTGTGGCACTTTCCGATATGGGCTTTGAAAAAGAAAAAATAAGAAAAATTTTGCCGGACATAGAAAAGACGCTCCCACCAGAAATGGATAGAATGGAAAAGGAACAGGAATTGTTGAGATTGGCAATTATTGCTCTCAGTAAGTAAAAAGGATAATATCTACATATGGATAGCATGCTTTCACCCAACTTTAGAGAAGAAGATGCTCATGAAGAAAGGCTTAGACCATCTTTTCTTAATGAATTTCAAGGACAGAATATCATAAAAGAAAATCTTCGTGTTTTTATTTCTGCTGCTGATAGCAGGGGTGATGCACTTGATCATGTTTTACTCACAGGTCCACCGGGGCTTGGTAAAACAACTCTTGCTGGAATAATAGCCAATGAAAGAGGGGTGGAGTTTAGAGTTACTTCTGCTCCAGCAATAGAAAAGCCCAAAGATCTTGCAGGGCTTCTTACAACCATAACACCCAATGGTGTTCTTTTTATAGATGAAATACATAGATTAAAGCCGGTAATAGAGGAGATGTTGTATATTGCCATGGAAGACTATGCTCTGGATTGGATAATTGGTCAGGGACCTTCTGCTAGAAATGTTAGAATCCCCCTACCGCCTTTTACTTTGATAGGTGCGACTACAAAAGCTGGAAAAATATCCACTCCTCTTATTTCTCGTTTTGGTATAACATTTCACTTTAACTTGTATGATAAAGATGACATAGTCAAGGTTATAGAGCGTTCTGCTTCTATCATGGAATTGGATATAAAAGATGATGCCCTGTTCCTGTTAGCCCAATGTTCTAGAGGTACTCCACGTATAGCCAACAGGATATTGCGTCGTGTACGAGATTTTGCTCAAGTATATGAATATGATTTTATAAATAGTGAGATTGTCACAATTACAATGAAAAAACTGGGAATCGATTCATATGGTTTAGAGGAGCATGATCGTAGAATACTTTACACTATATTGAAGAAGTTTAACGGAGGACCTGTCGGTGGAGAAAATCTTGCAATTGCTCTGGGGGAAAGCCTGGATACCCTTGAAGATTATTATGAGCCTTATTTAATTAGACTTGGTTTTATTCAGAGGACTTCACGAGGTAGAATTATAACTCCTCGAGGAATAGAGCATATAAAAAATGTTTATGATATAGCTGGAGATGATATAGATAATGAAGACCAAGGATTTCTTTTTTAATTTGCCGGAAGATTTAATAGCTCAGTATCCTTCTCAAAAACGCGAGCAATCTAGATTGATGGTCTTGTATAAAAAAACAGGACAAATAGAACATAGCTTAGTGGAAAATCTGCCTTCCTATGTCTCAGATGCTTGTATTGTTTTTAATGATACACGAGTCAGGAAGGCAAGGATAATTGCAGAAAAAAAACAGACGGGAGCAAAAGTAGAATTCCTTTTTATTGAAAAAATAAATGATTTTTTATGGAAAGCAATTACTTCAAAATCAAAAAAACAAAAACCGGGTGATTGGTATTATCTCCCTGGAGGTATAACAGTAAAAATTGATAGCGATTGTGAAAACGGAGAGAAGATTGTAAGGTTTAGCACTAGTGTAGATGATGATTATTTTGATAAGTATGGACATGTTCCACTTCCTCCTTATATAAAGAGAGAGGATGATTTTAGAGATTTTGAGAGATATCAAACTGTTTTTGCAAAAAATACAGGTTCGGTGGCTGCACCTACTGCAGGGCTGCATTTTTCTGATGAGCTGCTGCAAGCGTTAAATACTAATAACCACATAGTTTATGTTACTCTACATGTGGGATTGGGAACTTTTTTGCCGGTGAGAACAGAGAATGTTGAGGAACATCATATGCATGAGGAAGCTTTTTTTGTGAGTGATGAGTCAGCTAGTATAATAAATCAGGCAAGAGCTTCTGGTAAAAAGATATGTGCCATAGGAACAACTTCTGTAAGAACTCTGGAATCTTCTTATGATAATTCTGTTGATAGAATTGTATCCAAATATGGAAAAACAAATTTATTTATATACCCTGGATATAATTTTAATGTTGTTGATATTATGTTTACCAATTTCCATACTCCGGGTTCTTCTCTCCTTATGCTTGTTTCTGCCTTTGCTGGTACCGAACTTATAAAAGAGGCATATAGAATAGCTATAGAAAAGAAATATAGATTTTTTTCTTACGGTGATGCAATGCTTATTTTATAGTTAATAAGTATTTTCATCCATATTCATAAATTGGGAACGCACCTTTTCCAATCTTTCAAGATGTTCTTTTATTATCTCTTCGTAGTTTAGCTCTCCATTTTCTATTCTATAGCTTTCATCGTGCCAGTACTGTACGTCAGAAAGAAATAGGAATTGAAAGTTTGCGGCTTTTGCTGACCATTTCTTTGCTTCTTCCCAATATACCAAGGCATATTTGTAAAGTTTTTCTGCTTTTTCAAGGCTTTTTAGATTTTGTTGTTTCCACGGGTAGTTATAAAAATATGCCACCTGTTTATCATATTTTGAACCCCATAGAAGATATTGTTCTACAAGTTTTAAGCTTACATGTGTATAAAAAAGATATCTGTATAATTCCCATTCTGTTTTATTATTTATTTTTGCAAGAGCATTGAGAGGATTGGCAAAATCTGCTCTTAGTGCTTCTTCCAGATAATGAATGTTTTCTGCACACCTTTCTGGATATTGATAAAAATGCAGATGAAACAATCTATACCATTGTTCTGCATATAATATTTTATATGCAGAACTTGAAAAACATACTGCTAGGAATATCAGTGTAATAAAAATAAATTTTATTTTATTCATTCATTTGTTTATCGATTTTTTTTATTATAAAGTTGAAAATTTTATTTGTTATGTTACTTATCTCAGAGTTTCCATTTATATAAATTACTTCCATATCAGTATTGTGTTTATAATGTTCAAATATGGTTCTATAAGATTTTCTTACTTTTAGTAAAAAAGATTCTTCTTCAAAGATATCTTTCTTCTGTGCTCTGGAAGCTACTCTTTTTAGTGCTGTTTTTTCATCTATATCAATAAAAAACACAGCTTCCGGTAAAGGGAAGTATGAGTTTATGCTGGATACAAAATCCATATCGTTCTTGTTTCCCTGATATGCTAGAGAAGAGAATAAGTATCTATCACATAGGACTATATTCCCTTGATCTAGTTTTTCTGCTATTTCATTTTTTCCAAATACGTGTTCTTGTCTGTCTGCAGCAAATAACAGTGCGTATGTTCTTTCTGACAAATCCAGATGAGAAGATAGACATTCTCTTAAAAAACTTCCTATTTTATTTCTGGTAGGTTCATAAGTTTTATATATTTTTATATTGTTTTTTAAAAGAAGATCAGCTACCCTATTTAATTGGGTTGTTGTTCCGGACCCATCTATTCCTTCCAGGACAAAAAAATTTTTTAAGATTGAATATTGACTTTTAATGTTTTTTATCATGTGGTAGAATTTAGAGAAAAGCTTTCTTTTATGCAATGACCTTTAACAATTTTAAAGCTATGACAAAAAAAAATTTTAATATAAAATTTGCTAATTTTATTTTTATAATAATATCATTATTCTTTCTTATAATAGGCTTGCATTATTTTCTCTTTTTTTCTTTTAAAGACAAAATAGAAGCATACGTAGAATCTTATATATCTAAATTGGAAGATAATTGGTATGTAGATGTGGAATATGAAGGAGTCTCTCCATATATATATCCTTTTGTTTCTGTAAATAACATTAAAGTTTCTTCAAAAAAAAATGATTATGTAGTTTATATAGATAGACTTTCTCTTTATTTTAATCTTTTTGATCTAAAAAATAATTTTATAAATACCATAAGAATAAATACAGTATATATAAATTATATATCACAAAATACTCAGCCATACATAAATTATGATAATTATATATCTTCTTTGAAAAATATCATTAACTTGATTCCAGATTTCTTAGATTATGATGTGCATATCAATAATATCACCTTACGTTTGCTGGTTAATAATTCTGAAATATTTATAAATGATGCAATGTTTGAATATGATAATATGTATAAGAAAGTATATTTAAACGCTGATATATTGATAATTTCTGATTTGATAGATAAATATCTTTTTGATAAAACTTTGAAAATATCATTAAGCGTACAAGGTAAGATAGAAGATAATATAAGTCTTAAGACCAGGATATCGTTGAAAAATAAATATTGGGATTTAAAACCTCAGAAATTCTTTTTGAGATTTGCAAATGATAGCATAGAATTTAGCTCATTGGATCCTCTGTTGCCATATGATGCATATTTAACATTATCCTTAAAAAATAAAGAAATTAATTTTCATCTGGAAACAGAGGATTTCAGTCCTTCTATTATTGTTTCTGATATAAAAGCTAAGAATTCTTTTGGAGAATACTTTTTAAAATCTTTGTATACGATTACTTTAAATTGTAAATATAATATTGATAAAAAAAGTTTTATTTATGACTCATCGGGAACTATAGTTGTAAAAAATAAAAACATTAATTATATAGATTATTCTATTGATGGTAATAACTATGATACATATGTTAGATATATAGATTTTTCAACTTCTTTTTTTACTTCCAAATTAAGTGGTTTTTTAGAACTTTCTTCTGAAACTTTTACGGGCAAGCTAAATGCTATATCAAACAAGAATAGATTAGCAAGTTTTGTTATTTCTTCTAATATTTCGGTATCTCCGTATAAATCGCAGTTTATATTGAGGGATTCTATTATCAATGATAGTAAAATACATAAAATTTCTTTTGAGCTTTATACAGAAAAAAAATGGAATTATCTTAATGAAATGTTTTTTTATATTTTCATTGATGCTCAATCCGGAAAACAAGGATTCCTTTCTATCGATGGAGGGTGGGATGCTAAGTCTAAGCTTGTTTCTTTTCTAATTATTGCTGATAGTTTTCCTGTTTTACCTTTTTATGATTCTCTTTCTTCTGTTTTCTATTTTTTAAAATCACAAGAAAAGATAAAGTATTTCTTCAAAGACACCTTTGTGTCTGGTGTTATTGACGGGAGTTTCGACTCTTCTTTGAAATTAGAAAGTGTTGAAAAATTGATTATAGAAAACGCAGATGACAATATCTCATTCCATATAGGATATTCAGACAAAACTTTTTATATAAAGCAGCTGACTGGTATGGTATATAATTTGCCTGTAGCAGCAGACTTTAATTTTAAAGAAGGCAATGCATTTTATGGCAATTTTTCTTTATCTGATAATTTCTATGAGTTCTATGGAAAAGCCTATGAGAACGGTATAAAAATAATAGGTGATAATTTTAAAATTTCCTCTAAAGCTGATAATGGTACATATGCTATAACTATGGAATTTGAAAAATTTCCAGTTTTGTTAAAAAATGCCCATATTCCTGTTCTAATAAGTTTTAATGCATTAGGAGAATATCATAATTCTAAGTCATGGAAGCTGTACGTAAATGAGTTTGTCTTAAAAAACTGGAATTTTTATAGAACTAACAATACTCAAATAGAAGCTTCTCTTATAGTCTTTCCAAATCGTATTGAGTTTACTGATTTTTCATTCAGTGATGATGTTTCTAAAATTGCTGGTTCTATTTCTATTGCTTATTTTGATGTATATTCTCTTTTCTATTTGGACAATATTTATTCTGTTTTCTTTCTTTCTAATAACAATAGGACCGAGACATACGAAGGGGCGGTTTCTTTGAGTAGAGGTTTTATAGATGGTAGGATCAATGCTACGGGAGTACCTGTTAATAGGTTTTTGTATTCCAATTCGTCAGGTAGTATAACTACTTTTATTTCTTTTTCTGGCGTAAGATCAAGTCCAGATTTTTATATCAATCTAAAATCAGATAATGTTTATATAGATGGTTCTCCTCTTGAAGCTGATCTTTCCTTATTAATAGAAAATAAAAAATCAATTTTAAATATTACACGTTTTTCATACCTTAACTTTGCCGTAAAAGATATAAATACAGAACTCGATATTGATACTGGTGAATTTTCCGGTATAGGACAAGTCTTTTTAAAAGTAGCAGATAAAAATTATGAGTCAAAATTAACAATACTTGGTAAAACAGATAAGCAACTTGAAAATTTTTGGCAGATTATTAATGCATCTAATATTCCTTTTAAAGCCAGTTTTTCTCTAGATAATATTACGCTTGTTCCGGAACAAACAATTTGGAGATTCTCTGTTATTTATGATGGAAACCATTTTTCTTTGAAAGGCGCTCCTGATGATAGCTTGTTTTTTGATTATTCCAGAGAGGGGGATTTTACTTTATCTTGTTTGAGTCCCTTGCCTGTGCAAGGCAAAATGTATGGTAAAATAGTGGCTAACAGATTGGAGATAAATACAGAATTAACCCGAATAGATATTTCTCCTATATCCGTTCTGTTTAGATTTGGTAATTTTAATATAGAATCCGGAATAGCTTATGGAAGTATAAAGTTCTATGGAGATATTGATGCGTTAAACGCAGATGGTTTCTTAAACATAGATTCACCGATTTGTTCTCTTGATTTAATTCCTGATAAACTTAGCGCTTCTAAAATAACACTGATTTTTGATAAAAACACAATTGAAATTCCGGAATCATATGTGTATGCCGGTGATACTCCGGCTTTAATAAGTTCTTTGTTTTCTGTAAGTTATTTTACAGATATCTCTTATGTGATAAATATAAACACTGTTACTCCTCAGCCTGTACATGTAAAATATAATTTTGGCATTCTAAATGTTGATGGATTTGTAACAGGTAATATAAAAATAGGAGCCTCCACAAGAGATCTGGATATAAATGGTGAACTTAGAGTGCAAGATGCGAGAATAACCATTTCTCAGAATTCTTCCAATGAATCGAATGAATATAACATAGGTACATCAGTCAATTTGAAATTTTTATCCGGTTCTAATGTGAGTTTTTTGTGGCCATCTGAAAATTTACCTGTTTTAAAATTATATTCGGATACTAATCAAAGATTGACATATACGCTTGACAGTGAAACAGGGAAATATAAGTTATATGGAAATATAGCTTTGAGAGGAGGGGAGGTTTTCTATCTGGAAAAAAGTTTTTACATAAGAGAGGGGAATATAAGCTTTAATGAAAATGAGAATTCGTTTGATCCTAGTATAAGTGTAAAAGCAGAACTGAGAGATTTTTACGATGGGAAGCCCATCAAAATATTTCTTATTGCCCGCGAATCCCCTCTATCAGAGTTCTCTCCGGCTTTTGAATCTCAACCGTTTTTATCCCAAGATAAACTTGCTATAATTTTGGGTAAAAGCTTATATAATGTTTCATCAGGAGGAGAAACAGCGGCTTCCTTATTGGGCTTAGGTACTGATGTTTTTACTCAGTTTGCTGTTGTAAGAGGATTTGAGGAGTCTGTTAAAGAATCTTTTGGACTTGATATTTTTTCTGTTAGGACACATCTTTTTCAGAGTATATTGACTTCTGCCTTATCGAGTTCCAATATCCAGGAAAATAATGTAACTTATGAAGCAGGGGAAGATTCTATAGGTAGGTATCTTGATAATACTACTATTATTATGGGAAAATACATAGGACAGAGTGCATTTGGAGAATTGGCATTTAACATAAGTAATAATAACGGCCTTGATAATAGTGCTCTGTTATTAGGAGGTGTTAAGGCATCTGCAGAGTTATTAGTTGAGCTTGATACTCCACTCTTCTTATTGTCATGGAGGTTAAAACCTGAAAATTGGGATACTTTATTTGTTACTGATCAATCTATATCTATTAATTGGGGTTTTTCATATTAAATTAATTAATCATTAAGGAGTTATTATGTTAAAAAGAAAATCATATTTTTTATTGTTTTTTATTATCATAGGTCTTTTTGATCTTTTCCCACAAGAGAATAATATTTCACCGGACTGGTATATAGATAAACCCATTGTTAATATAGTTTTTGATGGACTAAACTATGTATCGGAAAATGAAATAAACGGTATAGTAAAGCAATATATAGGTAAGAACTTTTCCAATGAACTTTTCTGGGAATTGCAGGAAAAGCTCTATGCTCTTGACTATTTTGAGGAGATAAAGCCAAAGGCAGAACCAGGGGATGAATCATATTCTTCTGTAATTTTAAGATTTATAGTAAAAGAGTTTCCTGTCATATTGAGTATAGATTTTGAAGGTAATATCTCTATAAGTTCTTATGATCTGAGGGATAAAATAATAACCAAGCCTGGAGACCTGTTGAATGAAATAAAATTGAAATCGGATTTGGATGCAATAAAGAATTATTATGTTGAGAAGGGATATCCTACAGTTGTTGTTTCTTATTCTAAGACAGAAGAGGAAAAAGGAATTAGAATAGTCTTTTCTATTGAGGAAGGACCAAAGAATGTAGTTAGAAAAATAAGTTTTTCGGGTAATTCTGTTTTTGCGGAAAAGACTTTAAAAGGATTAATGAAGACAAAGGAAAGAGGTTTTCTCGTTACTGGAGTGTATGATGATTCTGTTTTTCAGGCGGATTTGAAAAAAATAGTAGATTATTATACTGAGCACGGATATATAGATGTAAAGATAGAGGATGTCAAAAAAGATGTGGAAGAAACAGAAGACGCTGTATTTTACGATATAACAATTTCTATCACAGAAGGTAGACAGTATAGATTTGGCGGGGTGGAGTTTAATGGTAATAATATTTTCCCCACAGATAAATTAAAGGAACTCATACATTCCAAAGAGGGGGATATTTTTAATGAGGTAAGATTTAATGCTGATTATGGACGTGTGTTGGATTTATATTACGAAAACGGATATATCTTTAATACCATAGAAAAAAAAGAGATAAAAGATGAATCCTCACTAACTGTAAAATATGTCATAAATATCACAGAACGTCCCCGAGCTCATATAGAAAACATAATAGTAAAAGGAAATACAAAAACAGATGAAAATGTCATATTACGAGAAATTCCTTTAAAACCTGGGGATGTGTTTAGTAAAACCAAGATAATACAGGGATTGTTAAACCTTAGGAACTTACAGTATTTTTCCAACATAGTGCCGGAAACTTATCCGGGTAGTACGGATGGCCTTATGAATCTTATCATCAATGTTGAGGAAGGTGCTACTGCAAATATACGTTTTGGAGCTACTTTTGGCGGGTCGTCTGAATTCCCTGTTCAAGCTATTGTGGACTGGTCTGATGTGAATTTTATGGGTAAAGGCTTGGATTTTGGTGTCAACCTAGTTGCTTCTCCGGATGAGCAAACAGTTGGTTTTCATTACACTGATGGGTGGTTATTTGGTAGGAGACTTACGGGAGGTGTTAGTTTCAATGTATCTCATAAGGATACAGGAAATACAATTCCTCAGGATACAGCTGTTGATGGTGTTATTTTTACTGGTTCTGAGGACAATGCTGTTCCTGATAATGGTTTGTATACTGGACAGTGGGTTGATTCTTCCACAGGTGAAGTAGTCGACAATCCTTCTCAGACACAGATAGATAGCGGTGAGGTCATAACGGATTACGCATATGCAATAGCAAATGGTTTTAGTATTCCTGATTCTCTTCTCATGAGCTATCAGACATGGGAGGTGAGTTTGGGTTTAAATACTTCTTACAGGTTTGATACTCCCTTTGGAAGATTGACTCCATCTTCTTCTCTTAATATTTCTTTGTCTTTTCTTGATTATGATGCGGATATTTACAGGCCTTTTGATGAAACTACAAGAGAAAGTAGAGGGAAATGGTCTTTTATCAATAAGCTGTCTTTTGGTATTGGTCTTGATTCTAGGGATATAGTATATGCTCCTAGTAATGGTTATTATCTTGGTCAGTCTTTTGTTTTTACGGGCGGATTTTTGGGAGGCTCAAGGCATTATATAAAGTCTTCCTCTACTGCGGAGGGATATTTTACTTTATTTGACATACCTGTGTTTGATAATTGGAGTTTTAAATGGGTTTTTGCTTTACATACAAAATTGATGTATAATTTAGATCAATTCTGGGTTCCCCAAGGTGAGCTTTATCAGGCCACTTCTCTTGATCAAATGTATATTGATGGTTATTTTGTTGGCAAAGGCTGGACTCAGGAGCCTTCTGGAGGGGGCAGAACTCTCTGGGATAACTGGGCAGAGATAAGGATGCCTATAATAGAGCAGATTGTATGGTGGAATTTTTACTTTGAATTTCCTGCCTTTGATATCGATGTGAAAGCTCCATGGAATATATCCATAGAAAATTACAGATTTGGTATAGGTGGCGGATTTAAATTTGTAATCCCACAATTCCCCATAGGTTTTTTCCTTACAAAGAGGTTTAAAGTTGTTGATGGTGCTATTCAATGGCAGGAAGGAACAGTGTCTCCCGATTCTCTGGGGCTGGATTTTGTTTTTACTATTGGATATCAATTGTATTGATGGAGGGTGAGTATGAAAAAATGGTTTTTTATATTGCTAATATTTTTAATATTGCCTTTGTATTCTTTTGCAGAGGAGTTAACAACCGTAGCTGTTGTTGATATAAATAAAGTTGCTATGGTTTTTTTTAAAAACTCTTATGCTGTAAAGCAGATAGAATCTTTTAAGCAGGAAATCCAAACTACTCTTAACAGATTAAAAGATGAGCTCAATGATTTGAAAAACAAGAAACTCCTTGCAGAGGAGGCTGGTAATCAGGAAGAAGCTTTGCGTTTGGATAATGACATATTTAATAAGCAAAAATACATACAAGATTATTATAGGGTAAAATCTCAACAGCTTGCGGAAAAACAGAAGCAACTTGCAGAATCTTCTACTTTTTTGCAGGAGCTTCAGAATGCTTTATCTTATGTTGCTGAGAACAATGGATATAGTGTGATTTTAAAGAGCACGGATCCTAATCTCCTTTGGTGGAATAAAGAAGTTGACATAACAGAAAAAGTTATCGAGGTGTTAACAAAGTAATATTATGGCAAAAAGCACGGATACCCCCATGATGCGTCAATATGCCGAACTTAAAAAGAAGCACAGGGAAGAAATACTTTTTTTCAGATTGGGGGATTTTTATGAGATGTTTGCCGAAGATGCAAAGGTCGCAAGTAGAATACTTGGGATAACACTTACCCAGAGGAACGGAGTACCTATGTGTGGTATTCCGTTCCATGCTGCTTCGGGATATATATCCAAGCTTATCAAGGCTGGTAAAAAAGTAGCAATTGCAGAACAGACAGAGTTGCCTCAAAAAGGTAACAAGATTGTAAACAGAGAAGTAATTGAGGTCATAAGTCCTGGAACAGTGATAGATGAGAATCTTCTTGAGGGAGATAAGAATAATTATATAGTTTGTTTGTCTCCTGTAAAAAAAGGAGTTTCTTTTTCTTGTATGGAGGTGTCTACAGGTGATCTTTTTTCTACTGTTTTTGAAGAAAATATAGAAGAAACTCTCTCAAGAGAAATAGCAAGGCTTTCTCCTAGCGAACTTATTATCCCTGAATCTGTTTTTGAATCTAAGTCCGTAAGAAATATTCTGGAAATAAACAATCTGTATATTAATAGATTCCCAGATTGGTATTTTGATAAGGATTCGTCTTATCAAAAGCTGCTGGATATATTTGGTACTATAAATCTCAAGGCTTACGGACTTGATTATGATTCTTCCGAACTTGTAAGTCTGGGACCATTACTGAGATATGTGGAGGAGAATCTCAAATCTGTTTTAAGACATGTAAAGAAAATAGTTCCCTATGATAATAAGGATTTCCTTGTTTTAAACGAGACTACAATAAGGAATCTGGAACTATTGTGTAATCTTTCGGATTCTACAGAAAAATTTTCTTTATATTCTGTTATCAATAATACTTGTACTCCACTGGGTGCAAGAGCTTTACGATCTTGGATACTTTTTCCTCTTGTGAATGTGGATGAGATACATAAAAGACAGAATGCTGTGGCAGAGCTGTATCACAGTCAGATTATGCTTTCCTCTATACGTGATATGTTAAAATCAGTTTTGGATCTGGAAAGACTTTCTTCTCGTGTTGCTCTTGACAAAGCTCATGCCAAGGATTTATATGCTATTGCTGTATCTTTACGCAAATATAAAGAAATCTGGGATATATTATTAGATAATCCTGTTTTTTCTTTTTTTCTTTGTGATGTTTCTATTGTAAATGCGGCCGAGAAAGTAAGCAGCCTTATTTTTTCTGCGATAAAAGAAAATCCTTCTATCAATTTTAACGAGGGAAATATAATAAGAGAAGGTTATGATGATAGAATTGATAGGCTCAGAGAGCTCAAAGAAAACAGCAAATTTTTTCTTGACTCTTATATGGAAGAAGAAAAAAAATCTACAAACATAAGCAATCTTAAACTGAAATATAACAAGATTATAGGGTACTTCTTTGAGGTGTCCAAATCTAATATAAAAAATGTACCTGATTATTTTATTCCGAGGCAGACTCTTGTTCAGTCAGCTCGTTATACCACTGATAAGCTTATGGAGCTAGAAACACAGATTTCTGAAGCAGAAGAAAAGCTTATAGAGCTGGAATATGAGATTTTTGTTTCTGTTCTTAAAACAGTTCAGCAGTCGATAGCTCATTTGTTTGCAATAGCAAAGTCTATAGCCAGTATAGATGTGCTTCAATCTCTTGCTTTTTCTGCAACACGGTACGGATATGTAAGACCAGTATTAAAAAATAACAGAAATCTCAAGATAAAAGGTGGCAGACATCCTATTGTAGAGGCTTATTCTTCTTCTGCTTTTGTTCCCAATGATTTAAACATATCAGAGGGACAGCCTTTTTTTCATATAATAACAGGTCCCAACATGTCCGGCAAATCTACGTATCTCAGGCAGAATGCCCTTATCGTTCTTATGGCACAGATTGGTTCTTTTGTTCCTGCCGATGAGGCAGAAATAGGGGTTGTGGATAAGATATTCTGCAGAATTGGCGCCAGTGATAATCTTACTAAGGGGGAATCTACTTTTCTTGTGGAAATGAATGAGACAGCTTTTATACTTCATAATGCCTCGGAGAAAAGCCTTATTATAATGGATGAGGTAGGGCGTGGGACAGGAACAACAGACGGGCTAGCTATAGCAAAAGCTGTCTGCGAGTATATAATCAATTATGTAAAAGCAAGGACTCTATTTGCTACTCATTTTCACGAGCTTACTGCATTGGATTATAAAGAGGTTGCCAATAAGAGTCTTATGATAAAGGAAACCGAGTCTGATATCATTTTTTTGAAAAAAATAATAGACAAGCCTGCAGAACGTTCTTATGGCATACATGTGGCAAAGCTGGCAGGTGTTCCTGACTGGGTTTTTAATAGAGCGTTGGAGCTTGAAAAAATTCTTGTTTCCGAAAGCAATTATTCCCAATCAATCACAGGACTTGAACAGGGGCTTTTATTTAATTTGTCTGATTCTATTATCGAGGAGATAAAGGCTGCTGATATCAACAATATAACCCCGCTTAAGGCCTTTAAAATGCTTGAAAAATGGAAAGCAATTTTAAACAAATAGTAAGAGAAGCTTTCTTTTATCTTTTTCCTTCTTTTTGCATAGTCTGCAATATGCCTGTGGAAACTTGTTATAGTTTTCGTCTGTGCAAGCGCTGCAGACAGGAGCTCCTTTATGTAAGGGATTGGGAAGTTGCTGAGTTTGAGAAAAAACTTCCCAATGTAGATGCTTTTTTATCTGTTTTTCTATACGCTGGTACATTCAAAAAACTCTTATGGCTTTATAAAGAAAAGGGGATGAGACAGGTTGCTAATCTTTTTTATGAGCATGTATTAAATTTGATACTATCAAGTGGTTTTCTTTATCCTGTTGTTAGCGTTCCTTCTCGTCCTGCGCGGATAAAAAAAAGAGGGTTTTGTCATACTGGTCTGCTAGCAGATAGGCTCAATGGATATTTTAGGTATAAACCGGGTATTTCTCTTGTTTTTTCCGATAAAGCCACAAATATTGTTTCTCAAAAGGAGTTGTCTGCCGAGGAAAGGCGAAAGGCGGTGGAGGGCAGGTTTGCTGCATCTGCAGAGGCTGTATACTGTGAAGAATCCGTAATTCTTTTGGATGATGTTTGCACAACAGGTTCTACTCTAAACGAATGTGCATCTGTTCTGAAGACCTCTGGAGTAAGAAGGGTTGTCGCCCTCACTCTTGCTATAGAATTATAAGTTTTTGACTGTATACCGAACGCGCAAAACCTTACGGTTTTGCGCTGCCTGTGGCAACATGTCTGTATACCTTATTGTTTTCTTTATTTTATAGAGAGTAAAGATAATACATATTATAGTTTACTTTAATATGTATTATTTTGTATACTTTTTTCTGTCTTTTTGCCGTAGGCAGTTGCAGGCTCAGTATGAGTCTGCAACGTTCGGTTTATTGTGTTTTGTCTGTTGTCCTTGACCCTGGTAAAATGCTTGTATATAATCGCTTACACTTTGTTTTTTAGGAGTTTTTATGGCTGTGAGGGTGAGGTATGCGCCTTCTCCTACGGGCTTGCAGCATATAGGCGGGCTCAGGACTGCGTTGTTTAATTATTTTTTTGCAAGGTCTGCCGGCGGGACTTTTATTCTTAGGATAGAGGATACTGACCGTGAGCGTTATGATGAGAGGGCTCTTGAGGATATTTTTGATACTTTTAGATGGTTGGGGATTGATTGGGATGAAGGGCCTGGTAAAGGCGGGGATTTTGGTCCTTATTTTCAGTCAGAGCGCAGAGAGCTTTATGAGGAGCATGCCAGACGGCTTGTAGATATGGGGATGGCTTACTATTGTTTTTGTACTCCAGAAAGGCTCGAAAAGCTTAGACAGGAGCGTGGTAAAGGTAAGGCTAGTGGGTATGACAGGCATTGCCGCAATCTTTCTCAGAGTGAGGTTGATTCTATGCTTGCAGAGGGCAGGCCTTATGTTATCCGTCTAAAGGTTCCACTGGAAGGGGAAACTTTTTTTTCTGATGTGCTTCTCGGTGATGTGTCTTATGCTAATACTGATATCAATCCCGATCCTGTTTTGCTAAAATCAGATGGTTTCCCTACCTATCATCTTGCAAATGTGGTGGATGATCATCTTATGGAGATAACTCATATTCTGCGGGCGCAAGAATGGATTCCTTCTACGCCTCTTCATGTTTTGATTTATAAGGCTTTTGGCTGGGAGCCCCCGGTTTATTGCCATCTGCCTATGGTGCTTGGTGAGGATGGACAGAAGCTGTCTAAGCGTCATGGTGCCACCAGCGTGCTTGAGTTTAGAAAGCAGGGGTATCTTGCCGAGGCACTTGTCAATTATGTTTCTTTGCTTGGTTGGTCTTATGATGATTCTACCGAGTTTTTTTCCAGAGAAGACTTGGAGAGGGTTTTTTCCATAGAGAGACTTAACAAGTCTCCAGCTGTTTTTGATTATAAGAAGCTTGATTGGTTTAATGGTGTCTATATAAGAAAAAAAACAGATGAAGAACTTTTTGAACTTCTTTTGCCTTATGCAATAGACTATGGTCTTGTTTCTAAGGAACCATCAGATGAGGAAAAGAAAAAGCTTCTTGGTGCAGTGCCAATTATAAAGGAAAGGCTAAGGGTTCTTTCTGATGTGGGACCTATGTTGGAGTTTTTATTTAAAGGTCTTCCCGAGTATGAGCCTTCTATGTTGATCCATAAGAAGTCAGATAAGCAAAAAACTCTTTCTGCTCTTGAGGCTATAAAAGGATTTTTGCATGGATATGAGGGCAGGAGCCATGATGAAAATGAGAATGGCTTTCGTGAGTTGGCAGACAGCCTGGGTATAAAACTGGGGCTGCTTCTTATGCCTCTAAGGGTTGCTATAACCGGTTCTACAGTATCTCCGCCTCTTCTTGAATCCATTTATCTTATGGGTGAGGATGAGGCTATCCGCAGAGTTGATGCTGCGTATACAAAGCTTGTCGATTGGAATGAGGAGTAAAAGATGGAAAAAATTACGCTGGATACTATAGTTTCTCTATGTAAGAGAAGAGGTTTTGTTTTTCAGTCAAGTGAAATTTATGGAGGTCTTGCTTCTGCCTGGGATTATGGTCCTCTTGGGGTTGAACTCAAGAACAATATTCAAAGATTCTGGTGGAATGAGATGGTAAGAAGCAGAAGGAATATTGTCGGACTTGATGCCGCAATCCTTATGCATCCGCGTGTATGGGAAGCTTCTGGACATGTGGAAAACTTTCATGACCCGCTTGTAGATTGTAAACAGTGTAAGAGCCGTTTTAGAGCGGATCAGATAGATCTTACTGCTGCCTGTCCTGTTTGTGGCACAAAGGACAGTTTTACTGAGCCCAGACAGTTTAACCTGATGTTTAAGACACATTTGGGACCGGTTGAAGATGAAAGCAATATCGTGTATCTGCGTCCGGAAACCGCTCAGGGTATATATGTAAACTATAAAAACTGTGTTCAGACTAGCAGGGTAAAGGTTCCTTTTGGTATTGCACAGGTTGGTAAGGCTTTTAGAAACGAGATTGTAACCAAGAACTTTATTTTCAGAACTTGTGAGTTTGAGCAAATGGAGATGCAGTTTTTTGTAAAGCCATCAGAGGATAAGAAGTGGTTTGACTACTGGAAAGAAACAAGGATGGAATATTATAAGAAATTGGGTATAAGACCTGATAAACTCAGGTTCCATCCTCATGGCCCGGATGAGCTTGCCCACTATGCAAAGGAAGCTGTAGATATAGAATATGAGTTCCCTATGGGATGGCGTGAGCTTGAGGGAATACATAATCGTACTGATTTTGACCTTTCTCGACACTCCGAGTATTCCGGTAAAGACCTTACATATCTTGATGACCAGACTAAGGAACGCTTTGTTCCCTATATAATAGAAACATCTGCAGGACTTACCAGAAGTGTTCTTATGGTTCTCTCCGATGCATACGAAGAAGAAACACTTGAAAATGGAGAAACAAGAACAGTTCTTAGGTTCCATCCGCTTATAGCCCCTGTAACAGTAGGTGTGTTTCCTCTTGTAAAGAAAGATGGACTTTCAGAGTATGCTATGGAGTTGGAGGAAGAACTCAGAGAGCATTTTTCCACTTTTTACGATGAAAGCGGTGCAATAGGAAGACGTTATAGAAGACAGGATGAGATAGGAACTCCTTATTGTATAACAGTTGACTACGATACAAAGGAGAACGATACGGTAACACTTCGATACCGCGATAGTATGGAGCAAGTCCGTATACACAAAAACGAGATTGTGGACACAATCAAGCAGGCAATCAAAGACTACAAGAGGGTCGGAGTATGAACAAAGCATTGGAAGTCCTGTCAGAAAGAGGCATGCTCCAACAGTGTACAGATCTGGAAGGCCTGTCGGATCTTATGGATAGAGGGCAGGTTACCTTTTATTTAGGAATGGACCCCACAGGACCTAGTCTGCATGCAGGGCATCTTGTTCCTCTCTTTGCTGCATACCATCTTGTAAACGCAGGGCATAAAGCAATACTTGTTATGGGTGGAGGAACAGCCAGAATAGGCGACCCTTCCGGCAAGACAGAAATGAGAAAGATGCTCACGATAGAGCAGATAAACAATAACGTAGAATCCATAAGAAAACAGGTAGAGCATTTTTTCAAAGTTGACGGTGAGCAGGCAATAATAGTCAACAATGCAGATTGGCTTGCAAATCTCAACTATATAGACTTTCTTAGAGATATAGGCAGACACTTCTCTGTAAACAGGATGTTGAGCTTTGAGACCTACAAAGCAAGGCTGGAGACAGGACTCTCCTTTATAGAGTTTAACTATCAGCTTTTACAATCCTATGACTTTTTGGTTCTCAATCAGAAATACAACTGCAGCCTCCAGATAGGAGGTGATGACCAGTGGGGAAACATAGTGGCGGGTATAGACCTAATCCGCAGAGTAGAGTCCAAGGAGGCCTACGGACTCACCGTTCCTCTTGTGACCCGCTCCGATGGTAAAAAAATGGGGAAAACAGAAAAGGGTGCCCTATTTTTGGATCCTAATCTGGTAAGCCCCTATGAGTTCTTCCAATACTGGAGAAACGTTCCTGATTCGGATGTCAACAAACTTCTCAAGTTTTACACGTTGTTGCCAGTAGAAGAAATAGATCAGCTCACATCATATGACGACGAACGCATAAACAAGGCAAAAGAGCGCCTTGCATACGAGCTGACAGCACTTATCCATAGCAAAGAAGAAGCAGAAAAAGCTCTGGAAGCAGCCCGTGCAGCCTTTGGTGGCGGTGGCAAGGACAGAAGTGCGATACCCACGACAGAAATCCCAATGGTAGAAATTGAGCAGGGTATAAACATAGTGGAGCTATTTGCTCGTACAGGACTCTCTGCCTCAAAGAGCGAAGCACGGCGACTAATCACTCAGGGCGGAGCCTACATAGGAGACAACAAAATTGCTGATTTAGAAGCAAAAGTAGACAAAACCCACATAGATCAGGACGGAGAAATTCTCTTGCGGGCAGGAAAAAAACGCTATCATAGAATAATCGTAAAATAACACCACAAGCCCTTCCTCACGAAGGGCATTTTATTTATTTTATACCGAACGGTTTTACCTCACCAAAAAACAACAGCAAAACAGAAAGAGTGCGGTAAAACCTGCCTGCGGCAGAAAAGCAAATAATAAATAATTAAGAAAACCTTGCCATCTTTACAGACAGAACAGCATATCCTGATGACAAATCTTCCTGTTGGACAATAATATCTGAAGGCAGCTTTAGCTTAATGTTGGTAAAATTCCAGATAGCCTTTATACCATTATCAGCAAGAATCTCTGCTGTCTCTTGAGCGCTCTCTTGTGGTACAGTAAGTATTGCCATATTAAAGCCAAGCTCTTTTATTTTTTTTCCAATCTCATCCAGAGAAAAAACCTCTGTTCCATGAAATTTTTTACCTATCTTGCTTTTATCCACATCAAAAGCCGCAACAATATGTAGCTTATGTTTTTTTAGCTCGTTAAATCCCAAAAGAGCTTGTCCCAGATTTCCTGCACCTACCACACAAGCATACTGGTCTGTATTCCACTGTAGAAAGCTTTCTATGGCATTTATGAGTTCCTTCACGGGATAGCCCATTCGGGGTCTGCCCATTATACCGGTTAAAGCAAGATCCTTTCTTACCTGTATTGCCTCAAGCTCAAGCTCTTGGGAAATATATGTGCCTGATATGTATTCCTTTCCCTCTTCCATGGCGGTTTTTACAACCTGCAGATAGGAAGGTAGACGTCTTATGCTCGGAAGGTTTAGCAATTTATGTTGTTTCACAAAAGTCCTCCGCAAAAATAGTTGTAAAATTATATATAAAAAGATTCAAAAAGAAAAGACTTATTTTATATCAAAAGAGGCTGCACAAAGTGCAGCCTCTTTGTACCTGTGTATTTTTTAAGGCTTTAACAATTCTAGGAGGTCTCTGTCTACAAGATAACCGTCTATCTTTTCCCATCTTGCACCTTCTCGTCTGTGTCCTATTATGCCAAATGGACCTTCAAAATTCCAAAGTGAATATCCCCATCCCCATTCTTTATAAAGAGATATCAAGTCAGAAAGCCATGCAAGAGCAACCTTGTTGTCAGTCTTATCATAACAACCAAACTCGCCTATATGTATTTCTACTCCAGTTTTTGCTACTTCCAGCCATGGTTTATAAAAGTCTCTGAGGCTTTCTTTGTTCCATATTATGCCGTCCCATTTTGTCCCAGGATACTGGGGCGCTTCTGTTACCTTATTGCTGTCAATCCACCATTCTGCTTTGTAGTGGCTTACTGCCATTGGCTGGTAGCCTCTTCCGCTGTGTACTACTCCTAAGTCTGCCATTTCTGGCATGGCAAGATGTCCTCCGCCTATTCCGTCTATTACGATTCTTCTTTCTTTGTCTATTTTTCTTATGGCTTCTATTGTTCTTTTTATAACTTTTCTGTGTATTTCTCTTGTCATCCCGTACTGTCTTTCTTCCGGCGGTTCGTTAAGCAAGTCAAAGGAGAGTTGCTCGGATGAAATGCCTTTGTATCTTTTTGCAAAGGTTTCCCAGTAGAATACAAATGCGTCTTGTGCTTCTTTGTCTGTCCAGAGGTTATGTTTTTCTATGTCGTTTCTGTTTATGCAGTATCCCGGTGCTCTGTGGATGTTTATGCAAATGTGGATGTTCCTTTTCCTACATTCTTCTATGTATTTGTCAGTGTAGTCAAAAAAAGCCTCATCAGGTTTAAAATAGTCAAAGTTGTTTGTCCAGTATCTGTAGTCCATGGGGATTCTTACAAAGTTAAATCCATGCTTTGCCAGAAAATCCAGTGCTTTTTTATCTGGTTCCTGAGGGTTTTTCCCTGATTCTTCCTTTGAAAATGCCCATAGAAAGTTAAATCCATATTGCTTCATTTTTTCTCCTGTGTCTTATTTTATATGATATGATACCGGTTTCTATTATGAGTTTCAAGATGAGTCTTGATGGTTTTCTTCATTTTTGCCGCAGGCAGGCATAAGCGCAGCCTGCTTATTTTTGCTTTATGGGCTGCGCTTATGCCGTTCGGTTTTTGTTTGTTTTTTATAAAAATCTTGTCTTGATATTGTTGTAAAACATTAATATTGTATTATGGATAATATTGTTTACGGAGGGAATAATGGATATTTCTATTTTGAAGGAAAAGGCTAATCTCTATGTTGAGCTTGAGACATATTCTGAGTTTAAGGATGAGGTCAAAAAGCTTGTGGAGTCAGAGTCGTGGGATGAGCTTAATGATAGGTTTTATTCCGAGCTTGAGTTTGGTACTGGAGGTATGCGTGGGGTTATTGGCGGCGGTTTTATGAGGATGAATCCTCTTATGGTAAGAAGGGCTACTCAGGGACTTGCCAATTATATAAAGAAAAATGCAGCCGATAATGCCTCTGTTGTTATTGCTTATGATTCTAGAAATTATTCTGATGTTTTTTCTCGTGAGGCTGCTTTGGTTCTATGCGGCAATGGGATTAAGACTTATATTTTTACTTCTCTAAGACCGACTCCGGAGCTTTCTTTTGCCGTAAGATATCTTGGAGCTACTGCGGGTATTGTTGTGACTGCTTCCCATAATCCTCCTGCTTATAATGGATATAAGGTTTTCTGGTCGGATGGGTCTCAGGTTGTTTCTCCTCAGGATAAGGGAATTATAGAAGAGGTGAGAAAGGTTACTTCTGATATTGTTTCTATGTCTATAGATGAGGCTAAGGAAAAGGGGCTTCTTGTTTATATAGATAAGGATGTTGACGAGGCTTATTTTGCTGCTGTTGAAAAACAGATTACAAGGCCGGATGTTCTCAAAGAGCATGCAAGCGAACTTTCTGTAGTTTATACGCCTCTTCATGGAGCTGGTAGGGTTCCTGTTGAGACTGTTCTTAAAAAATACGGTGTTGATGTTTTTACTGTGCCGGAACAGCGTGAGCCAGATGGTAATTTCCCGACTGTTGATTATCCTAATCCGGAAGAAGCTAGTGCCATGGCTCTTGCCTTAAAATACGGAAAAGAGAGAAAGGCCGATGTTGTTATGGGTACGGATCCGGATTCTGATAGGCTTGGGATTGCCGTTCCGGATGCCTCGGGAGAATATGTGCTTGTAACGGGTAATCAGCTTGGTGTGCTTATCAATGATTATATCTTGTCATCCAGAAAAGAGCTGGGTAAGCTTCCGCCCAATCCTGCTGTTATAAAGACTGTTGTCACTACCAATATGCAGAGAAAGGTTGCGGAGTATTATGGTGCTGCTTGTTTTGATGTTCTAACAGGTTTTAAAAATATTGCGGCACAGATAAGAGAGTTTGAGAAGAATAATAGCTATACTTATATCTGTGGCGGAGAAGAAAGTTATGGATATCTTATAGGTTCTGATGTGCGTGATAAGGATGCTGTTTCTGCTGCTGTTGTTACAGTGGAGATGACCCTTTACTACAGGATGCAGGGTAAGAGTCTTCTTGACAGACTCAATGAACTTTATAAGATTCATGGTTATTACGAGGAGCTCCTCATTACCAAGACTTTTCCTGGCGAAAGTGGCATGAAACAGATGAGAGAAATTATGGACAGCATGAGAAATACTCCTCCTTCTGAGTTTGCCGGCTCAAGAGTTGTAAAGATAAAGGATTATCTTGATGGTACTACGCTTGATGTTGTGAGCGGAAGAAAAGAAAAGGATATAAATCTTCCATCTTCTAATGTTCTTCAGTTTATTATGGATGATGAGAGTGTTGTGAGCGCAAGGCCAAGTGGTACTGAGCCTAAGATAAAGTTTTATGCTTCCTGTACGGAGAAGGTTGATGGTAATCTTGATGCGGCAAAGGCTAAGGTCAAGGCAAAGCTCGATAAGATAAGGGAGAAAATAAACTCTCTTATTCCATAAGTTTTCTTTTATCCTTTGCCAGATTTATTTCTGATATAATCTCTCGCAAGGCAGGCTCATCCAGCCTGCCTTCTTCTTTTTTTTGTTCCAGCATTGAGAGAAAGGTTTCTGTCATATCGTATAGTTTATCTTCCAGCTTTCCGCTCCAGATTAGCTTTGCAAGTTCTTCTTCTTTGTCTTTATACTGCAATAGCTGCATAGCAAGGTTTAGGGAGAGATACCAGCGTATATCGTCGTATTCTATGTTATTTTGTTTTAGTGTTGTTCTTATGTCCATGCCTGATGCTAGAAAAATATGTGGTTTTATGTCAACATAGTTATAAAAACAGAAAGGAAAGAGATGCAGTTTAATTGGTTGGAATCACCTGTTATTGCTTTTGATGTTGAGACAACAGGTCTTTATGCTGACAAAGACAGGGTGGTAGAGATTGCCTGTGTAATGTTTGAGGATGGCCGTGAGGTGGATAGCCTGTCCAGTCTTATTAATCCCGGAATACCAATTCCAGAAGTTGTAAGCAATATCCATGGCATATATGATGATGATGTTATGGATGCTCCTACGATGGCGGATTTTTTTGATTATTTTGAGGATTTTGTAGGTAATAATGTTCTAGTTGCGCATAATGCAAAGTTTGATCTTTCTTTCTTGAGGAAAGAATATGCAAGGGCAGGGCGGGATTTCCCTTCTTTATTGATATTGGATACTCTGTCTATGTCAAGAAAAGCTTTTCCGGGTTTACCCAAATATAACCTCAAAGCTCTTGCTTACAGCTGCGGAATAGAACAAAAATATCATCACCGAGCATTGGATGATGCAAGAACATGCGGAGAACTTTTCTATAAGTGTATTAGACAACTTGCTCCTTCTGGAGAACTTGCCATAAGAGGATTTTCCGTAGGATAATAGCTATCATATTTTTATATTGTTGAGTATCTTGAGCATACAAAGCTCAAGATATTTTCTAAAAGCTTCCTTGTTTTTTATTCTTTCAAATGCTTTGTTCTCTGATAGTGTCTTTGCCATTGTGTGTATTTGTTCTCTGGTAGGCGGTTTTCTATGGTTTAGTATTCTCATTTTTCTTAAAAAGTCTTTTGCAAAGTTTTCAACATCCTCAGTCAGATTTTTTTTTGCAACAGTATCTATAAGCGGATTCCATATATCTTCAAGCTCTTCCATAGTTCTCTCAAGCTCTGTATTGTCTGCTACAAATTCTCTAGTGAGTTCCCTTATTCTTGTTTTAAATGCCCTGGCTGAGTTTGCTGTACTCTGTTGAGTTTGTATGCTTGCTTTTACAGGGGGAGTTGTTATTTGTGGTGGTTTTTTCTCTGGTTTGTTATTGTTGAGTACGAGTGTTGCAGTGCTTTGTTTTTTTGTTGCTTTTCCTCTTTTTGTTCGCTTTTTTCCTGTAAAAAGAAACTTAAAAAACCTTATTATAGAGCTTACTACAGGAATAACCTTCCAAAATGGAAGCATTATTTTTGCATCTTTTAGTATTTTTTCTCTGTCCAGATTTAATATTTCTCTTAAGGGTTTTAGCTTTCTTGCCTTTGTATCAAAGATTCCTGCCATTTCCGATTTTTGACTTGCTGGTAGGGGGTTGTTTTCCCATGCAATGTAAAGTGTATGAAAACTCAGCATAGCCAGAAATACGGGGTCTCGTCTCAGAAGTCTCTCTTTTATATCCTGTTCGAAGTCTTCGTCGTTAAACATAGCATCGGTTTCTTCGTCTTTTTTTAGCAGAAGATACCATAGGTTGGTATATTCTCTTTTTAGCTCCATTGAGTGTGTAAACTGTTTTTCCGAAAAAAGAGGAATAAGAAGTTCTTTTGCTATATAATACTCGTTATCGTTTGGAGCCTTTAGTTTTAATATCTGCGGAAGAGAAAGAGGATCTGGAGCCTCTGTCCTTTCGGAAATATAGTCTGTTATTCTTTCTCTTGGACAGAATTTTGTAAGAGGTATCCCCTTATTATCGGTGAAGGATAGTATGTCTGCTATAGTAAAAAAATAGGGTTTTTTTCTGAGATTTTTTTCCAAAATCTGCAAGGCTCGTTCTTCTTCTTTTTTCTTTCTTTGTTTGCCTTTATAATATATAAGATATAGGCCTAGAATATATGCTGCCTGAGCATAGGAAGTTTCTGTATCCTGTCTTTCTTTTTTCTCGGAAAACTCTCGGAAAAGAAAAGAACACAGCTGATTCCAGAAATAATATGTCCTGTCTCCGGGTTCTTTTATATCTCTTACTATCTGGTCTGTTTTTGTTAAAACAGCATTAAAAAGTTCTTTCAATGCCGTTTCATTGTTTCTAAAAAAAGGTCTCAGTTTCTGTGTTGTGTATCCGACATTTTTCTCATTTTCCTGGAGATATCGTTTTACTTTGGCCAGACAGATGTCAAACAAATCGTTGAGTATTATCTGTCCAGTTGTAACAAAGGAAGGAATACCGGAAGGAAAAGAAATACTTACAAGGACATTGTCTTTTCGTTCCTGATTTCTTTCAAACCATCCTATAAAATCCTCTTTTGCATCCAGATGAAAGAACTTTTTATCCGGCGTTGTTAGCTGTAAGAATGAATAATCAGGAAAAGGCAATTCTGGTTTTGCCTTGATTAGTGCAAAACGCTTTTCTATTTTTTCATAGTCATTTGCAAGGTAATATATGATATCAAGTGTACCGTGCTTATTCTTTTCGAATAAAAAATATGGATTATCATCAATCTCCTTTGCCATCTGCAGAAGCTCATAGGAGAGACTTTCTCTTGTCCTAAAGCGAGAGAAAAAGGGAAAAGCAGAATTATTTTTTGCAGCAAAGGCAAGGGCAAAGGTGATAAAATGTTCTACTTCTATCTTAGACTGAGCGAATTTGTTGACATACATTTCTACGAGTTTTTCAAACTCTTGTTGCTGTTGTATCTTCTCAGAGCTTTTTTCCATGGGTATATAGTATCCTGCTTTTCTATATCATGCAAGGAACTTTGTTTTTTGATTGACAAAGTTGCCAAGTGTTTTTACACTTCAGTATAGATATGAAAAAAGATATGATATTTTTGCTTGTATTTTTATTGCTCTTTTTTTCTTGCAAGAGTGATGATGCTGTTGTTGCGAACTCTTCTCCCGTGCCGGTAGAATCTGTAGAACCGACATCTTCTCCTGCTCCGGAGGAGTTTGTGGTTACTCAGGATGTATATGATGAGACCTTTGCACAGATAGAAGCATTTATGGGAGAGCTTACACAAGTTATCCAAAAAAAAGATTATGACAAATGGCTTTCTTATCTTTCTAAAGAATATCTGGATACATATTCTTCTCCAGAGAAGCTTAAAGAGCTATCGGAAGTTCCAAGGCTTAAAAAAGCGGGAATTACTCTAAAAAGTCTTAAGGACTATTTTATATACGTAGTTGTTCCCAGCAGGTCCAACGTAAGATTGGATAAGATAGAATTTATAGATAAGGATTCTGTCAAGGCCTTTATGATAATAAAAGAAACCCCTTACCTCATCTACAACTTAAAAAAAGTGGATGGGGCATGGAAAATATTTTAATTTTTAGGAGAACAATATGAGATTAAAAGGAGCGTTTATTGCTGTCATAGCTTTTGTATTTATAGTCTCACCGTTTGCCCAGGAAACCGCTGATAATCAATCATCGGGCGATGTGTCTACAATAGAAGAGTATTATCTCAGTCAGGATATAGAACTCAGGCTTATACAGGATGAAGCCTACTCAGAGAGTGAGGAACTCAAGCAGCTTGCACTCAGGAATTTGGAGAAGATGGCTGACGAGGGAAGACTTTCTGATGACGGAGCTGCCTTTACCATCCTCCAGACACTTGCAACAGAAACATATTCAAAAGAAGTAAAACGCAACAATAGAGTTGTAAACAACTTTCCTGAGATAAGACGACAGGCATGTCAGCTTCTTGGTAAGATAGGAGGCGAGAAAGCTAAGGATATACTTTTGGACGTTGTCCAAAAAGAAAAAGAGCCCATGGTCGTTGCCGAAGCTGTTTATGGCTTGGGTAAGATAGGTATTAACGATAATGAAGAAGTCACAAATGTACTTGCCTTTAAACTTCACCAGGAAAACCTTAAGACCACTCCGGACAACAACCTTGCTTTTTCCACGCTGCTTGCAATAGAAAAACTCGCAAAAACAAACAATGGTATTTCAAATCCTGAGCTTGTGAGTGCGATAGGAGAGATAATAACAAGAGGCAATTATATAAGGCCGGTAAAACTCAAGGCGCTGTCCGTTTTGGAAGAGATGAGAAAAGCAGCCGCTACAAACAAATAAAGAATGATACATGCCCGGTTATGCCGGGCTTTTTATTTGGTACCGAACGGGCTCTACTCGCTATGCTCGTAAAGCCCTGCCTGCGGGTGCAGAGACATAATAATATTTCTGCCTGGTTTTCTTAATATTTGCCACAGGCAGGCTGGATTGCATCTTTTTGCTTATTCTTTGCTGCCTAAGGTGCAATCCAGCCGTTCGGTATTAAAAAATGTATTATTTTTCTCCTTGCTTGTTAATATTAATATGGTTTTATGCTGATAATATATGTATAATTAATTAGAGTTTGCGGTATATGGTAAAAAAATATCTACTCTTGTTTTTTTTATTTTTCTCATTGATGTCTGTATTTGGAATTGAGAAGAACGTTCTTGACAGTACTGTTTTGATAACTCATAAAATGCTGGATAAGCCTGTTTCTCTTACCGGTTTTGCACGATTTTATTGGAAGAAACTTCTTTCCATGGAAGATGTTTCCTCTTCTTCTTATGAGTTGGTGAGTTTTCCGTCTTTTTGGAACAATGCTCAGGAACTTTCTGGTCATTATCCTGCTGAGGGATATGGTACCTATTATCTGCATTTTATTATAGTTGATTATGATGATTATCAGCCTTATACACCTATCACTTTTGATTTGCGTGAGATTACAGGTACTTACAGGTTGTTTGTCAATGAAAGACTTGTACTTGAGAATGGTTTTTTTTCTACCAGCAAGAATAGTATAGAACCTTCTCTTAGACCAAGAACTGTTACTTTTACACCGCCTGGTCGTGATTTTGATGTGTTTCTTCAGGTGGCAAACTTTGACGATATCTATGGTGGTCTAAAAGTTCCTATTGTTATAGGCAAACCCAGCGTTATCAATAGTAGAAATCAGCTTTATTCTGGTGTGGATTTTTTTGTATTTGGTGCCCTTTTTATAATAGCTTTATATCATCTCGTTCTTTTCTTCTTAAGAAGGGATATGAGTTATCTGGCTTTCGCTCTGTTTGCTCTTGCCATAGTGATAAGAGGAGGTCTTACAGGTACAAGGTTAATACACATGCTGCTGGAAGGACGTTTTACCATAATTCTTATCAAGATAGAAATCATATGTGTTTACGTAGCCGCTGTTTCTTTTTACCATTTTATTACCAGTTTGTTCCCTTCTGTGGAGTACAGGTGGTATTCAATTTTTTTTAGGTATTCTTCTCTTATCTTTATGATACTGCTTGCTGCTCTTCCTCTTTCCATTGGTGCAAATCTTCACAATATATACAATATCATTCTTATTTCCGCAGTTGTTGTGGTAATGGTCTATGTGGTTAGGGCTTTAATAAATAAGGAAAAAGAGAGTATACCGGTAGTTGTTGGTTTTGCAGCTATAGCTGTTGCTGTTATAAACGATGTTCTTTATTCTATCTTTAATATCGGCTTTACTTATATGTCATCCTATGCTTTGTTCTTTTTTCTTCTTCTCCAGTCCTACATTCTTTCCAGAAGGTATGCAATAACACACAATACGATGCTGGAGTATAGCGAAAAGATGAAAAAGCTGGCAAATGCCGCGAGCAGATTTGTCCCTTATGAGTTCATAAACATGCTAGGAAGGGATTCTCTAGAGTCTGTTACACTGGGAGACCATAAGGTACATGATATGGCTGTGATGTTTTCTGATATACGTGATTTTACAACAATATCGGAGCAGCTTACTCCGGAAGAGAGTTTTAACTTCTTAAATTCTTATCTCAACAGAATATCTCCTATAATCAAAGAAAACGGCGGTTTTATAGACAAATATCTTGGTGATGGTATTATGGCTCTTTTTCCTGGGGAACCCAAGTCAGCAGTAAAGGCCGGAGCCGAGATGCTTTTGAGCTTGGATGAATATAACAGGGAAAGACAGCGTGTCGGTAAATCTCCCATAGATATAGGTATCGGACTTCACTGGGGTGATGTTGTGCTGGGAACTGTAGGAGAAGCAACAAGAATGGACGGTACGGTAGTTTCGGATACGGTAAACACTGCAGCCAGACTTGAAGCTCTTACAAAAGTGATGGGAGCACGTCTACTCATTTCTCACAATTTGTTTCTGCAGATGCCTGATATTGCTCAGGAGAATAACAATTATTTCTTTAGGTTTCTAGGCCGCATTAGGCTTAAAGGCAAGCATAACAGCGTTCCTATTTTTGAGATAATGACCAATTATGATAAGGATAAGATAAAATCCAGCACATATTTTGAAAAAGCTCTATATGCTTATTTTAATGATGAGTTTGATGAGGCAGAGGAGTTTTTTATGCAGGCTTTGGAGATTGCTCCGCGAGATTTGGCATGCAGATACTATCTACAGAAAACAAAGAAAAAGAAACTGGAGAGAGAAGCTTCTATTGTAGGCAATCTGCTAAGCGAGCATGATAGGGATATGCTTTAGTTATGTTTTTTTAACCAGTTAAGTATTTTTTCTATACTTTCCTCCCTTTCCGTATCATGTTCTATTTTGTGCATTCCGTTAGGTACTAATATCAGGGTTTTATCTTCTGTTTTTATGTTTGAGAAAAATGATTTTGTGGCTTCCGGTGATACTATCCTGTCTTTTTCTCCCTGCATTATCAAGATTGGCTTTTCTATTTTATTTGCATTCTCGTGGCAATAATTGATTACTTCTTCTATTTCCAGCATTAGCCTTGGTGTTGCTTTCCCATGTGCCAATGGATCCGAAAAAAGCCTTGCCATCATATCCTTATCCTTTGTCAAATACGAGGTATCCAGTCCGGATTCCAGTTGAAAATCGGGTTTTATTTTTGCCATAAATCTGCCCAGTAGTTTTTTTATACCCGATACCCCGTCCAAAGACAGTGCAGGTGCAGTAACCACAGCTCCTCCTATGTTTTCCTGGTTTCTTATAAAATAATCAAGCACAATGGTAGCTCCCATGCTGTGGCCATACAGAATAACAGGCATACCGTCTGCATTTTCTTTGGATAAAATTAGCTTTATTTCGTTTCTAAAGGTTTCCCATGAGGGGATATAGCCTTTCTTGCCGCCTGACTGTCCATGTCCGTAATGATCCGGAGCAATTACCATGTATCCTGCATCTGCAATAAGACCTCCCAGCTCGACAAAATTACCTGAGTGCTCTCCTATGCCATGGCATATAAATACAATTGCTCTGTTCTTTGGGTTTTTCCATGTCCTATAAAAATACCTGATATTCTCGGAAAATATTACTTCTTCTTTATAATTATACATATGACCTCCATGTTAAGATAATAATCAAAAATACAATATTTTAAAAGCTTTTTGACACATGAGAAGCATGCTGGTATAATGTGTTTATGGAAGATATTATACTTTCTGATATAACAAAGACCTTTGTTCCTTCCCGTTCTGTTTGGCAGTTTATAAGAGGGATAAAAGAAGACAATGAACCTGTGTTTTGTCTTGATAATATATCTCTCACAATTCCTGCAGGTAAAACAACTGTTATAATAGGCCCCACAGGATGCGGTAAAACAACATTGCTCAAGATAATAGCGGGATTAATCCATCACGATACCGGTAAAATATTATATGGTGACAAAGAATTGTCAGAACTTCCACCAGGAGAAAGAAGGATAGGCATGGTTTTTCAAAATTATGCGCTTTATCCTCACTTTAATGTAAAAGATAACATAATGTCTTACTTCTTCTTTAAAAAATTAAGCAAGAACTGGACAGAAGAAGACGAAAGAGATGCAGAAGAAAAATACAGAAGAACCAGTCGCCTTTTGGATGTTAAGCTAGAGCATCTTTCCGGGAGATTTCCTAAAAACCTGTCGGGAGGAGAAAAGCAGCGGGTTGCCATAGGCAGATGTATCACACGAGACCCTAGGCTGTTTCTTATGGATGAGCCTTTTTCCAATCTCGATCAGCCTCTTAGAGAAAAATACAGAGTACAACTTAAAAAACTTCTTAGTTATTTTAATATTACTACGATTTATGTTACTCATGACCAGCACGAAGCCCTTCTGTTAGCAGATAAGATTGTTGTGATGAGGGAAGGGAGGATAGAGCAGGAAGGTAGTCCAGAAGAGCTCTATGAAAATCCCCGGAACATATTTGTTGCCGAGTTTTTAAATCCGCATAGATTTATGCAGTCTCTCAACCTCATACCCGGAGATATCCTATCCGATGAATATCTGGGAAGAGTAATAGGAATACGTCCGGAATATATCGATATACCGGCAAAAAAAAGTGTCAAGCTTAACAATGTTGTAAAAGCAGAAGTAAAAGATATAGGAAGTTTTCCTCTGGATAACAAGCGTATTATCAAGCTTGAGCTTGAAGACAGCTCTGTTATAGAAACAGAAGCAGAAGGTGATTTTAGGATAGGAGAGACTGTGGAGGTCTCTTTTTCCAGGTTTTTTGTTTTTGACAGCATCACAGGAGAACGAATCGCTACACATATAGCGTAGCCCGCCTCAATATTTTTCTTAATGTGTGTATTAAAGTATACTCTTATGTTAATGTATTTTCTTAAGGTGTATTTAACAATGTGCATATTTTATGTCTAAAAAGCCCTAGTCTTCCATGATAGTAATCTCAACGCGTCTGTTGAGTGCTCTCCCTTCTTCTGTGCTATTGTCAGCAATGGGTTCTGTACCGCCCTTGCCTTGGTATATCAACCGTGAGCCATCCACTCCCAGGTTTACTAATTGCTCGACAATCTTTTTTGCTCTCTCTATGGACAGATTCTTCTGAGCAGTAGGTCTACCTATGTCCGCGGTATGCCCTGTTATAAGGATTGTTCTTCCGGGAATCTTTTTTAGATTTTCTGCAAGTGTTTCTAGTTTTTTCTCCTCACCTGCCAGAAGTTCTGCGCTATTTGCAACAAAGCGCAGGGACCTTATAGTAATTTTTATCCCTTCTTCTGTCTTTTCCACACTATCCTGATCATTTAGTTTTGCAAAAAATTGTTTATCTGTCTCATTATCTATGGCTTCAGCATCTTTATCCTCGTCTCCTGTTGTTTTTTCTTTATATTTTGATACTGATGCATCAGGTTTTTTTGTGTCTAAAGGAACATAGGTCTCATCTCCCATAGATTTTACAATAAGCGGAATGGTGGAAGAGTAATCAAAAGGAACGATATCGTAAAACCAGACAAGCACAAAGCCTTTGTTTTTAACACTTGTTTTATCGGAGAACAGAAAATTATCATCAAAACTATCTTTGATAAAAACAGGCTCGCCATACTCCGTAACATAAACAGTAAGCAAGTGTTTTCCCTCACTCTTTATAAGCCCGTTTACCCTGTCATCGGAGAATCTGAGAGCAAACTGCCCGCTTACGACATGCACCTGTCTGCCTTGATACTCCTGTGTACCGGCATATCTGTATTCAACGTAGACCCTGATGTTTTTTACATCCCCTGTTCCCAGCGGATCCACCCCCACATAGCCAAATCCTCTCCAAGGCTCTCCAGTCACAATCCCTTCTGCCGGTAAAAAAGGAATAGCTTTATAAGTTGGAAATAATTCCAAAAAATCAGAAGAAGCATCCGGCATATAAGAAACCTTCACCTCATTATCTACCCTCTGTGGCACAGAAGGCGCAAGGTGTGTCAAAGATTCCAAAAAATATGCTGTCCCTTTATATACGCTTCCCTTCTTTTTAAGACGCCCTCTTAGCTCGCGGTAAATATGCCCAACATAACGCCCGTTTATGGAGTGAGAATAGTTATGCTTTTCTACAATTTTGACCTCGTCAGGCAGCCTGTATGCTGTCTGAGAGAAAGCAAGAGATACGTTTAATAAAAATAACAAAAAGACATAAAAAAAGCGCATATTAAATAATCGGTTATAAAAAGCACAGACAGCAGTTTTTATTTTATACCGAACGCGTTTTGACGCTAAGCGTCAAAACGCTGCCTTCGGCATATGGATAATAGGACTAGAAAAATTTGCTTTGTATTCTGCCGCAGGCAGGCCGAGCCATGTACCTTTTATGGTTTACCCATGCGAGGCCGTTCGGTATAAAAATTGTATCTTCATACAATATCATACCAAAAGTATGATGTGTTATATCGTGTCTCTGTATACAATTTTAAATATTTTTAGCATTGCGGAGGCATGTGATATGAAAAAAAACAAATGTTTTTTGCGTCGTTTATTATTTTCTTGTGTCTGCTCGTTTCTGCGGATTAGCACAGATAAGGGAGGTTGAGCTATAGGAGATATTGAGGAAGAAAAGCTCTGTTCTTATCATAATTGCCAGGAAGTAAAACTGATAAAGGGATACTACGGGCTTAAATTAAAAGAGCTTATGAATATTCTTATTGCAATAAGCCAAGATGTATTGTTTATGTCACAGGCAGGCTTGCCAAGCCCATACTCTTTTTTTGCAAAATAGGGATAGTGAGCCCGTTCGATATGAGCTAGGAACTACATTGTGTTGGAGGTGGCGGGAATCGAACCCGCGTCCCGGAAAGCGGTCTATAAGCTTCTACAGGTTTAGGCTCTGGTTTTTGTTTTTAAGGAAGACTTGGGCCCGGAGCCTGCCGTCCTTCCCGAGTCCGGCTAAGATGTCCTGCATGCCGGCCGAACGCGACATACAGTAAGTCCTGGTTTCTGACAAGTAGCCTAATGCTCAGGACTGCGCATCAGGTACCCGTGGCTGTGTTATTTAAGCAGCCAATGCAAGTTCATCGTTGGCATTTATAGCCGTTGGCAGTTTTAGGAGTTACCGCTCCACCTGCAACTTATAAACGCAAACCTTCCCGGTCGAAACCTGTACACCCCCTCTTATTTCTATATTATAAAATGCACTAACTTGTCTTTATGGTCAATACTATATGTGTTTAATTGTTTTTTTTTTTTTTGTTGTTTATACTGCGTTTATGAAAAAAGCGATTTATCCTGGAACTTTTGATCCTCCTACATATGGTCATATCAATGTAATAGAGAGGATTGCATGTATCTTTGAAACCGTTACTATCCTTATTGCTGCCAATCCAAGCAAAAACAGGTTGTTTTCTAAACAGGAAAGGCATGATTTTATGTCAAGGCTAACAGAAAGATTTTCCAACGTAATTGTGGATACGTGGGACGGGCTTGTTGTGGATTATGCAAGGCAGAAGGATATTAGAGTGATTGTCAGAGGTGTAAGGGCTCTGGGAGATTTTAATCATGAGTTTGAGCTTGCTATGCTCAACAAGGGGCTTAATCCTGAGATAGAAACTCTTTTTATTCCTACAGATCCCAGATATTTTGTATTGCGTTCTTCTACCATAAAAGAGATTGTTTCTTTTGGTGGAGATGTTTCCAATCTTGTTCCTGATTTTATAGAACAGGAACTAAGGAAAAAGCTTTTATAGAGGTTTATTTCTTATGAGTATAATAATAAATTCTTTTGTAGGTCTTATTGGGATTGCAGGTCTGTACTGGGGAGGAGACTTTTTTATTAGTGGAGCTTCTTCTCTTGCAAAGAGGTTTAACATATCACCTCTTATAATAGGTCTCACGGTTGTTGCCATGGGGACTTCTGCTCCTGAGTTTTTTGTTAGCGGTATTGCAGCTTTAAGCGGTCATCCTACGCTTTCTCTTGGTAATGTCATAGGCAGCAATATTGCTAATATTCTGCTTATTCTGGGTATAGTTTCTATATTTCATATCATTTCGGGAAACAGACAGTTGATTGTGTTTGATTTTCCCTGGTTGTTTTTCTCGTATATTCTTCTCCTTATAGGCGTTATTATTTTTGCTTCTGCCAAAGCCTCTGTGCTAAATATATGGCTAGGTCTTCCTATGTTCTGCAGTCTTATCATATATCTTTATATCCTCTATAGAAAGGCAAAAAAAGAGGGGGAAGCTGTTTTGCAGGAGCGTTTGGAGATAGATGCAGTAGATGATACTTCCCAAAAGTCTATTCCTATAATTTTTGTATTAATTGTCTTTGGTTTCAGTATGCTTCTTGCAGGTTCTAATATGCTTATAAACAGTGCAATATGGTTTGCCAGAGAAGTATTTAACGTTTCTGAGCGTTTTATTTCTCTTACTGTTATTGCTTTTGGTACGAGTTTGCCGGAGCTTGTTACTTCTGTTGTTGCGGCTGCAAAAAAGGAAAGTGATATTTCCATAGGCAATATAGTTGGCAGTAATATTTTTAATACACTGGGGGTTGCAGGTTTTAGCGCCATTCTTGCGCCTCTTCCAGTTGTTTTTCCTGCATTCTGGATTGATTTTGCTGTTATGTTAGGGGCGTCTGTTTTATTGTTTTTATTTTTATTTTTATTTAAGCGTGTTTCTATAAAGGCAGGATTTTTGTTTATAATTTTGTATGTTTTGTATATTGCATACTTGTATAATACGAGAATTATATAATCGGCTATTGACCGATTGTTATTTCTATAGTATAACGAATAATAAAGAACTGCCGTGATACTTGACATTTTTATTGCCTTGGTATAGGTTTAGTGCTACATCATTTAAAGAGGGATGATATGGCAGTACCAAAGTATAAAACATCCAAGGCAAGGTCCAGAAGGAGACGCTCCATAAATATGAGAATAAATGGGGTTGTTCTTTCTGTATGCAGTAATTGCGGCAGTAAAGTAAAGCCTCATAGAGTATGTCCTAAGTGTGGCAACTATAGAGGCAAGCAGGTTCTTGAGCCAGAGGAGATGGCATAACTTACCATTTACCTAGAGGGGTACAAAAAATGGACGATCTTTTTGACAAACTTAAAAAGCTTATTGCCGAGAAGCTTGAGGTGGAAGAGGATAAGATTACAGAGAGTGCTTCTTTCCGTCAGGATCTTGGCGCTGACAGTCTTGATACCTATGAGCTTGTATATGCAATAGAAGAAGAGCTTGGTATCACAATTCCCGATGAGAAGGCTAACGAGTTTGAGACCGTTGGCGATGCTCTTGCTTTTATCAAATCAGAACTGGAGAAGAAATAAACATCAGTGTGGTTGCTTAAAGGACTTTTTGATAGTTCTGCTCCTTCAAAAATATCTGAGGATAGAAGAAAAGAATTACTTCTCTTTGAAAAACAAAATGGCATAAGGTTTAGAAGCTTGGAGCTTCTAAACCTGGCTTTTTCTCATCGTTCTTATGCTCACGAGCAGGTCGGTGTAGGGGATAATGAGAGATTGGAATTCCTTGGGGATTCTGTTTTGGGGCTTGCAGTAGCAGACTACCTGTATAATACCTTTCCTGATAAGGCAGAGGGAGAGCTTGCAAGGATAAAATCTTTTGTTGTAAGCGAGGATACTCTCTATGATGTTGCTTTAAAGATAAAGGTGGACAATTTTATTCTAATAAGCAAGGGAGAAGAGTTTTCCGGTGGAAGGTCTAAGAAGGCGCTTCTTGCTGATGCAACGGAAGCTATAATAGGGGCATATTATCTTGATGCTGGTTTTGAAGCAGCAAAAGATTTTGTTCTTAGATTAATTGTTCCAGAAATAGATAAGGTTGTTGAAAACAGGCATAAAAAGGATTATAAAACACTTCTTCAGGAATATGTACAGAAAAATTTTAAGACTTATCCCAAATACAGGTTAGTACAGAAAAAAGGTCCAGATCATAATCGCACTTTTGTAATAGAGGTTATGATCTTGGATAAATCTTATGGTCCTGGCAAAGGGAAAAATAAAAAAGAAGCCGAGCAGGATGCAGCTGCTATTGCCTACAAGGCTCTTGCGGGTTCCAATACTAATTAATTGTATTTTTTGTAATATTTTTTGGCTATCTCTATAAGTTTTTCTTTTGTATTAAGTTTTGGGTCATCGAGTACGGCTTCCATGAGGTATTTCAATATTTTTCCTATCCATGGGCCTGCGGGAATTTCTAATGTCTCCTGTAAGGTATTTCCGTTGATTTTTAGGTCTTTTATGGTGAGAGCGTTACTTTTGTTTAGTTCTGTGTTTATTCTGTATCGCAATGCTTCTATATCTGTAACTTTTGTTTTTGTTCCTGTTATTCCCCATCTATCCGCTTTTAGTAATTCTAGTAATTGGTCGAGGTTGTCTTTTCCTATTCTTGTTATGTGTCTGCGTATAGCTGCATCTGTCCAGTCTTCTGTGTATTTTATCATGTGATTTTGTATGAGATGCGTTACTTTTTCTATTGTGCTATTGGGGTATTTTAGTCTTTTTAGAATTTTTTTTGCAATTTTAGCGGATTCTTTATCATGATCATAAAAGGCAAGTCCTTTCCCGGGAATCTCTATTTTTGTTATAGGTTTGCCTATGTCGTGGAAGAGAGCTGCAAGTTTTATTATTATGTCTTTTTTTTCTACAAGGTCACAGCTTGCCAGAAGGTGATGGTATACGTCAAATCTATGTGCTTTCCCTTGCGATATGTTTTTGCATGTTAAGAGTTCTGGTATTATGTATTGGAGTATTTCTGTTTCTTCCATTAGTTTTATGCCTAGTGATGGGGAAGGGGAGAGAAGCACTTTTGTAAACTCTTCTCGTATTCTTTCCCATGAGATTTGTTGTATGTTTTTGCTGTGTCTTTTTATTGCTTTGTATGTTTCTTTTTCTATTGTAAATCCTAGTTGTGCTGCAAAGCGTATTGCTCTTAGTATTCTTAAGGCGTCCTCTTCAAATCTCTTGTCCGGTTGTCCTACTGTTTTTATGATCTTTTTTTTGATATCAGCATATCCTTGATACAGGTCATATATTTCTTCTGTTATAGGGTCCAGTGCTAATGCGTTGATTGTAAAGTCTCGTCGTGATAAATCTGTTTCAAGGGAACGTGTGTATCTTATTTTGTCGGGATGCCTTAGATCTGTGTATCCTTCTTCTTCTCTAAAGGTGGTTATCTCGTATTTATCTCTCTTTATAAGGATTGTTACGGTTCCGTGTTGTATTCCTGTGGGGATTACTTTTTTAAATATTTTTTTTATTTCTTCTGGTGTTGCCGAGCTTGCAAGATCATAGTCGTCCGGTTCTTTTCCCATTGCAATGTCTCTTACTGCTCCTCCGACTATGTAGCATTGATGCTTATTTTTTTTTAGTGTGTTTGCTATTTCTATTAGTGTTTCTGGTAGTTTTTTTATTTTAAATGGTGCTTTTTTATAATGGTGCATGGGCTCAGTATACTGCTGGAGGATTTATTGTCAATAAAAAAGGCTGCCTGCAAAGCGGGCAGCCGTTCGGTTTTGTTTTGTAACTTTACTGTAGGAGTTGGAGTACGCTCTGTGTTTTCTGGTTGGCCTGTGCAAGCATAGCGGTGGAGCTCTGGTTGAGTATCTGGTTCTTTACAAATTCTACCATTTCTCCGGCCATGTCTGTATCTCTTATTCTGGATTCTGCTGCCTGGAGGTTTTCTGCTCCTATTGAGAGGCTCTTTGATGCAAATTCCAATCTGTTTTGATATGCACCAAGATCTGCTCGCTGCTTGTTGACTTTTTTGAGTGCCTGGTCTATAAGGCCGATTGCTCTGTTTGCGTCTTCTGGTGTTGCAAGTGTAAAAAAGCTTGCAGTGTGCGGAAGTCCGTTGGTGCTCTGTATACCAAGGCCCTGAGCTGTCATGGTACCTATATAAACGCGCTCTCGCTGGTCCATGTTGGCGCCTATGTGGAACCACATGCTAGCTGTTACTACGTTTTCTCCTGTTTCTTTTGCAAAGCGCCCTGTAAGAAGGTTCATGCCGTTGAACTGAGCATGTGATGCTATTCTGTTTATCTCATCAACAAGCTGAGATACTTCTACCTGAATCTGCATCCTGTCTTCGTCAGAATAAATTCCGTTGGCTGCTTGCACTGCTAGTTCTCTTAGCCTTTGCAGTATGTCTGTGGTGTCCTGCAAATATCCTTCTGTTGTCTGAATGAAGGAGATGCCATCCTGTGCATTTCTTTCTGCCTGATTAAGACCTCTTATTTGAGAGCGCATTTTCTCTGATACGGCAAGTCCGGATGCATCGTCGGATGCTCTGTTGATACGCATGCCGGATGACAGCTTTTCCATGTTTTTGTCAAGGTTTATACCGTTGAACTTGTTCTGGCGATGCGCAAACATTGCACTCAGGTTGTGATTAATTATCATACTATCCTCCGTGATAGTTTATTATGGCCTTCCTTGGCCTTTGCCCGTACAGGGCTCTTTTATTGTCGGCTTGTTTTTACCGCTGTTTAATCAAATTACTTTTTTTGTACTTTTTTATGCCGATATTTTTGTTATGAGTACAGGTCTTATTTTTACGGGCGGTGATTTCCCTTCTTATGATGTTTTTTTAAGTGTTATGGCTATGGTAAATGCTGACAATTTTTTTATTGTGGCTGCTGATTCTGGATTGGAGATTTGTGATTCTTATGGTTTTGTTCCTGATGTTATTGTCGGTGATATGGATTCTCTTAGTGATGTCTCTTTGCTTGATAAATTTAGAACATGTGAAATATATAAGTATCCTCAAGACAAGGATTATACTGATACAGAACTTGCTATAAATATAATAAGAGAAAAGAATATCAAGAGTTTTTTTATTGTAGGTGGTGGAGGAGGGCGGGTAGATCAGCTGTTGGGTATATATTCTATTTTTTTTAGGGATTTTTTTCCGGATTTATGGATTACTGGAAAAGAAGCTGTTTTTTCTTTAAATAAGGGTAAATATTATTTTTCTTTTCCTGTTAAAAGCACAGTGTCTTTTTTCCCTGTTTGTATTCAAGAGACTTTGGCTTCTACAACAGGGTTTAAATGGCCTTTGGATGGTTTGAGATGGATTCCTGGAGATGTTGGAATAAGTAATGTGGTAGTAGAAACAAAACAGTCTGTTGATGTGTTATCAGGTCGATTATTATTGGTTTTAAATTTATTTAAAGTTTAGTTGCAGGAGTGTTTATGCCTACATTAGAAGAGCTGGCACACAGCCTTGCTCCAGAAGAAAGAAAAGATTTGTTGAAGAAAATAGAGAGTTCTCTCTTTGGAGTCAATGATGATAAAGGAGAGCCTATATATCCTAAAATTTTTTCTGAAGAACAGAGAGAGTTTGTCATTTTGCAAAAGATGAGAGAGCTTTCTATTTTTGAGAGAATAGTTTTGTGGTTTAGAAATTTGTTTACTGCTCGCTCCAAAGAAGAGGCTTTTTTACAACTCTATCTTTCTAAAAAAAGAAAAAAAATAAACAGGTTAGCTTTTGATATGTTCAATCTTAGGACATTTTCCATAAAGCCGGGGTTTCTGGAGTATTTGATTGCTCTTGATATTTCTTCCAGATTTTTATTGGACTTTTATAGAACTTTATGGGGGGACAAATCTTTTTTTGTAGAATTGATCCATGAAACGTTAAATACGATGATTCCTTCTTGTAAAAAAGAGCTTTTTGATTTTATCTCACGAGAGGAAATTTTTAATCTGTTTTTAGAGGGAAAATCGAGAGAGAACGTGAAGAAAATATTGCGGAAAAAGATAGAATCATATTTGGAATCTATTCCAAAAGAGATTTTTAGGGATATGGATTATAATCTTTTACCCTTGTTTGCAGCAAGAAATTTGGTTTTTTTTCCCTATGGTTTATTCTATAACTTATTTAATGTAAGTGATCCTGATACTGTATCTGATTTTTCGACTTTGAGAGAGGTTGGTTTTAGTAAGTGTGAGCACCTTCTAGAGCGTTTATATTATGCTGTTAGTGTTTTTAATAGGTTTATAAAGTATGATATTCCCGATGCAATTTTCAAATATTATTATTCATATATACAAAGTAAAAAAGAAAAAGATGAGAAGCAATTTTATGATGTGGATAGTCTAAAGTCAGCTTTTAAATCTCTACGAGAAGCTACAATCAATTTTTATAAGAAAATTCCTCTTTCTGATTTTTTTCAGGTTGTTCACAAAGATCCTTTTTATCGTTTCTATATTTATGTGCCTTCTATTGATGCTAAGAATTTTTATTCTTCGTCTCTTATATTACATATAATAGGAGAATATGATGATTCTGTGTTGGATATTATAAGGGATGTCATATCTTCTCTTAATTCTTCTTTGTTTCCTTTTGGAAAAGAAAGGATGGATAATTTAAATACTTTTGCCACAAGTAGATTAAAAACTCTTTTCCCTCACTCTTTTATGTATATAGAATCTTTCTCTGTGATTTTTACTGTCTTTAAAAGGTGGTATATTATGGAGTTAAGAGATTTTTTTGAGACTATGGCTAAGGCTATTCCTACTAGATTTAAAAATGTATTAACTGTGTTGAATTCTATAAATAAAGATATAGATGATTTTTTATCAGAAATGATTTCTTTTGAGCAGAGTTTTTCTCTTGATAATCCTGATGGTAGACTATTGTTTATATCTGAGGACAGAACTGCTGTATCAGATGTCCAAAGACATCTTATAGATCAAAAAGGTAAAGAAGCATATGAAATTGTTAATGCTGCAAGGGGTATAATATCCAAGTTTGGTGATTTTTTTGACAGATTGATAGATATACTACCTGATATAACAGATATTGCAGAAGAATACTATACATCTGATGAGCCGTTTCAAGAATATGTATATGGTTGGAGGAATAAAATTAAAAGTCTTGATTTGCTTTTGAATCTATTAAAAGATTCTGAACATGATTTATTTTTTAAGTAAATATGTGTTTCTCACTTATTGTATCCAGCAGTCTTTTATGACTTTCTCTGGGGGATTCTACTAGTATTCTACTGCCTCCTATGATTTCTTCTATGCCTATTTCATTTTTATATCTCGGGACAATATGTTGATGTATGTGTTCTATTGATGCACCTGCGCATAGTCCCATATTATAGCCAATATTATAGCCTGCCGGATGATAGGTCTCATCCAGCAGGTTTAAACAGGCTTTTGTTATTCTATTGATTTGCATAATTTCTGTTTCGCTAAATTTTCTAAAATCTTCTATGTGTCTTTTGGGAAATATTATTAAATGTCCCGGATTATAAGGATAAAGATTAAGAGATATAATAAAATACTCATTTTCCCATAAGACTAATTCTTCGCATTTATGGTCGTGTTTGGAGATATGGCATAATATGCATCCTGTTATGCTTTCTTTTTGGGTAAAATATTGCATCTTATTAAAAGAAAATAAGTAATTTCTGCACATATTATAGTCCTTCAAAAATACCCAATGGATCCGGATTAGCTGGGTTCAATTTAAAATATTCTAGTAATTCTGGATTTTCTTTTAGTACTCTGCCATATTTTTGAAGTCTTTCTATTATGATTTTATCTTTTTCTGATTTTAGACTTTCTTCTTTTGATAGTTCTAGTTTTATTTTTGATTGTTCATTGAGTATTTCTAAGTATATTTTTTTTGCTTGCATATAAATATCCATATCTGGTAGCTTGAGTTCTTCTATGATTATGTCTTTTATGGTTATGTCTGGTAAATTTTCTCTAATTAGAGAGAATATTTTTTCTTTAAAGCTACTTGGTGAGGATGTAGTGTTTGTTATGGATTTGTATATGCTACTGGATATCGTTTCTTCTATTTTTTTTTCTATATCAGAATACCATTCGTCTATGTTTTCCGGATATATGCCTTCTTTTGCTATTAGTAATATTTTGTCAGGGGTAAGCGAGTATTGGATTTTTAACTTTGCTAAATATGAAAAATTATATACAGATGGAAGGACGGAAGAATAAAGCTCACCGGAGGGTAATGTTCCAGATATTTCTATGCTGCTTTTTCTGTTTACAATTTTATATTTATATATTTTACAGTTAAAGGGGATGAGGTTTTGCCATATCCATGTTATTTTTGCAGGTTCTATTGTTTTTTCTATCCAGCCGGAAGTTTTTGAAAAAACTACAGCATATTGATTATCAGATAGTGAAAAAGAAATATTTCCAACCCAAAACAAAACTATCCCTATGATGAGAGCTAAGATAATTACTATCACCAGTTTTTTCATCACCCACCCCCTATATTTCTAAAATTTTTTATTATATAATCTGGCTTTATGTTTGATAATGACACTTCTGTTTCTCTCAATCTAAGAGAGCGTTTATCTCCTGCAAACAGGGCGGTTTTAAATCCTATTTGGCTTGCAGGGTATATATCGTTTTTTATATCGTTTCCAATATATAAGACATTTGACGGAGAGATGTTTTGATTTTGTAATTCTTTTTTTACTTTTAAAAATAAGTTTTTTGATGGTTTTGCCTCTTTTTCTTGGTAAGAATATATGATTAGGTCATGAGAAAAACCGAGTTCTTCTGGTAGTTTTCCCCAAAACAGATAAAAAAGAAGAGGTGTATAAAACTGTGCATTAGATATTATTCCCAAGAGTTTGTTATGCATTCTCAGTTTGTTTATAAATTCTATTGCTCCTGGCATAGGATAAACAGGATTAACAAGAATTTCGTATTTTACTGCTATAGCTGTGAGCAGTTCGTTGGTTATATTTTCTATATCTATTACTTTCTTATTTTTTAAATCTAGAATAAAATCTTTCCATACTTCAAGAATGTTTACTTCTGGATTAACAATTCCATCAGCTACTCTTTGGTTCTGATGTTTTTCTATTATATTATAAAATATAGAGGAATAATCTATTTTTTTATTTTTAACGGTTATATTAAAAAAAGAAAATACTTCGGAAAAAAAATGATTCTTGCTTTTACCCATGACAATACTAATATCTCCGCTTCCGGAAATAAATAGTGTGCCATAAATATCAAAAACGACAGCATCAAATTCCATTATATTAGGTAGCGATTCTTCAATTTCCGTAGGTATTGGCTTTATTTCTATTATATTATTGGAAATTAACTTGATTAGAGAGTCATAAAGCTCTTTACTATATTCATAACTCATACGATATTGATACTATATTAAATACGATTATGCAATAAATAAAAAAATGAATATAAAGAAAGAATATTTCAGTTTTTTTTTGTTAACTTTTTCCTTGTTGTCTTTTTATGCAGGTGTATGGTTTATATCCGGAGGGAATCAAACAATAGAAGTAAATACTCAGAGATTATTGTTATATGTTTTTTCTGTATCAATTATGGGATTGTTTTTGTTTTTAATATTTAATGTGGTTCTGTTTAGGAAAAGTAAACTTTTGATAATTTTAAATCTTTTCTGGGCTTCATTACTTTTTATCCTATTGTTATTTAGTTTTTTGCTATTTTATATAACTGGTTAGTTAACTGCTATGATATGTTTAAAAACTTATGATGAGATAAAAAAAATTAAGATAGCTTGTAACTACGTAGAAAAGATTTTAAGGGAGTTGAGAACTATTATTAGGCCGGGAATTTCAACAGGGGAAATTATCGAGACAGTTAATTATATATTGAATAAAACAAAATTATCTTCATCCCTTGTTATAGAAAAGATGTTCCCCTTACCACTTTCTATTTCTGTGAATGAAATTGCTGTACATGGAGGAATTGTTTCTCAAGTTTTGAAGGCTGAAGATATTTTAACGGTTGATATTGCTATATGTTATAAAGGATGGCATGGAGATGGTTCGTGGACATATTCTGTGGATGAAACCCATGAGGATAATATTAATTTGATACGGGCTGCCTGGCGTTGTACAATGGCTGGAGTTTCTGCGGCTATCCCTGGTGGATACATAAGAGATATTGGAGCAGCTATTGAAGATGAGGCTAGACAATGTGGTTGCAAGGTAATACCTGATTTTGCAGGCCATGGTATAGGTAAAAATATGCATGAGTCTCCAACTGTTTTCCATTATGGTATAAAGCGTACTGGGGAAAGAATTGTTCCTGGAATGGTTTTTACCATAGAGCCGGTTGTTACTTTTGGGGATATTGCAGTAGAAAGACATGATGATGGTTTTGCCTATATAATGAAAGATAGGAACAAAACAGCTCAGTTTGAGCATACCATAGCTATATTTGAAGATAGAGCAGAAATCCTGACACTAGGTAATAGGATATTTGATAAAAAATTGATTGGCTTATTTGATTAACTATATACTAAAATGCTCTAAAAGGATATATTCTTAAAAATATGAGTGAAGATGTTTTTTATAAAGACGGTTTAAAATTTCAATGTGTAAGATGTTCCCGATGTTGTAGATATGAACCGGGATATGTATTTTTATCAATGTCAGATATTCAGAATCTAGTAAAACACCTTAAAATCACACAAGAAGATTTTATCCATAAATTTTGCAGAGAAATAAATTTTTCTGGATTCAAGAGATTGTCTTTAAAAGAGAAAAGTAACTATGATTGTATATTCTGGGAGGATGGTGGCTGTGCTGTATACAAAGCTAGACCTCTGCAGTGTAGAACTTATCCTTTTTGGGAAGAGTACTTATTATCTCAGGAAAACTGGGATGACTTGGAAAAATCGTGTCCCGGTGTTAACCATGGAAGATTATATACTTATGATGAGATAGAAGCAATAAGAAAAAAACGATTGGGGGAACCTCCTTTAATACTTTGATTAGTTATGAAAAAGGAAATTAATATTAAGTGCTGGGGAGTTAGAGGCTCATTACCTATGCCTTTAACCGATATAGATGTTAAAAATAAAATTTCAGCAGTTGTATCTAGAATCACTTCAGATGATGTTAGAACAAAAGAGGATAAAGAGCTTTTTATTTCATCTCTTCCCGAATGGTTATATGGTACTTGGGGAGGCAATACTTCTTGCGTGGAAATAAAATTTCCTAATAATATTTCTCTTTTGTTTGATGCTGGTTCTGGAATAAGAAACTACAGTATTTGGCTTTCTCGACAAAAAGACAACCGTAAGTCTTTTCATGTGTTCTTTTCTCATTTTCACTGGGATCATATTATGGGGTTGCCTTTTTTCCAGCAGTTATACTCAAAAGATGTTGAGGCTTTTTTTTATTCACCAGTTAGAAAATTAAAAGAATATCTTTATAATCAAATGTTAAGTCCGTACTTCCCTGTAACTATGGATGCTATGGCTTGTCGTAAAAATTTTGTTGTTCTGAATGAAGAAAGCCCATATAAAATTAAAGATATATTTGTTACTCCTATACCTGTAGAACATCCGGGAGGTTGTTATGCTTATAAAGTGGAATATAAAAATAAGAAAATAATGTATGCAACAGATGTGGAGTTGGAAGATGATTATTTTATAGATAATCCTAGAAATAAAAAATTTTTTTATGAACTTGATTTTTTAATAATTGATAGTCAATATACTTTGGGAGAATCCATAGAAAAATACAAATGGGGCCATTCTTCTTTCAGTCTTGTTGTTGATTTTGCCATCAAATGGAATATTAAGAAGGTTCTTATGTTTCATCATGAACCTTTATATGATGATAAATTGCTTTTCCAAAACCTTCAAGCTGCACGAGAATATGCTAGACATCAAGGAAATGAACTTTTAGAAATAGAATTGGCAAAAGAGGATAAGACTTATTGTGTTGGACTTGACTGATAAAGAAAAACTTGGATTATATTTATTACTATCTTATCAAGAAGAAAAACTTGATGATACCATGCAAAGATTAAAGCAAAAATTGGAAAATTGGCTTTATGAAAAGGTGGATATTTTTCAGATGAATGAATTGGATAAATTGTATATGAATTTAAAAGAGGGGGATAATATATGAAGGGTAAAATTTTAATTCTTCTTATACTGGGTTGTGTAATTTTATCTGCTTATGGACAGGAAATGAATTATATTGGGGAAGAATTTTATCAATATTCTTCTTCTGCTTTATTGGGAACATCTTCTACATTTGCGTCAGATGTAGTTCCCGATGTATCCAATATAAATCCAGCCAGTACTGCAAGCGAACAGAGAACATCATTGAGTTTATATTATACTGGTGGTTTTTCTCCTTCAGGATATGGGTTAAATGGTTTTTCCTCAGGCGCTTCATTTCCTTCTAGATTTGCTGTTTTTTCTATATATTTATCATATATAGGATCAGGCTTGGATGAGATTGATTTGGGCTCAACTTTTAGCTTAAGTTTTTCCGCATCTAAAGAAATTTTTGATGATTTGAATTTTGGCGTATCTGTAAAAACTATTATGGGTACTGCCGATGTGTATGACTTTGGACTGCTTTCTGATATAGGGTTTTTATGGTTTCTGAGAGACAATGATATTTTCAAAAAAAGCCGTGTAGGATTTGTAGTTTCTGGTATTGGAAAAGGATATCAACCTATAAATAACGGAGAATCCATCCCTCCGCTGTATACTCCTGTTCTAACATTTGATTCGTTTATAATAGAAAATAATATAATTTCACTAAAATGGGCTAATTCTCTAAGTTTTCCTTTTTTCCAAAATGCTGTTTTGAAGAGTGGTGTGGGAATAGGGATATCGGATATTTTTAGATTTGATACTGGTTATACTCTTAATTTAAGAGAGCTGTTGGATGCTAGTGCATCTGTAAAGCATATCCTTCCTTCTGTAGGAATTAGCTTTTCTTTTCCTATTGATTTTAAACAAGAGAAAGGGCTTCTTGCAGATTATGGATGGAATAAGAGCGAAATAAGCCCACGTTTTTCTTTATTACCATTAAGCAATGATGTTTGGATATTTTCAACCGGTTTTAATCTGCCTTTGGGGGTTATCGATTCAGATTCCCCAGAAGTAACTGTAGAATTAGATGATATTACTTATATTTCTCCTAATAATGATGGTATAAATGATTATCTTGAGTTCCCGTTTGGAATAAAAGATCAACGATATGTAATAAATTATTCTCTAAAAATAGAGAATGAAAATGGCAAAATAATCAGAACAATAGAAAATAAAGAAGAAAGACCGCAAGATAAAAATTTAAAAACTTTCTTTCAACAACTATTAAAGCCAAAAGAAGGAGTTCCTATTCCTGATAAATTGAGATGGGATGGAATTACTGACAATGGCGACATTGCGGAGGATGGTAAATATTATGTATATGTTACTGCCTCTGATGATAATGGTAATATTACTATCACAGATAAGAAATTAATAATTCTTGATAAGACTTTTCCGGAGATTTCTATAAGTGTAGAGTCCGAGGATGCAAAGATATTTTCTCCCAACAATGATGGTCTAAAAGATACTATAAAGATACTACAAAAAGGGTCTGAAGAAGAACTATGGATAGGTAAAATAATAGATCAAAATGGAAATATTAAAAAGGAATTTTTCTGGCGTGACGCTAGTCCATCAGATGTTGAATGGGATGGCAGAGATAATAATGGTGTTCTTTGTACGGATGGTATATATACTTATACTATGTCTTCAACAGACAAAGCCGGTAATTCTATAACAAAGGAAATTGATAATATTATTATAAGTACGGAACCGACACCTGTGGGAATAACTGTAAATTCCAAATATTTTTCTCCCAACGGTGATGGGATATCCGATAATTTGAAATTTGATTTGGACGTGCCAGTTATAAAAGGAATTGTAAACTGGAAACTAGAAATTTTTACAGATGATAATCAGTTAAAGTATAAAAAAGAAGATAAGTCTATACCTCCATCCTCTATTATCTTTGACGGAAAGGATATCAATGGCAATCTTATGCCAGAAGGAGGTTATGTTGCCAAATTGACAGTAAGATACCAAAACGGTAACTCTCCTACTGCCTCTACTTCTGTTTTTTATCTTGATATTACTCCACCAAGTGTGAGTGTCAATATTCCTGATCCCATTTTTTCACCAAATTCCGATGGAAGAAAGGATGAGCTTATAATAAGACACAGTAATTCATCGAGAGAGGATAGGTGGATTGGAGAAATATTTACGGATAAAGATCAAAAGGTCAGGACTTTTGTATGGAATAATTTCCCACCTGGTGAACTTCAATGGAATGGTATAACCGATGGTACCGGTCTTGCTTTGGATGGAAGATATTATTATATTGTAAAATCTACAGACGGAGCAGGAAATTCGTTTACAAGTGAACCTGTATTCTTTTCTCTTTCTACAGAAAAAACCCCTGTACTTTTGTCTGTAAATTACGATACATTTTCGCCAAATTCCGATGGAAACAAGGATACCATTTCTTTTTATCCCCAACTAAAAACACAGCAAATGGTTGATAAGTATGAACTTATTATTAGAGATATTGAGGGGATAAATGTTAAGGCTTTTGCTGGTAATAAAATAGTTCCTGGACAAATAATATGGGATGGCAAGGATAACAATGGAAATGTAGTGGAAGAGGGAAAATATTTTGCCCAACTTAATGTATATTATTCCAATGGTAATATTGAGAATGCAAAAGTTGACAATATTGTTGTTGATATTACTCCTCCTGTTGTAGATCTAAAGGTAGAAAACAAAATTTTCTCTCCCAATAATGATGGTAAAAAAGATTATTGTATTTTTAACCAATCTTCCAATGAAAATGCTACTTGGAAAGCGTTTATTATATCAAAAGAAAATAATAATAAAATTATTGAAAAAGAATGGACAGGAAAGTTAGAATCTTTCTCATGGTCAGGTAAGGATTCTGCTGATAATGTTATTCAATATGCAAAATTTTATTATTTGCTTGAAGGACAGGACAAGGCAGGAAATAAAACCAGTATCAAGGTAGATAATATTGTTGTTGATATTCGTCCCATAAAGGTATTTGTTACTGTTAAAGAAAAAGCTTTTTCTCCTAATTCCGATGGTGTTTTGGATACTCAGACAATTACTATATATACAGAACCTGCTGATGCCGTAGAATCATGGAGCTTGGAATTAATAAATAATGGAGTTATAGAAAAAACATATACTGGAAAAACTCAAGAATCAGTAATGAAAATAACATGGAATGGGTTGAACTCTAACGGAAAAATATCAGACGGTATATATACTGCCAGATATACTGTTGTTTTTTCTAGAGGAGAAACTATACAGGAAAATTCAAAAACATTTATAGTGGATACTACTGCTCCGGAATTAGAGATAAATGTCTCTCCTGTGCCATTTTCTCCTGATAATGATGGGATAGATGATGAAGTGTTTTTTACTATTAGTACTTCTGATTTATCCGGAATTGTATCTTGGGATATAGCCATACAAGATCCATACGGTAATCCGTTTACCAACTTCTCGGGAAAAGGAACTCCTGCTCCTCAAATAATATGGGATGGACGCTCTAAGACAGGAGAACTTGTCTCTTCTGCAGAAGATTATAATTTGATTTTCTCTGCTTTAGATGCTGTTGGGAACACTTCTGTTGTAAAAACAATAGTTCCGGTAGACGTGTTAGTCATAAGGGAAGGTAATAGACTGAAAATAAAAATATCAAGTATCTATTTTGAACCCAATAGTTCTGTACTTGTTATGGATGACTCAGAAGAAGGAATGAAAAATAAAAAAATAATTGAGAAACTTGTTAAGATATTTAATAAATATGGAAATTATAAAATAAAAATAGAAGGGCATGCAGTTAATATCTCCGGTACAGAACGGGAAGAGGTAGAGGAACTTATACCATTATCTTTAAAGAGAGCAGACTCTGTAAAAAATGCTCTTGTTAGCATGGGGTTAAATGAGCAAAGGATAACTATTGCTGGCATAGGAGGTAAGGAACCTCTTGTACCTCATACTGATATTAAAAACAGGTGGAAAAATAGACGTGTTGAGTTTATTTTGATAAAAGAATAGGTTGTATGAATAGAATAAAATTTTTTATTGCTATTATTATATTTTTTGTTATAGCCATATCCTTGCTAATGGGATATGGCTATTATTTAAACTTGCCGGTACAATCTCAAAATAACAACCATATACTGGTGATAGTTAATTCTGGTGATTCTGCATTTAAAGTGTCTCAAAAATTATATGAAAATAATTTAATCAGAAGCCCTTTACTTTTTAGAATCCTTACAAAGATAAACAACTCTGCCTCTTTATTAAAACAAGGGGGCTATCTATTATCCCCGGCAATGAGTACGTATGAAATATACAAGATTATTTTGAAAGGCGAGAATGCGATTGTAAAAGTTACCATCCCAGAAGGATGGACTAGTACACGGATAGCAGAATTGCTTGATAAAAAAAGATTGATTGATTCTGAAAGATTTTTATCTCTGATCACTAATAAGAAATTTATAAAAAGCTTGGGCTTAAGTTCTGATAGTTTAGAAGGTTATCTATTCCCTGATACTTATTTTTTTTCATATGGACAATCAGGAGAAGAGATAATCACAAAAATAATAGATAATTTTTTTAAAAAGGTTGGGACTTTAATATCTCATGAAGATATTATGTCCAAGGATTTTTATGAAAAATTAATTCTCGCTTCTATAGTAGAGAGAGAATATCGACTTCCCGAGGAGGCTCCGCTTATAGCTTCTGTTTTTTTTAATAGATTAGAAAGGAGAATACCTTTAGAATCATGTGCCACAATTGACTATGTACTTACAGAAGAAAGAGGTGAAAAAAACAAATTGGAATTAACATATGATGATCTAAAAGTTGAATCTCCTTTTAACACTTATAAGTATTATGGACTCCCGCCGGCCCCTATTTCTAATCCTGGTTTGATAGCTATAAAAGCTGTTTTATATCCGCCAAAAACAGATTTTCTGTATTTTGTCTTGAAAGATCCTGCAAAAGGTAAACATTATTTTTCAAAAACATTTGAGGAACATGTTAGAGCAAAATTTCTATATCTAAAACCTTATAAAAATTGAAATGGGTGTTTCAAAAGAAATTATAAATCAGATAAAAGATAGAATAGATATTGTTGAGATAGTAGGTGAGTATACTCAACTTTCTCAGAAAGGCAGAAGATATTTCGGCATATGTCCTTTTCATTCTGATACAGATCCTTCGTTTTCTGTAGACAGAGAAAATGGCTTGTTCTATTGTTTTGGTTGCCATAAAGGAGGAGATGTGTTTGCATTTTTAATGGAAGCCGAAAGAATATCTTTTAATGAGGCGCTTACTATTTTGGCCGAAAAGGCCTCCATACAAATTAGAAATGTATCTGATGCTTATGAAAGGAATATTGAAAAATCTTTAGAAGATTTTAATACCAGAACTGCTAAGCTTTTCAATTATTTTCTGATTAATGGTATATCTGGAGCAGAAAAAGCTTTAGAATATTATCAGTCCAGAAACCTTACTACAGATATGATAAATAAATTCATGTTAGGTTATTGTCCTTCTAAAAAAGGGTGGTTATTTAATTTCTTGTTAAAAAAGGGGTTTCAAAAAGATTTTTTAAAAAAATGTGGATTGTTTTCTTCAAAAGCACCAGATTATTGTCTGTTTTCAGATAGATTGGTTTTCCCCATTTTTAACACTAGAGGCATTGTTATAGGTTTTGGAGGAAGAAGATTATCTGATAATAGCAAATTCCCAAAGTATATTAATTCTCCAGAAACTGGGATTTTTAAGAAAAAAAATAGTTTATATGGATTATATCAATCTATAGATGAAATAAAAAAAACAAATTCTGTTGTTATTGTTGAAGGATATTTTGATGTTATAGCATTACATCAGGCCAATGTTAAAAATGTTGTTGCTCCTCTCGGTACAGCTTTTACAATAGAACAGGCCAATATATTAAAAAGATATGCTTCTGATTTTTTCTTTTTGTTTGATTCTGATTCTGCAGGGTTAGAAGCTACGTATAAGGCTGGTATTATTGCTGAGAAAATAGGCGTTAATCCATATTGTATATCTCTTCCTTTGGGAGAAGATCCAGCATCCGTACTTGAAAAAAAAGGAGGGGATAGCTTATACTCATGTGTTATAGAACATTTTGAAAAAAAAATAGATGTTTTTAAATACATCTTGGAAAAATACAGTAAAAATACTATATTATCTATTCGAGATACTAAAGAGGCTGTTATAAAGAAGATGTTTGGGTATATAAGCAGTATAAAATCATCCGTACGCCGAGAAGAATTTTTTGAGCTCCTGTCCAATGTTATAAAAATTCCCATTACTGTTTTAAAAGATGATTTTTATAAAAATTTTATTAATAATGATATAAAATCTTTTTCTTCGATTAATTCGTATTTGAAATTTAAAAATTCGAAAGAAAAAGATGAAATGTTTATGATGAGAGCACTTTGTTCTCATCCTGTTTATTTTAAAGAAATTAGAAAGTTTATTAATATAGACGATCTTGTATCGGATTGGGGAAGACGGTTGTTTATATTGTTTGAAGAATCATATCGTACAGGGGATATGAAGATGGAGCAGATTATAGATGCTATAGAGGATTCCGATATGAAGAATTTTATTCTGGACTCTATCTTTTCAGAAGAATTTGATACTAATACAAAAAAAATAATTATGGATACCGCTAAAAAAATAAAAATTAATTCTTTACAGGAGAGTATAGCTGAGCTTACGCAAAAGCTAAATATGGAAAAGGATGATGAAAATTTGAAAAAGCTCTTAGAGGAACAAATGCACTTGCAAGAAGAATTGAGAAAACTAAGAGGTAAAAGTGATGGCAGATAATATAATGAGAATAGAAGAACACCCTTCTATAAAAAAACTTTTGGATTATGCATCAAAGAAGGGGTCTTTGACCTATGATGATGTAACAGAATTGTTACCGGAAGAGCTCTTGGATGGAGAAAAGTTGGATGAGGTATTAGCATTTTTTGAAAATAAAAATATTGTATTATCCGATAATGATGATTCTCAAGAAAAAAAGAAAAGTAAAGTTTTTTTAACAGAAAAAGATACTTCTTCTGATGATCCTATCAGACTTTATCTAAGAGAAATAGGAAAGGAAAATCTTTTATCTGCAGAAGAAGAGGTTGTATTATCTAAACAAATGGAAGAAGGTGAAAATATTGTCAAGAGTTTGATACAAAAGTCTGGGATTCTGTTATCTCTTTTTTTCCAAATAGCTCAAAAAATATTTTCCAAAAAAGATCCCGAGGATATGGGATTATCAAAAGAAGAACTCCAAGAGTTTATATCTGAAAAAAAACGTTTACAACAAGCTTATAGAGAACCACTAAAAAAAATAATATCACAGTTAAAGCAATATCATGAAGAAAAAAAGAAACTGATTCAACGTGGAGAAAATATACTACAGGATCAAAAACTAAAAGAAAAAAGGCAAAGGCTTCTTGATTTTCTTAAAGATATAGAATTGGAACAAGAAGAGGTGCAATTCCTTCAAGATAAGTTTTTGGATACTGCAAAAAAAGTAAGAGAATTTCAGGATGAACAAATAAAGATAGAAAGAAGACTGGGGGTATCAAGCCCCAGGGAGCTTAGATTGCTCGGTCGGGGGCTTGCTTCTTCTGCTGAAAGGGAAAACATAGAAGAAACTTTGAGTATGAGTGCAGAAGAGATAAAAGAGGCAATAAGAAGGTTTCAGACTACAGAAAAAAAGTTAAGGTCATTTGAAATAGAATTTGAAGCTTCTATCGACGAGATCCTAAGTTTAAGCAAAGAGATAAGTTATGGAAAAGAATTGATGAAAACAGCAAAGGATAAACTTATTCAAGCTAATCTCCGTCTTGTTGTCAGTATCGCTAAAAAATATACAAATAGAGGATTGCATTTCTTTGATCTTGTTCAGGAGGGTAATATAGGACTAATCAAAGCTGTTGAAAAATTTGAATATCGAAAAGGTTATAAATTCTCAACTTATGCCACATGGTGGATAAGACAGGCTATTACAAGATCTATTTCTGATCAGGCTAGAACTATTAGAGTTCCTGTTCATATGATAGAACAGATAAATAAAGTGCAAAGGGAAGCAAGGCAACTTATGCAGGTTCTAGGTCGAGAGCCTACCGATGAGGAAATTGCAGAGAGGTTGGGCTGGCCATTGAGCAGAGTTAAATCTGTGAAAAATGTTTCCAGAGAGCCTATTTCTCTTGAAAGTCCCATTGGAGAAGAGGAAGATTCTAGTGTGGGAGATTTTATTGAGGATAAGACTGCAATTAACCCTTCAAATCAAACTGCTTATGCGCTTCTACAAAGACAACTAAAAGAAGTTCTTTCTTCTCTTCCAGAAAGAGAGCAAGAAGTTTTAAAAATGCGTTTTGGTCTTGAAGATGGATATTCATTGACTTTGGAAGAAGTGGGATTGTACTTTAATGTAACTAGAGAAAGAATAAGACAAATAGAAGCCAAAGCTTTAAGAAGGCTAAGACATCCTAAAAGAAGTAGAAGATTAAAAGATTATCTTGAAGAATAATAGAAGGAGAAAATTATGCTTAATACCCATGTTTTGAACAAGTTAAAAGAACTTCAGACCATTTTGTCTGAAAGATTCATATTGGAAAAAGAAATAAAACAAATGCCTCAGAGTCTTACAACACAGCAGGATATGTTAAAAAGGTTAAAAGAAGATTTTATTTCTAAGAACCAAAAATATGAGTATGTAAAGAATAAAATAAAACAATTGACAATTCAATTGCAGGAAGCAGAAAATAAGAGAGTTGGAATAGAAGCAAGAATGGAGCATCTTGAAACACAAAGAGAATATGAAGCTGCAGAAAAAGAAATTGCATATGCAAAAGAGAAGGAAAATGAAATAAGGCGTGAGCTACAGAAAGAAGAAGCCAGAGCAAAAGATCTTGAAGAGACGATAACGAGAGAAAAAAATGTTATACAATCTGCGGAAGATGACATAAAGAATGAAGAAAGTCTTATAAATGAAAAACTAGCTGAAAAACAAGCGAAACTTAATGAATTAATGTTAAAAGAAAAAGAAATAACTCCTGATTTGGATCCGGATGTTGTTTTTAAGTTTTCTAGAATCATAAAGAGCAAAGAAGGTATAGGTATAGTGCCTGTCATAAAAGATGTTTGTACTGGTTGTAATATTTTACTCCCTAGAGAATTTGTAAATAAGATAAGAAGAGCTGATGAGATAGTATTTTGCCCCCATTGTTCTAGGATATTGTTTTTTCAACAGATTGAGGATGAAAAAGAAAACTTAGTATATGAGAGTGATGTGTTTGGTGAACTTTCTGATTTGGTAGAGGAAGATGATTTATTCGAAGATGAGCTTTTTGAAGAAGAACAACTTGATATATATGATTCCGAAGATGATATATATGATTCCGAAGATATTGAAGACGATGAAGATGATGAAGATGATGAAGAACTTAAAGATGATGATGATTTTGTAGATGATGATTTTGTAGATGACTTGGACGATGAAGAAATAACAGATGATGATATAGAAGATGAGATCTAAAGTTTTGTCAGCAGGTGTGACCATCGCCCTTGATGGGAGGAAAGTCCGGACTCCGTAGAGCAAGGTACCAGATAATTTCTGGGCAGGTTTTCCCTGACAGATAGTGCCACAGAAATAAACCGCTTGATCTCAAGCAAGGGTGAAAAGGTGGGGTAAGAGCCCACCGGTCAATAGGCAACTATTGATGCTAGGTAAACCTTACCTGGAGCAAGATCATGCAGCAGGGGTTTGCTCGATCAATACCTGCGGGTGGATCGCATAGAGTTTATACACCATTAGATAAATGATGGTCTAATACAAAATCCGGCTTATACACCTGCTGACTTTTTTCGTTGACTTTTTTTGTGTTTTATAATTTAATGTTCTCACAATATGAATAACAATATTTTAATATTTCCTAGAATATTAGTTTATTTGCTCTTACCTATTTGTTTAATGGGAGTATTGTTTTTTTTTATATATACTAATTCCAATTTAGTGATGATAAATAAACATGAAAAGAATGAACTTGAATCATTGTGGAATGATTCTGATTATTGGAAGATAATAGATAAAACAGAAGAATTGTTAATAAATGACCCATTAAATACCTTGTATATAAATTTTAATGCTATATCATATTTGGCAGTTGCTTTTTCCGTACCTGATAATTCTACTTCTCAACTTTATATTAGTAAAGCTGTTTTAAGAATTAGAAAATTTCTTTTCTTAGAAAATGATGCCAACTTGCGGATATATTTTTATTACCTCCTGGGGAAAGCTTATTTTCTAAAAGGAGATTCATATCTTGATCTTTCGGAAAAATATTTGCTTTATGCTTATAATAAAAAATATGAATCTGCTGACATAGAACAGTATCTTGGACTTCTATATTCAAAAAAGAAAAAGTATCAAGATTCTAATCTGTTTTTAGAGAAGGCCTATTCTAAGTTGCCTTCTGATATGATAAAGCTGGCAATATCAAAGAATTATTTTTATATGGGTGACTTTAACAAAGCTCTTAATAGTGTAGATACTGTTTTGACAAACAATAATAAAGAAGCTGCTATTTATTGGGATGCACTTCTACTAAAAGGAGAAATCCTTTATGAGAACAAAGAATATGATAATGCAAAGAAAATTTTTGATATTTTGATTGCTAATAATAAACATAATGCACTAGCTTATTATTTTGTGGGAGAAATAGCTTTTGCTTCAGGAAATAAAATAGAAGCTAGAGCCTTATGGCGTAAAGCTCTAAAGTATGATTCTGATAATCATGATATTATCAGTAGATTAAAAGAAACTGATGGGGGTTTTTAATGTCACTTAAAGATTTTTTGAAGGGATTGGCACCTGATATAGGTATTGATCTTGGTACATGCAATACTCTTATATATGTTAGAGGTAAGGGGATTGTTGTTAATGAACCGTCGGTTGTTGCAGTTGAGAGAGGCACAAAGAGGTTGTTGGCGGTTGGAGAAGAGGCAAAAAAAATGCTATGGAAAACTCCTGAGAAGATAATAGCAATAAGGCCTCTTAGAGATGGCGTTATTGCAGATCTGGAAACAACAGAGAAAATGATAAGATATTTTATGAGTAAAGTTGTTTCTAATAGTTGGTTAAGAAAACCGCGTATGGTTATAGGTGTACCATCTTGTATAACAGAGGTAGAACAAAAAGCTGTAGAGGCAAGTGGTGAAAAAACAGGTGCAAAATCGGTAAAAGTTATTGAAGAATCTTTAGCTGCTGCTATAGGTGCTAATATTCCTATCTATGAACCAGCCGGGCATATGATATGTGATATTGGCGGAGGTACTTCAGAAATATCAGTAATATCTCTTGGTGGAATGGTTGTCACAAATGCAATAAGAATAGGTGGTGATGAATTTGATGAATCTATTATTAAACATATTAGAAGCGTTCATAATCTGATTATAGGTGAACAAACCGCAGAACTTTTAAAGAAAACTATTGGCAATGCTGTTCCAGACGGGAAAATAGAAAAGATGGAAATCAAAGGAACGGATGCTATAACAGGACTACCTCGCAGGTTGGAAATAGATAGTGTTGAGGTTAGAGAAGCGTTACAAGAACCCGTAACAGCAATAATAGAAGAAATAAAGAAAACCTTGAGTGAAACCCCACCTGAACTTGCAGCAGATATAGTAGAAAGAGGTATTGTTTTAACAGGAGGAGGGGCTCTTCTAAAGGGCTTTGATAAATTGGTTTCAAAGGAAACAGGGGTGCCTGTTTTTGTTGCAGAAAATCCATTACACTGTGTAGCTATCGGTGCTGGATTATACTATGAATACGAGAAAGAAATGGAAAAAAGCAGATTTGGTACAGATAGAGTTTATTAAGTATGAACTTTAATCGAACTAAGTCTTTTAAAGATATTTGGATAAGGGTATTATTCTCCAGTTTATTATATTTGTTAAATATAATTTTTCTAACCAATCCTGATAATTTTCTAGAAAGATTAGGGGTTTCCATATTATCTAAAGTGGAGAGTATTTTTATATATACTAAATCAACTTTTCATAACTTGTCTCTATATTTTGAAAATCAAAACGAATTGATTGAAAAAGTAAATAATATGCAAGAAAAAATAATAAATTATGAAGAGAAGATAACGAAATATAATGTTATACTAGAAGAAAATAAACGGCTTAAGAACAACTTGGGTATCTTGCAGTCTATCGAGTTTTCAGTAGAATATGCCTCTGTAATTTCTAATGATCTTTTAAGTGCTGATATATCTTTTTTGATCGATAAAGGAGAAAGAAATAATATTCATAAAAATAATCCTGTAATTGTTGTCATAAAAGGAAAGCCGGTAATACTAGGGAAAGTAATGGAAGTATATGATGATACAGCTAGAGTAATGACAATATTTAATAAGCAGTTTTATATTCCTGCTAAAATAATGGGTAGTAACAATATTGGGCTCATAAATGGTATGGGTTCTAATCATAACTATTTGTCAATGAGTTATATCCCATACGCTTATAAGAATGACATAAAGATAGGTGATATTGTTGTTTCTTCTTCTTTATCGTTAATTTTCCCGGAAGGATTGAAAATAGGGGTTGTAAAAGAGATAGTTGCTAATGATTATGATTCTTCATTGAAATTATATATTGAACCTTATGCAACTATTGGCCAAATTGAAGATGTATTTATTATAACAAAATCGGTTAAAAAAGATGAGAGAGAAGAATAAAGATTTTATAAAATTTTTAATAGCTGCGTTTGTATCTGTGATAATACGCAGGGTATTTGCTGGTTTCAGTTTTTCAAATATAATTCCAGATATCACGTTAATAACATTAGCTTTTATAATATTGAGTAATAAAAATTCGTTTTTTAAAATTCAACTGCTTGCCTTTAGCCTGGGGATTGTTGAAGATATTCTCTCAATAGTACCTATGGGCTTTTGGGGGACAATCAGGCTTACAGAATGTATTCTTTTGCAAGTGTTTAGTGATTTTATTGAAACATCATATGTTTCTTTTTCAATAGGATTTATAGTTCTATATATTTTACATTTTTTTGTTTTATTCTGGTTAGGCGAGCTAGTAGGTGTTAGTGTGGATTTTCCGTTATTTCAGAATATTTTGAATATATTTTTTTCGTTAACACTAATCCCTTTAATAAGATATTTATTTGTAAAGCTAAAGTTGATAGATGGTTCAAAATGGGTTTAACAGTTTTAGGTAGAAAAAATAACCATCGTCTGGTTCTTCTCATGATTTTTGTGATAATATTATTCATTATATATATTTTTAGATTATTTTATTTACAAATAATTGCAGGTAATTGGTATCAAAATCAAGCGAAAGAAAATGTGAATCGTGATATAATTTTAATTCCTAAAAGGGGAGATATTTTTGATACCAATTTTTCTGTCAGACTTGCTACAAGTTACGAATCTTTTTCTTTATATATTACTCCTGGAGATGTTCCTGCAGGTCAATTGGAAGAAGAGCTTGTTAATCTATCATTGCTTTTAAAAAGAGATAATAACTTTTATCTTGATAAAGTTAAAAAATATAATCCAAACACTTTTTCGCCTATTCTGCTTGATAAAGACTTGTCCTTTTCGGATATTACACGAATAGCTGAAAACATATCCAACTTTCCAGCTATCAGTTGGCAAAAAACACCAATAAGATTTTATCCATACGGTAACACTTATTCTCATCTGATTGGCTATGTCGGAGAAATAACAAGTACAGAACTAAAAACTCTCTATAATAAAGGATATACACCGGGAGAAATTATTGGAAAAACTGGCTTGGAAAAACAATATGAAAAAATTCTTAAAGGCAAATCAGGTAAATTGCGTAGGATTGTAGATGCAAGAGGCCAAATAATTGATGAAAAGATTAATAAAGCTCCAGAAAGTGGAAAAGACTTGATTATCAGTATAGATCCTTATATTCAAGAGCTCAGTCAAAAGGCTCTTGGGGAACGAAATGGTGCTGTTGTTGTTCTAAAACCTGTTACAGGAGAATTATTAGCATTATATTCATATCCAACATATGATCCAAATTTATTTTTTAATTCTAAAACCGGTTCAATGGAATTTAAAAAATTAAGCTTGGATCCCTCCTTTCCATTTATCAATAGAGCTATACAGTCAACTTTCCCTCCTGCTTCAACATTTAAACTTGTTATGTCTACTGCTGCATTGGCAGAAAAAGATATAACGGAAGAAGAGACTGTTTTTTGTTCTGGCTCTTATATTTATGGTGATAGGGCTTTTAACTGTTGGGTAAAAACAGGTCACGGAGTTGTAAACTTAAGAAAAGCCGTGGCTCAATCCTGTGATGTATATTTCTATAAGCTTGGAGCTGAGAAACTTGGTGTTGAGAAAATATCACAATATGCCAATATGTTTGGCTTTGGAAACAAAACAAACATAGATCTTCCCGGAGAGGTGGCAGGTATTGTTCCAAATCCAAAATGGAAAAAAGATAGATTTAATTATCCTTGGCTCGGTGGTGATACCGTAAATATGTCTATTGGTCAGGGATTCTTAGCAGTTACTCCAATTCAAATGGCTGATATGATTGCTATGATAGTTAATAATGGATATATAATTACTCCTCATATTGTAAAGGAAATTAAAGATCCTGTAAGTGGGTATACAATTGAATCTCATAAACCGGAGATACTTACTGCTGTAAACATTAACGAGGAAATATTTATAAAATTAAAAGAACTGATGCGTGCAGTTATTACAGAAGGAACTGCTAAATCCGTTATTACCACAAATAAAGTAGCTGTTGCGGGAAAAACAGGAACAGGAGAAGTCGGACTTAAAGATAGGTTTGTCTCATGGTTTGCTGCGTATGCACCATATGATACAAAAAATCCCAACGATATTGTTGTTGTTGTTGTACTGGTAGATGCAAGTAATAACTGGGAATGGTGGGCACCTAAGGCTGCAAATATTATTTTCCATGGTATTTTTACTAGAGCTAAGTATAATGACATTATAGATGAGTTAAAAAGAACGGGTGCATGGTATTTATACTAGTCAGGAGTATATATGGTTAATATTAATATACAAAGCATATGGAAAGATCAGGATTGGTCCATTTTATTTATAGTGATTATATTGCTTGTTATAGGTATCCTTTTTATATATTCCAGTAATGTTGATTCTGATAACAAGTTGGTTAGCTATGAATTTGTTAAGCAAATATTATGGAGCAGTGTTGGATTTATTTTGCTATTATTTTTTTCTTCTGTCAATTATAGATATTACAAAGAGATATCTGTTTATATTTATTGGGCAAATATATTCCTTATTATTATAACTTTGATTGTTGGAAAAACAGTAAGTGGAGCTAAGGCCTGGTTGGGAATATCTTTTTTAGGAATACAACCGTCAGAGTTTATGAAGATATCAGCTCTTCTTCTGATATCTTCATATACAGCAAATAGAAATTTAAATTATAAAGATATCAATTCTATACTTAAAGGCTCTTTAATAATATTTTTTCCTTTTATACTTATTCTTTTACAACCCGATTTGGGAACTGCACTTGTTTTTATTCCTATATTTTTGACGGTTATTTATGTTGCTGGGGCTTCTTTTAAATATGTGATTTTTATAATTTTCTTCCTTTTTTCTTTATTCCTATGGATAATTTTCCCCTTTTTAGGAAAAGCTTTGGGTTTTGATGAATCAATTATACTTATTTTTACATCAGACCTGACAAATATTATTTTATTAACCTCATTGTTTATATGTATAATTTTATTGATTGCATATTATCTTACAAAAATTAGAATATTTTACTGGGTTAACTATTTTATGTTAATATTCTTCTTTCCTCTTGGTGTGTCTATCCTTGCAAGAAAAATTTTGAAGGATTATCAAATAATGAGATTAGCTGTCTTTATTGATCCTAGTGTGGATTCTAAGGGGGCAGGATGGAATATTATACAGTCTCTAACTGCTATTGGTTCCGGTGGTGCTGTGGGAAAAGGTTTTTTAAATGGTACTCAAAGCCATTTAAGATATCTTCCTCAACAAAGTACTGATTTTATTTTTTCTATTATTGCAGAAGAATGGGGATTTTTAGGAGGTACTGTTATTTTTTTATTATATGCCTACTTAATTATTAGAATGATATATGTCGCAATGCAATGTTCTGATGTCTTTGGAAAATTGTTGGCCAGTGGTATTGCTACCATATTTATGTTTCATTTTTTAGTAAATGTGGGAATGACTATGGGAATAATGCCAATCACAGGAATTCCGCTTCTCCTTTTATCGTATGGGGGCTCCTCAACTTGGATGTCATTATTAGCTATCAGTATTGTTTTAAATATATCTAAAAATAGATATAGTATTATAGTATAGGACGTTATATGATATATACAAATGTTAGAAATCCCATACAATATATGGGTGGGGAGGCTGGAATATCCCATAAGTCTTTCTCCCGAGACAATCTAAATATTGTCTTGTGTTTTCCTGATAAGTATGAAATTGGTATGGCAAATTCTGCTATTAAATATTTGTACACCCGATTAAATTCTTATCCTCATATAAATTGTGAAAGAGTCTTTATTCCTGATACGGATATGGAGCAATCTTTACAGATGAATAATGAAGAACTCTTATCTCTTGAAACGAGGACGCCTATTAAAAAATTTGATATATTAGCTGTATCAATAGGTTATGAGCTTTGCTTTACAAATATTTTTACATTATTATCATCTTCCAATATACCTATTTTTACATCAGATAGAAAAGAAACAGATCCTGTTGTTATAATTGGTGGTCCTGCTGTTACAAATCCATTACCATTTTCAGATTTTGTTGATTTTGCATTTATAGGAGAGTTTGAGGAACTTGGCGAAAGTTTTTTTTCATCGATAAATATATTCGAAATAAGGAAATATAGTAAGAGAAATTCTATTATAAATCATTTTAAAAATTCTACTAATTGCTGGTTTCCTGGAAAAAAAGAAAAAACTTACAGAGCCATATGGAAAAATTTTGGCGAGAAATCTTTCAAAATAAAATTTCCTGTTCCATCAATAAAAATTTCACAGGATAATGGAACTGTTGAAATAATGCGAGGATGTCCTAACGGATGTAGATTTTGTCATGCGGGCTTCTTTTATAGACCTCAGAGAATTAAAAGTATAGTAAATATATATCAAGAAGTTTTTTGGTTGTATAATTACTATGGATATAGAGATATTACTTTAGCTTCTTTAAGCAGCGGAGATTATCCTCAAATTGGGGAATTGGTGGATAACCTTAATGCTATATTTGCCGATGAAAACATTTCTTTTGCTCTTCCTTCATTAAAAATAAATTCATTTTCTCTTGAGTTATTGGACAAGATAAGTGTTGGTAGAAAGAGCGGATTAACCTTTGCGATTGAAACTCCTTATGAGAAAGGGCAAGTGCAGATAAATAAAAACATAGATAAAAATAAGATAATCAATATTTTAAACCTGGCAAAAGAACGAGGATGGAGAAGTGCAAAATTTTATTTTATGCTAGGTTTGCCGGGAAATTTGGATGATCCTTCTGAAGTAAAAGGCATAATAGATTTTATTAATAATATATATGAAAAAACAAAATTAAACCTGAGTATTAGCTTGGGAACATTTGTGCCAAAGCCACATACGCCATTTCAATGGGCAGGGCAGTTATCTCCAGAAGAAGCGAGTTTGAGAATAAAGGAAATTTTAGATGCATTTATATATAACAAGAGAATAAAGATTAGCTATCATAATCCTCTTCAATCTCTGATAGAAGGTATTATTTCCAGAGGAACTCACGTTTCAGGTGAAATATGCTATAAAGCATGGAGTAGGGGAGCCAGATTTGATGCATGGGATGATTATTTAAAGGAAGATATATGGTTAAATCTTTTTAACAAAGAATATAATGATTATGTAAACTACATAGTTTCAAAAAAAGAACTAGAAACTGAATTGCCTTGGGACAATATTAATATAGGATTATCAAAGAATTATCTTAAGAAAGAATACCTATTGTCAAATGAAAAACAATATACAGATATATGTGTTGATACTTGTAGTCATCCATGTGGAATATGTAATTCTAAAATAAGAATAAAAAATAATTCTAATGGTCAATTACTTAAACCTTTAATTTTTAAACACTTTGTCAGTTACGATACAACTGCTATTGTTTATATGAGATTTTTTAAAGAAAAAACAGCTCAATTTATTTCTCAAAGGAACCTAGTAGATGTCTTCCAAAAATCTCTCACCAGAGCAGGGTTTAAACTAAAACATAGCAATGGTTTTTCTCCTCATCCAATTATGGAATTTTTGAACCCAACACCTATAGGTGTCGAATCTCTGGATGAAATGATTAAGTTTGAGATTCTGACATCCAAGTGGGGAGTGCTTGATGTGATGCTAAAAACAAGATATCTAAATCAATTTTTTCCAGAAGGAATATCCATAAAAGAAGTTAAATTGTTTACTTATAAAAAAGGCAATAAAAAACCAAGCTCTATATCCTCTTTGCATATTGGAAACAAGTACAGGATATACTCTGAGAATATGAAGGAAATTCTAGATAAGCTCAAAGATAGTATTTTTGGAGACAAGATTGCAATAAAAAAAGATACTCTAGTAATAAGTTTGGTTCCAGAAAAAAAACCACTAACAATAAAAAAACTTATTGAGATAACTTCGGAATTTCCTGTACATATAACAAAAGAAGAAAGTATACTGAAAATAGGTAATTATACTCTTAACAGTCATCAGTTTCTGCATTCTTTGAAATATTCCATAGAGTATCCATAGATTTTAAATCCAAATTTTCAAAGTCTGGATTTAGTTGGTGCATTTTTATAAATCTTTTTTTTATCTTCTTTAGTGTCATTAGTAAGGATTTTTCAGGAGAGATTTTTTCCTTTCTGGAGAAGTTAATTACAGAGAATATTAGATCTCCTATTTCCGTAGATAAGTTTTCTTTGTTTTTATTATCTTTATTGAATTCGTGTTCAATTTCCAATATTTCTTCTTTTATTTTATTAAGAGGGCCTATGGAATCTTCCCAATCAAATCCAATCTGTGATAATTTTTCCTGTAATACATATGTTAAGATGTAGGGGGATTTAAAACTGTTTTCAAAATCATTATTAAGAAAATCTAATAAGTTGTTGGTAATTGCTTTTTTTTCCTTTCTTTTTTCTTTGTTCCAGTGTGTTAAAGCTTCTTCTGCTGTTGATGCTTTTTCTTTACCAAAAACATGCGGATGTCTTCTTATCAACTTATTGTTTAATTTGATAAATATGTTTTCGTAATCCAACTGAGATTGTTCTTTATATATTTGAATGATCATGAATAATACCAGAATAACATCTCCAATTTCTTCTTCGATATTTTCAATATCACTATTTACTATAGCAATGTTTAATTCTGCGACCTCTTCCCATAATGCGTCAAGCATTGTCATAGGGGTCTGTTTTTTATCCCAAGGACATCCGTTAGGACCTCTTAGTGTTTCTATTATAGATTTGAGTTCCTCTATTGGGGAGTTGTTCATAATATCTCCTAATTAGACAGAATATATATTATCAGAAGCTGACTTTATGGTATTATATAACTCGTAACATTTATTGGTTTTAAAAACACTGCACTACTGTAGATACTGTTGAGTTGTTCGTCTACTCCGTAGGACATGACAACAAAGCATAAATAATAATAGCTTCCGGATTGAGTAAAATCATCTTGTCCTATTGTTAGATTCATAAATGATAAGTATTCACCATTAACTTGTACATTCCTTCTTATAATAAAATCATAATTTTCATCTCCGGAAACAAATATTTTTCCTTCTGTTGCATCTGTTATGATATCTACGACTATATCATAACTTCCTGTTTTGTTAGATATTGGTATAAGTGGTAAAGATGGTTTGTCTGTTCTTATCACTCTCCTAAAGCCATACTGGGATAAAACCGATTGGGTATTTGATATTTCACTTTCTATTGTTGTTTTTGTCGTCAAATATGTTTCATTTGTCATAAATGTATCTCTACTACTATATTCTGAATCTGCTGCAAAAAATTTATAATATAATTCAAAACCAGTGAATGCTACAATGCTTGAATTTTCTCCGGAATACGAAAAACCTGTTTTTCCGCTCTGGATGGATAACGGCTCTATTGTCGTTGGATCAATGCTGTACAATATATATCCCTGCTCAAGTCCACATGAGAATAGAATTGATATATTTAATATTATAAATATATATTTAATATTTTTGTAAAAGTTATTCATCTACTATGTCAATCAACTCATAAATGAGTACAGGTTTGTTTTTGCCTTTTACACGTATATTATCAAGCTCTCTCACAATCACGTGTTCTTTTACAAGTGCATAAGTATATTCGCTGATTATAATGTTTGTCATGTACATCTTATTGGTTCCTTCCAGGCGTGCTCCCAAGTTGACATTATCACCCATTAAGGTATAGTTCATCCTACCTGGGGACCCCATATTGCCAACCGTCATTATGCCTGAGTTTATACCTATTCCAATATTCAATCTTTTTTCGGGTGGCCAGCTTTCATTTAATTTTCTTAGAGCATCCATCTGTCTTATAGCACACTTACAAGCTCTTAAAGCATGATCCTCTTGTGATATGGGAGCTCCCCAAAAACACATTATTTCGTCACCAACATATTTATCAAGTGTGCCATCCAACTCGAAAATGATATTAGTCATTTCTGTCAGATACACATTGAGATGGTTTACTAATTCCTGAGGAGTCATTGTCTCCGATAGTGTTGTGAAGCCTCTTATATCAGAAAACAGGACTGTTAGCTCTTTGTCTACTCCACCCAATTCTGGCGGATTTGACAAAATTTGATCAACAACACTTGGATTAACATATTTGCCGAAAGTTTCTCTTATTAGTCTTTTATCTTTTTCTTCTGTCATAACTCTGTATACAACGATTGAAACAAAAGAAAATAATCCGGCAACTATTGGAAATGCTACATCCATAGTAGTATTGTAGATATCAAAAACTATAAAATTAGAAATGAAAAAGAATCCAAGAGAGATAAAAAGAGTTAAAATAAATGCTACTGGCGTGGACATTCTGGAAGAATAAAAGCAGATTAGGAGTATGAACAGAAGAAGAATTGCTATATTGTAATAGTCTTCCAACGGAGTTATAAAGTTATTCATCAAAATGGTGTTTAATGCATTGGCATGGACTTCTACACCGTACATAAGGCCAAAAGGAGTTGGCTTTTCATCTGCTGCCATTCCTTTTGCAAAGGCTCCTACCAATATTATTTTATTAGCAACTCCTCTTGATGGTCGCCATTTATCCTGGTTACTTGGAGGAATGTTAGTTGCATATGCATAATATGATTTAACGGGAAAAGTTTGGTATCCTGTTGGATCAGAACCTGGACCCATGAAATTTATCAACATTTTTCCTTGTTCGTCTATGGGGATTTTTAACTCATCGAGTTCTTGATATTCGGTCTGTTTTATTATTTCCCCATCTTTATATTGTGCTGGTTGTTTTACTATTTTATAAGTTTCCCATTTTCCAGTGCTGCTATTGAATTTCTGCGGATTTTTTATTTTTATATATTTTCCTAAAACAACTTCAACATCATCAAGACTTTTATTCATATATTGAAGAGCTAATGACAGTGTAATTGCAGGAATAAATTCATCTCTGTATTTTTTTACAATATAATAAGTTTTATCTATAACACCGTCTGAATCAGTATCCTCTTCTACAGGGGGTGCCATTTTCTTTAACGTATTTTTCAGCTCTATTATACTTTGATTTGTTAGAGGATATTTTACGGAATGTTCAAAACCTTCTTTATCCACCCATGCTAATCTCTCAAAATAATTTCTATTCAATTTGTAATCTGGTGTTAAGGATTCTACTGGTATTACATCGATTAAAGTACTTAATTTTGCTATTAATGGTTGTCGTCTGAATATTTTGTCTTCATCTGCTATATAATTGGCATGCCCATATCCCTTTACTGCTTTTCCGTATGGTACAAGCGGAGGTTGCATGCCATAGAAAGGCATTACAGCTTCCCAGTTTCCTTTTATGTTTTTTATTTCTCCATATGTATCAACTAGAGTTTTTTGCCTTTTATATAGTTCTTCTTTGAATTTAAGAGGGGGTTCTCCGAGTTCCAGCACGGTTTCTAGAAAAACTCTATTGTTATCTTGTATGCTTTTTACCAGCAAAGCATCGTTATATGCATCTTTCTGTGGTTCTACGAAAAATATATCTAACAAAATAGAATTTTCTCGCTGAGAGATATCTGTGACTCTTGTAAAACCGTTTATAAGATTTGCATGTACAGCTCTATCGAAAGGCCATTTACCTATGTTGCTAAGAGTCTTAAAATCAATTCCTAGAATCAGAATGTCATCAGAAATTTTGTGAGTTCTTATAATTTGAGTTCTTCCCTCTGCTGTCTTTATTTCTCTTGTTGCTTCCGGTTTTAACATCAAAAAGGTATCAAAAACTTTTAGTTCTAATCTTTGCGGGATAGATGTGTAGAGTTTTAGGAGGAGGAAAACAAAAAAAATAAATAGACCAATCATCAAGCCGAAAATTTTAGGCTCAAATATTTTTTTCTTTTTTACTGACATTTTTGCCTCCTCCTAATATTATCAGAGGTTTAATTACTTATCTCAAGTAGTAGAAGTCGTTGTTTTGCGATATTTGTCCACATGCTGTTTGGATAGTCCTCACTAAGGCTGCTGTATTCCTTTATTGCATCTTCCTTTTTACCTGTAGTTTCCAGTAATCTTGCCAGATTAAACTTTGCTCGAGGAATAAGAGGTTTTAAACCTGATGCTATTATATCTTTATAGGTCTTTATTGCATCTTCTAGTTTACCATTATTTTCCATACATACAGCCAGATTGCTTAAAGAAACGAAAGAAAGATAGTTTTTATTGGCAGAGGCGACTTTTTTGTAGTATTCTGCTGCTTTTTCCCAATTTTCTTTTTGGTAGAACAGTTCGCCAAGTATATAGTATGCTCTCTGTGATGCAAATGTATTTTTGTAATCTAAAGCAATTTTCTGCAATCTTTCGGTTAATATTTTTTCTATTGCCTCTTTTTTAGTTTGATCTGTTTCTGAAATCCATTCACCTAACTTTTCTGTCAGGTTCTCCAGCTCTATGGCAGCTTTTTTGTTTTTTGTATCTATCACAGAAAGGTATCCCATAACTCCTGTGAACACAACAATTACAGCAACAGCAACAGCTGTAATTATCCATCTGTTTTTTAAAATAAATGAGATAATTTTTCCATTAGCAGCAGGTGTTTTTTCCTGAGGTTGCATAATAACTCCTTAAATAAATTATAAATTAATATTTAATTCTTTTATAAGTTTTGCAAGATATGTTCTTTGTATTCCCAATTTTTTTGCTGTTAGTGTCTGGTTTCCTTTATTATTTCTCAATGCATTTTGTATGAAATTCTTTTTGAATATATTTATTGCGTCTTTAAGACTTTTTTGCTCGTATATATCTGTTATTTCTGCTGTTGATGAAAGCATAAGGTCTTTTGCTTCTATGTAATCTCCTTGACTTATCACAACAGATCTTTCTATTACATTTTCCAACTCTCTTACATTTCCCGGCCATGTGTATCTCAAAAGAGAGTCAAGAGCATCGGGAGTGAAACCGCTTATATTTTTATTCATTTCTCTGGCATATTTTTTTATAAAGAATTCCGATAATATCGGGATATCTTCTACTCTTTCTCTTAGAGGCGGAATGTATAGCGGCAGGACATTGAGTCTGTAATACAAATCCTGTCTAAAAGTACCTTCTTCTACTGCTTTCTCTATATCTCTATTAGTTGCTGCTATTATTCTCACATCAACCTGAATTGGTTCGCTTGAGCCTACTTTCTCAAATGTTTTATATTGTAAGACTCTCAGTAATTTAGCTTGTATGGTAAGTGGAAGTTCTCCTATTTCGTCAAGGAAGATTGTTCCGCCATGAGCAAGTTCGAACCTACCCTTTCTATCGTTGACAGCATCAGTAAAAGCACCTCTCACATGACCGAAAAGTTCACTCTCCAACAAGGTTTCCGGCAGGGCTGCACAGTTGACACGCACAAATGGGCCCTGCTTCCTTTTACTATTTAAATGTACTTGCTCTGCAAAGAGTTCTTTTCCTACTCCGCTTTCCCCCAGTATCAGTACTGAAGAATCCGTTGCTGCTATTTTATTTACAAGTTGAAGTTTTTCTTCTATTGCTTTACTTTTATAGATAAGTGTATGATAGCCTTGAGCTGTTGTTATCTGATTTTGTAGATGGTTTATCTCATCATGTATTTTTTGGAGATATTTTGCATTTTGTATAGCTATTCCTGCCTGATTAGCAAAAACCTCCAGCCATTCCAGGTCTGATTGATCAAAAGGTCTACCGCCTTTTTTATTGAGTACTTCTATAACTCCTACACATTCTTCTCTCACCCTCATGGGTACGGCAAGTATAGATTTTGTTCTATAACCTGTTTCTTTATCTATCTCTGGAAAGTGTCTGGGATCATCTTCCACATCATTGACAATGAGAGATTTATTGTGTTTTGCAACCCATCCCGCAATTCCCTCACCAGGTTTTAATGAAAAACGCTTTACTTCTGAGCCTTTTACTCCAAGAGCGATTTCAAAATACAGTCTGTTTAGTTCTTTGTTTAAAAGAAGAAGAGAAGAAGATTCTCCTTCTGTAAGTTCCATAGAAGAAGCAAGAATCTCCTCCAGGAGATCCTTGCTGTCCGAATATTTGGAATTAATTCTAAGATTGATCTCTATGAGTTTTTCCAATCTTTTTTTATCAACAGTATCCGAGGAAAAAATCATATCATTAAAGACTACTCCTCATCATCGCTTTTTGACAGTAAATCTGCCATAGTAAAAGTAGCCTCGTTATCATCCTTGTGCAGATATCTACCCATTTCTTCTTTTTGCTCTCTTCTTACTTTTTCTCGCACAGAAAGAATTAGCCTATGCTTTGCAGGCTTGAGTTCAAGCACAAGTGCGTTGAGTTTGTCACCTTCTTTTATCTTTTCTTTTGTTTTTTCTGGGCTTTCTATTGCAGTATCGGATAGCTGTCTGTTGGGAATAAATCCTTCCAGATCGTTCTGGACGGTCACAACAACGCCATTTTCATTTATTTCTTTTACGGTTGCTTCTATTATGCTTCCCTCTGGATATGCCTTGGCAAGGGCTTTCCATGGATTTTCTGAAAGCTGTTTTACACCAATTTGTATTCTTTTTCTTCTCTTATCTACTCTTGTGATGCAGAATTCCAGTTCCTGACCTGCTGTATACAATGTTGTGGCATCGGATATTTTTTCTTTCCATGATATATTATCTACAGGCATAAATGCTTCTATACCATCTTCCAGCTCTACAACCACACCTTCTTTTACAACTTCTTTTATGGGACGCGTTGTCCTCATTCCTACAGGATATCTTTCTTCTATTGTATCCCATGGGTTCTCCTGCAACTGACGTATACCAAGGGAAAGTCTTCTCTCATCTACGTCATAATCAAGTATTTTTGCTTGTATTTTTTTACCGGTTTTAAGGACTTCTTTGGGATGCTTTATGTTTTTTACCCAAGATAGCTCAGATACATGAACAAGACCTTCTATACCTTCTTCTATTTCTACAAATGCACCAAAAGGCATCAACTTGGTAACAGTGCCTTCTACTACATCCCCCACAGCATATCTTGTAGCAAAACTACTCCATGGATCTTCCTTGAGCTCTTTTAAAGAAAGATTGACTTTGAAGTTCTCTTTATCTAATTTTACTATTTTTACCTGAATTTTTTTGCCTTTTTTCACATAGTCCTTGGGCCTTGTTGCTCTGCCCCAGCTCATATCCTGTATGTGCAAAAGGCCATCAAAGCCTCCAAGGTCTATAAAGGCACCAAATGGTGCATAGGATTTTACTATACCTTCTACAATGTCACCTTCTTTTTTTGTTTCAAAGAATTCCTGTCTTTTTTTATCTCTTTCCTCTTCTAGGTATTTTCTTCTTGATACTACTATGTTAACCCTTTTATTGGAAAAAAGCTTTTCTATGTAGAAGAAAGATTCTAAACCTATATATTCCGAAGAATTTTCTATCCTATCTATATCCACCTGCGAATAAGGTAAAAAACCGGTAACATCGTATCCGAAATCCACCACAAAGCCACCTTTTATCTCACTCTTTATGGTTGCTTTGATTGGCTTTTTTTCCTGAAAAGATTCTTTTATTGTTTTCCAGAAAGACTTCTGATCTGCTTTTTTCTTTGATACAAGAACATGTCCATCTGATGTTTCTTTCTTTACTATGATTACAGATACTGTATCATTTATCTTGGGGAGTTCATCAAAATCCGATATGGGAACCTGCCCTTCTGACTTGTAACCGACATCCAGGTATACATAATCATTGTTGATTTCAACGACTGTTCCTTCTACTAGGGCACCTTCTGAAAGCTCTTCTATGTTTTTTAAATACATCTCCTGAAGCTCTTCCTGTTCTGCTGTTGCAGCAGGTGCTTGCTCTTCTGTGGTTGTGTCGATGTTGATTTTTTCCTTATCTGCCATTACGCTCTCCATACTCCTGTTGAGGGAAATTGACTCTATTATTTCTAGTACTTTCTCATAAACTTGCTGTATGGTCAAGTCAGATGTGTCAATATATATTGCATCTTCTGCAGGTCTTAGGGCTCCTTTTTCCTTATTTTTATCTATCTTGTCCCTTTCTGCTATTGTTTCTTCCAGTTCCTGCAGTGTTTTTTTTGATGTTCCCTGATTGTATCTCCTGCGGGCTCGTTCTTTTATTGAAGCATCCAGGAAGAACTTATACGGTGTGTCCGGAAAAACAACCGTACCTATGTCTCTTCCTTCCACAACTGCTTTATTATTTTTACAAAGTTCTCTCATTTGTTTATTGATAACTTCTCTAAGTTCTGGCAATGATGATATTTTTGCCACCATGCTGTCTACCAAGTCTGTGTGCAAAAGCTCAGTTTTTTCTATGCTTTCTATATGTAGTTTTCTGTTGGATATAGAAAATTTTGTTTTTTTGGCTATTCTTAGTATGGCTTCATCACTGTATTCTATGCCTGTCTGCAGAAATAGATATGTTACAGCTCTGTACAAATCCCCTGAATTTATGTGTGCTGCTTCCAGTTTTTTTGCCACCATGTCGGCTATTGTGCTTTTACCTACTCCTGCAGGTCCGTCAATTGCCACTATTATCTGCATTTATAAGTCCTTTTATTTCTCTTTCTGTAAGTTTTCTAAATTCTCCCGGTCTTAGAGTTGCAAGTTGTACAGGCCCTATTCTGATCCTGTGCAGCCTTGCAACCGGTATGTTCCAAGCATGAAGTATATTCCTTATTTCTCTGTTTTTGCCTTCCTCAAGTATGAGTGCAAATTTGTTTGGGCCGTACCATTTGTATCGCTTGAGAGTGTATTTTATGCCTTTTATATATATGCCTTTTTTGTATTTATCAAGAAAAGTCTTTTCTACTGGTTTTTTTGTTTCTACAAGGTATTCTTTTTCTATGCATCCGGATGGGTGCATTATTTTATCTGCAAAATCTCCATCGTTTGTCAGCAAGATTAATCCAGATGATAAGAAATCAAGTCTTCCCACCGTAAAGAGGCGTTCTTTGATTATTGGTGAAACCAATTGATATATAAGAGGTCTTCCTTTGTCATCTCTATGAGAACACATGTATCCTGGAGGTTTGTGTAAAGCTATGTATATCTTGTTTTTTTCTATTCTTACTTTTTTCCCGTCAAGGGTTATTGTGTCTGAATCAGGATTTACAGTTATGCCTTGTTGTTGCACTGTCTCTCCGTTGACAGCAACTCTTCCTTCTTCTATGAGTGATTCACAGTGTCTTCTTGAGCCTAGTCCGGCTTTTGCAAGAAACACTTGTAATCTCAGCTTTTTTTTATCCATTGAGTTCAAATTTTTCCGCCTCTTCTTTTTCTAGTTTTGGTAGGTCAGCTATACTTCTAAGTCCAAACGCTCTTAAAAAATCTTTGGTTGTCCCGTACATTGCAGGTCTTCCTGGAACATCTTTTTTTCCTGTTTCTTGTATGAGGTTTCTAGACATAAGAAGTCTTACCATTGCATCAGAGGAAACTCCTCTTATTGCTTCTATTTCTGCCTTGGTTATGGGTTGTCTGTATGCAATTATAGCCAGTGTCTCAAGTGCCGCTTTGCTAAGTTTATTGCCTGTTTTTTTGCCGTATCTATCTTTGAGGTATGGCCAAAGCTCTTTTTTGGGAGCAAAGAATACCTCGTCAGGTGACATGTACAAACAAACTCCATGGTAGTCTTTTTCGTACTCTGTTTTTAATTCTTCCAAAACGGTTTCTACCGCATTTTTGGGAAGCCCTGTTATTTTTTCCAACTGGTCTATTGATAAGGGTTCGTTTTCCAGAAACAGTATTGCTTCTATTAGTGATGCTTCACGTGTCAGTTTCATCCTCCTCTGTGTTCTCCTTATTTTCTCTTCTTCTTATAAAGATATCACCAAACATTTTGTTTTGGAATATTTTTATTATTTTGTTTTTGCTTGCTTCCAGTACTGCTAGAAAGGCGCAAATTATATCCATTATGGAATCCGGTCTTGTTATAAGCTCTGTAAAGGGAAACTCATCTCTGTCTTCCAGTTTTTCATACATTAGTGCAAGTTTTTCGCTTGTGCTTATTTCTTCATACAGGTCTATTATCTTCTCTGCAGAAAGATCGGATATCATTTTTGAGAATACTTGAAAGAGTTCCCATATGTCCATTTCTTCTGTGGTTTCTTTGTTGTCAAATGGTAATGCCGGTTGTTGTTTCTTTCTGCTAAACCACAATAAGGGATCTTCTGTCTCCATTTGCTTTTCCATAAGGGATGTTAGCTTTTTTATCTTTTGGTATTCTATCAGTTTGTCCACCAGTTCTTTTCTGGGATCTTCTATGTCTTCCGACAGATCTTCTGTTGTTCTTGGTAAAAGCATCTGTGATTTTATGTATATCAGTGTTGCTGCCATTACGTAGAATTCTGTTATGTTTTCTAGGTCTACTTTTTCTGCATATTTGAGATATTCCAAATACTGTTCTGTTATTTCTGCTATTGGAATGTCATATATGTTTATTTCCGATTTTTTTATCAAAAAAAGTAGCAGATCCAGAGGCCCTTCAAAAGCTTCTGTTTTTATGTTGTATTTTTCTTCTTCTTTTTGGTCCATTTGTTTTCCGATTTTTGAGTTTGGATGGAGTATATCAGATTGTTCTTTTTGTTTGAATACTGTTGTGTATGTATATTGCGATTATCTTTTTTGCCGAAGGCAGCGGGGAAAGCGTATGCTTTTCCCGCGTTCGGTTTTATTTTTTTAAAATTACAATGTAAAAGACTTTCTAAAAAAGGGTTAGCCCTTTTGGTGTTTTTGTCCAGTTGGATTGGTCTATGCTGTCTAGGTAGGTTCTGAGCGGTTTTTTTGTTTTTGGACATGTAAGTTTGGGGTCAAGTTCTAAGAGTGGTATCAGAACAAAGGCTCGCTCGTATAGTCTAGGGTGCGGGATTTTAAGGTGTGGTGTGTCTATTATTATGTTGTCGTAGAGTATGATGTCTATGTCCAGGGGCCTTGGGCCATATCTCTGTTCTTTTTCTCTGTCGCGGCCGTATTTTTTTTCTATTTTGTTTATGGTGTTTAGCAGTTTTTCTGGTGGGAGTGTTGTTTCTATTTTTAGTGCAAGATTTAAAAAATCTTCTTGATTATGGTAGTAAAGAGGTTGTGTTATGTATGCTTTGGATACAGCAAGGATTTCTACGCTTGCTGATAGGTCATTTATTGCGGATTTTATGTTTTTTTCCTTGTCTCCTTGGTTGGAGCCCAAGCTTAGAAAGGATTGCGGCATTGTTAGAACAATACCTCACCTGCTGCTTCTTCTGTCTTTTTTTTCTTGCTACCCGCTGGTTTTTCCTCCTGTTTTTGTGTCTCTTTAAAAAGATGGGGAAATAGTTTTTTTCTTATTGCAGTATCTATGTTTTTTGCAAGTTCCGGATTATCAAGCAGAAATTTCTTAGCATTTTCTCTGCCCTGTCCGATTTTTTCTTCCCCATAGGAGTACCAGCTTCCGCTTTTTTGTAGTATTCCATGCTCTACTGCTGCATCCACCAGGCTGGCAATAGAAGAAACACCCTTGCCAAACTCCATCTCTAGTTCTATTTTTTTAAACGGTGGTGCAACCTTGTTCTTAACAACCTTGACTCTAATCTTAGTTCCCACGGCATTATCAGCACCCTCATTGATTGTTTCTGCTTTTCTCACATCCAGTCTGATTGTTGCATAAAACTTGAGTGCATTGCCTCCTGTTGTTGTTTCAGGATTGCCAAACATTACGCCAATTTTCATTCTTGTCTGATTTATAAAAATAAGGCAAGTGCCTGACTTATTGACAGCACCGGTAAGTTTTCTAAGTGCCTGACTCATAAGACGAGCCTGAAGTCCGACATGAGAATCTCCCATATCGCCATTGATTTCTGCTTGAGGCGTAAGAGCAGCAACAGAATCAACTACGATAATATCAACTGCACCAGAACGCACAAGCGACTCAGTAATCTCTAAAGCCTCCTCACCCGACGAAGGCTGAGACACCCAAAGCTCATCGATATTTACACCCAGGTTTTTTGCATAAGTAGGATCAAGCGCATGCTCCGCATCGACAAAGGCGGCTATTCCGCCTTTTTTCTGAGTCTCCGCAATAGCGTGCAGAGCCAAAGTGGTTTTACCAGAAGATTCCGGACCGTAAATCTCTATAATCCTACCCTTGGGATATCCGCCGACACCTAGTGCAGCATCCAAGACGATAGAACCGGACGGAATAACCTCCAGTCCTTCTATAAGAGAATTGGCACCAAGGCGCATAATAGCACCCTTGCCAAACTGTTTTTCTATCTGAAGCTGTGCGGCCTCAAGAGCTTTAAGTTTTTCTTTTTTTACATCATTATTATCTGCCATGATAACTCCTTAAACATCTATAGTATGCAGGCAAAAGCCAACAGTCAAGACCACACTGCACACAGCACAGACTGCAATCCGTATTATAAAAATATACCGAACGTCGCAAGAGCGCCCCATAGAGTAAACAGACAAGCAGGCGCTCTAGCTCCTGCCTTAGGCAAGCATAAAGCAAAACATATAAGAATACTGCCCGTAGCTCGCTTACTATGATGCTACAGCAGAACTAGAAAAGCTTCTTGGAATCAAGCAAAATAGTAACAGGACCGTCGTTACAAAGCCGCACATCCATATGAGCTCTAAAAACCCCCTTTTTAACATCCAAACCATAACTAGATAGCACTATACAAAAATACTCGTAAAGCTCTTCTGCAAGCGCAGGCGGAGCCGCAGAATTATAAGAAGGTCGCCTGCCCTTTCTTGCATCACCCATAAGAGTAAACTGGGAAACAACAAGCACCTGACCTGCAATATCCAGAATAGAACGATTGAGCTTACCATCCTCATCGGAAAAAACCCTGAGATTGGCCACCTTATCCGCCAAAAACTCGGCATCATCCTTGTTATCACATGCAGCAACACCAAGAAGAACAAGAAACCCAAAATCTATAGAAGACACCACTGAGCCATCAACAGAAACACTTGCGGAAGACACACGCTGTACAACAGCCCTCATATTATTCTCCTAGCCATCTTATGGATACACAATCAAGATAAAAGCCAGTAGCATGACCACTGTCATATACAACCTGTGCAAGAAGCTCATAGGCTCTCTCTGGATCAAGACTTATGGGGAAATCTATAATAACAGGGACAATACCCTTAAGAACTTTTTTTGTATGATAACCCACCAAAAAATCAAAACGGATAACATTATCCTCTATTCTAAGATTGCTTATACGCCCCTTCCATTGGATAAAAACACCATCGTATAGCCATGGTTCTTTAACAATCTTCTCATACTCAAAATTAGTCTTAAGCCTGCCAAACTCCGGAGTTTTCAAAAATCTCTTAAGCCCATTAATACTCTTCTTTAACGTGTCAGAAATATTAGACAATAGCAGCTTGTTTATAGCGTATCTGGCCATATTGTCGTTGTATTCTAACATAGACACCTTGATAGTTTGCTTTAAGGTGTCTACTTCTCCTTCTGTGAGCAGGTACTTAAACTCCCCCTCTGTGCGAAGTATATTGGAATCTGTTCTTTCAACTGCAATCAAGGCTTTTGCAGCCTCGGGAGGAAGAGATGCATAAGCATTGGTTTGGTAGTAATAAAAAGTCCCAGCACCTGCTACACATAATAAAAACACAACAACAATAACAGGCCATTTTTTGCTGGAAAATTTGAGAGATGGAAAAAGCGATTTAAATCGTGACGACAGGATAAAGTTGTCAAAATCATCGTCCGTTTTAAAGCCTTTTACTATGTTCATTGCTCTTTTGGAGAGCCTATGTTCTGGAAAGTCATCCAAAATATCCAGCCAGTGCTGCAAAGCAGTCGTTATATCCCCTTTTCTAAGATACAACAGTGCTATGCAATGCCTGATATCCGGATCTTCTGGACGCAAGTTATGCCCTCTCAAAAGATAGGTATTGGCTCCTCCGTAGTCTCCAACCTGCAGACAGGAATATCCCAGTAGCCTGTAAAAAAGCACATGCTCCCTGTACTCAAAAATTCTTGGCTCAAGGAGCTGTATAACTGCTCCGTATTTTTTCTTTTTATACAGTGTTTTTGCTTTTTCTATTATTTCTGCCATTGAGCCTACCGTTTTATTCTTGTGTCAATTTTATAGGATTTTTCTGTAATTGAAAAGTAAAAAACAGATACTTTGTTTTTGCAACCTAAAAATATAAACAAAAACTGCTATTGTCCTATCGCAGAAGATGAGACACCTGATTTTAGCTCCTGTATTTGTTTCTTAAGAGCCTCGTTTTCTGCAGTAAGTTCCTCCACCTTTTTTTGTAGTGCCTCATACTCCTCGGAAGAAGGTGCCTCTGCAAGCCTCTTTTGATAAACAGACAGAGCCTCTTTATAACTTTTTTCTTTTTGTCCCATTTGCTCTACAACCTTGAGGTACTCTTCCTGACACCATCGCAATAGGTCTATAAGCTCTTCCTCGCGTGTGGCGTAATCTATTAGTTTTACGCGGTATGCAGCTGCTTCTGCCTTATAAGAACCAGAATACTTTTTTGCAATAGTATCGTAGACACTTCTTGCTTCTTTGAGCAAACCAAGGTTAAACATTGACTCTGCAGTCCAAAAAAGCGAATTGGCATAGAAAGAAGACTCAGGATACTCAGTCAGAAAATTATCATAATATTTTATACAGGACTCATAATCCTCATTGAGAAACAAAATTCTACCCTTAAGATACTTTGCTTCCTCAAGATATGAGGGATTAACGCCTTTTTGTGTCAAAAAAATCTCTATTGCAGAGGAAGCCTTGTCAATCTCACCGGAAGAGAGTGTAATTTTGGCATACCAGAAAAGGGCATCTGCATAATATTTATCTGACTTGTTTTTTATGAGCTGAGAAAGAATCTCTTCTGCACTATCATATTCTCCATTTTGTATATGGATAAGCGCATCTCTATACAATGCATAGCTGTCGTATGCCTGAGGAAAAGAATAAAAAACAATGAGAAAAAAAAGCAGAAAAAACAAAACCCTTTTCATTTATATTCCTATTTTCGACATTACAGGGATAAAATCAATACCTGTAATACTAAATTATATCGAACGTGTGTAACGCCTATTGCGTTACACACTGCCTACGGCAGAAATAAAAGTCGTTCTTTTGTACATTGCGCCGCAGGCAGCACAGCCCTCACTGCCTTTACTGTTTTTTCTCAAAAAGCTGAGGGCTGTGCGTTCGGTATAAAACAAATTATTGTAAAAAAAGACAATACTCTCTACCTCAATTGACTAATTTTATATAGATGATATAATAAAGAATACTTTTTGTAGGTGTTGCTGATAGTGGAAGATACTGTTTCCAGGTTCAATAGGGTTTTGCAGGAGGCTTATGAATATATTAAAGCTGGCCTCTGGGAGAAAGCTTTTAAATTGCTCAACAGAAGCCTGATAAAAGTTAATTCGCCTGAGCAGGAAATACAGATAAAGGCGAGCTTAAACTGTATTCAGTATGTGCAAAATGTAGAGAGTGAAATATCTCCTGGCAAGACAGAAGAAGCACAGGGGGATGAGTATCTCAAAGGCATAAAAAGCTTTGTTAAGATGACAGAGGGAATGGGAGGTGTCTCGGAACAACTTGTTTTTAATATAAAACATTATCTTTTTTCCAGGGCGCTTAGGTCTTATAAGGATTCCAGAACAAGCGGCTCTTATGAACCACCGGAGCTTTTTTTTAAGATGGGACGTTGCTACAAGGGTATTGGAAACTTTGCGGATGCAAGAGAGATTCTTGAGCATGTCGTAAAAAAAAGACCGGAATATTCTCCGTTTCTTGCGGAACTTGCGGATTGTTATGCCCTCCTAGGAGATATTGACCTTGCCAAGGTTTTTTTTAGAGAGGCTTTTTTTTATGATCCTAAGGCTATTGAGCTTGAGTTTCTGGAATCAGGGATGATATTAAAGCTGATAGAAGAGGTAAAAGCTAGAGGTTATGCTCCTCCTCTTCTTCAGGAATGGCTTCCTGTTTATGGTGTTGTGCTAGGAGTATTCAACATAAAAAGGGAGCTAAGGTCTGTTGAAGTTGGTAAACTCAAGCAGTCTATTTTTTCCATGGAAGAGGAGCTAAAGAATATGATGGCTAACAGGGATGTTATTGTTCCCAGGCTTATTAACAGATACTTCTGGCTTATTGATCATTATAGGCTTAAGAACGAAGAACCAATAAAAATTAAGGATGCTGCATATAAAATAAAGCTTCTTGATTCTGAAATTTATAAACTTTACACCAGATAGGAGAAAAATATTATGTCTGATGAGCTTAAAAAGCAATTACAAGAAAAACTGACAGAAGAAAAATGGACACGGGCTGCTTTGTCAAGTTATTCCGTATCTCAGTTCGAAGAGTTTGACAGTCTCATTGATAAAATCCATGGCGAGGGTATTGCAAACGATGCTCTCACAATATGCAATGAGCATCTTACTCATACTCAGAACAGTGTGGTTGCTCTATATATTTCTGGCATATTAAGAATAGAAAAAAGACCTATAGATGATCAGAATCTTACTGCTCTTATAGAACTTTTTGCAGATCATCACAAGTGGAAAATAGTAGAATATCTATGTAACAGGGTTCTTCAGTATGGAGAAAACAGGTTTGCTCTTAAAACCCTTGCCCATTGGTATGAGACAGAGGGCTTGGAAGATAAGAAGCTGGAAATATGGGAAAGACTTATAAAAGTAGATTATGAGGAATCCGAGCTCGTAAAGATACTTGCCCAGAAAAAAGAAGAAAACGGCAAAATCGATGAGGCAATTGATCTCTATAAAAAAGCTCTTCACAGATATATCAATAAGAATGATTTCTCCAACATCAAAGAAATATGGGAAAAGCTAATATCTCTTAAGCCGGATGATTTGAGCTTTTATGAGCATGCAGAGACAAAGATTACTCAGGTAGCGGGTATACAGAAATCCATTCAACTTATCTATTCTCTTTTTGAGGCTCATAAAAACAACAAAAACAAGGATATACCCATATCACTGTTAAAGAAAATATTGGATTACGATCCTCAGGATCCCAGAGCAAGAAAAGAACTCATAGAAGCATATAAAGAAAAGTACAAAGGACACAGCTATCTTAACGAATATATCAAGCTTTCTTCTCTTGAACAGAACTTTAGAAATATTCATGAAGCAATAGAAGATTTTGAAAAGCATATCGAGTTTGATGTTGGTAATTTTGTTTTCCATAGAAGCTGGGGCGTGGGTAGGATAAGAAGCATAGAAAATAATGAGATTGTCATAGACTTTGTCAAGAAGAGAAACCACTCCATGAGTCTTTCTCTTGCGATAGAATCTCTTACCGCTCTTGATAAATCTCACATATGGGTTCTAAAGGCTGTTTCTTCCAAAGAAAAGCTTAAAAAAATGATTATGACAAAACCGAGATGGGCTGTAGAAACTCTTATAAAGAGTCTTGGTAATGATACCAATATGAGAGAAATAAAAGCGGAGCTTGTGCCTGCAATACTATCACAGAGAGAATGGAATACATGGAGTGTAAAGGCAAGAGAGCAGCTTAAGACAAATCCTATGCTTGGTAATGTTCCGGGTAAGTCTGATAGATATATGGTAAGAATGCATCCTGTAAGTTTTGAAGAAAAACTTTATACGCAGTTTAGAGCTGAGAGAAACTTTTTTTCCAGGCTTAAGACAATAGAAGAATATCTTGAGAAAGCAGAACCTGATACAGAATATTTTAATGAGATGCTTGAGTATTTTATAGGTTTTCTAAGACTGGAAGAAGTTAATGAGAATACTATTACTTCAGCTCTGTTTCTTTCTAGGCTTTTTAGAAAATATCCCTACCTGGGAGAAAAAGCAGACTTTAACCTCTCCGAGCTTTTTGAAAGAATTGGGGATGTACGGGAACTGTTTTCCAAAATATCGGATACGGAGTATAAGAGGCTTTTTCTGGAGTATCTTAAGATTAATTCCGATAAATGGGCTGAAGCCTACAAAGTTCTTCTGCCCGCATATCTCAACAAGTATATTATAGACACCCTCAAAGATGCAGGTAGAACTGATATCATACAGCAGATAGTAACAGAGCTTGTCGACAGATACAAGGAAGAAAGAGAGGCTTTTATATGGCTTATAAGAACCTATATTGATGAAAAATGGTTTATGGAGCTTTTATCCATAAGTTTTGAGCGTGTTCTTATCAACTTTATTCATCTTCTTGATATAAGCTTCCGGGAGATAGAGAACAGTAAAAACGTACCTTTTAACCGTAAGATTAACAGGCAGGTACAGTCTTTCCTCTTCCAGGAAGAGAGAATTGTAAAATATCTTAAATCCGCTAATGAGGAAGCTGCAATACGCGTTTACAGTCTTCTTATTGATGTGGAGCAGCTTGACCCCTCAATACTCATATCAATAAAGAATATTATCACTCAAAAGTTTCCGGATATCAAGCTTCCTGGTGAGGTTGAAGCTGTCAAGAGTATCCCCCGTGGTATTATGGCAACACAGGCCAGTTACGAGGCTAAGCAGAAAGAGCTCAAGCATCTTCTTGAAGTTGAAGTTCCTAAGAACTCCAAGGAAATTGGTGCTGCTTTGCTGCTTGGCGACCTAAAGGAAAATGCAGAGTATAAGGCTGCAAAAGAGAAGCAGGAAATGCTCAACTCTACAATAGGTAAACTCAAGGAAGAACTGGAGAAGGTACAGATTGTAAAACCGGAGAATGTTGATGCTAACTCCATAGGATTTGGTACGGTAGTAACTCTTCTCAACAACGACAGCGGCAAGGAAGAGGTTTACACCATTATGGGACCGTGGGAATCCGATCCCAATAAGGGAGTTATATCCTATCTTTCTCCTTTTGGTGTCGAGCTTTACGGACACAAGAAGGATGAGAATCTCAAGTTTACTATCAATGAGAGAGAATACGATTATACAGTAAAAGACATAAAACCCGCTAAGTTTTAAATCTATTATTTACAACTTACATACAAGCCTTCCCCTCTAAGGGAAGGCTTGTTTATTTTTTATCCGAACGTAGGCCATGCATCAAACAAAGCAAAGGGATTAGCATGCTGCAGGGCCTACTGCTTGCAGCGTATATGTTGAAGACTCTAGTCCCCTGCTCTTTTTTTGCCAAAGGCAGGGCGGCTGTTTTTTGCAGCCGCCCGTTCGATATTTTTTATTCACAGATGCAGATATGGCTGGACAGGCTTTTTACATGAGTATATAATATTGTATACAGCTTTGCTGGCTAAAGTAGGGGTGCCTTTTAGGGCTGAGAAAGAGTAAATCTCTTACCCTTGGAACCTGATGTGGGTAATGCCACCGTAGGGAACTTTGGCCGGATTTGGACCGCTTTGCGGGATATTTCCGACTATACTACGGGGCATGCACTAGCATGTCCCTTTTTTTATCCTACAGGTGTTCCCACTGTTTTTACGGAGGTTTTATGAATCTCATTGTTAATGGTGAGTCTGTGGAAACCAAAGCCAAAACTGTTTCTGAGCTTTTGGCAGAACGCGGTGTAACAAACAGGGTTGCAGTGGAGGTGGATGGGCATGTTGTGCCCTATGATGAGTTCTCTGGATACACTCTCAGGGAGGGCTCTCATGTGGAAATTATTGCTTTTGTAGGAGGTGGTTGTGGATGATTTTATAGTAGGTGGAAAAACCCTTTCCAGCAGATTATTTATAGGTACCGGAAAGTTTCCAGATAGAAGGCTTATCCCTGATGTTATTGCAGAAAGCGGCTCTCAGGTTGTTACCGTAGCATTGAGACGTGTTAATCCGGAGTCTGCAGAGGATAATATCCTCTCTTATGTGCCGGATAATGTGGTTCTTATGCCCAACACTTCCGGTGCACGTAATGCTGAAGAAGCTGTTCGTATTGCACGTCTTGCGCGTTCTGCAGGATGCGGAAATTGGATTAAGATAGAAATCACACCTGATTCTACATATCTTCTTCCGGATAATCATGAGACTCTTCTTGCTACACAACAGCTTGTAAAAGAGGGCTTTGTAGTTCTTCCCTATGTTATGCCAGACTTAGTTGTTGCAAGACAACTTGAGGATGCAGGAGCTGCAGCTGTCATGCCTCTTGGTGCACCTATAGGCAGTAACAAAGGGCTTAAAAGCAGGGATTTTATAGCTATGCTGGTAGAAGAACTTTCTGTACCGGTTGTAGTAGATGCTGGTATAGGACGGCCAAGCGAAGCCTGTGAGGCTATGGAGATGGGGTGCGCTGCAGTACTTGTAAACACTGCAATTGCATCTTCTGAAAACCCGGTGAAAATGGCAAAGGCTTTTTCCGAGGCGGTTAGAGCAGGCAGAAGAGCATATCTTGCCGGACTCGGACCTGTGCGGGACAAAGCAGAAGCTTCCAGTCCACTTACCGGGTTTATCTCTTCACTGGAGTAGCTTATGTCTGGTTTTGCAGATTTTATAGAAGAATGGAAGGATTTTGATTTTTCTTCTTTTCTTGCAGATGTTAAGGAAAAAGAGGTAAAGGCAGTTCTTACAAAGCATAAACTTGATTACTTTGATTTTCTTAAACTGCTTTCTCCTGCTGCGTCCGGCATAATAGAAGAGATTGCAAAACATGCAAGCAGGCTAACGGCAAGGCATTTTGGCAGGGTCATTTCTCTTTATACGCCTCTTTATATAAGCAATTATTGTGTGAACAAATGTGTTTATTGCAGCTTTAACCACAGTACTGCTATAAGACGGCATAGATTGGAACTTGAAGAAATAGAGAAAGAGGCTATAGCAATAAAGAAACAGGGTTTTAGAGATGTTCTTATTCTCACAGGAGAAGATAGACATAACAGTTCTCCGGAATACATAAAAGATGCTGTTGAACTTCTTGTAAAATATTTTGCTTCTGTAGGAATAGAAGTCTACCCTCTTACCCAAGAAGAGTACAAGATGCTTGTATCATGCGGTCTTGATTATCTTACTCTTTATCAAGAGGTTTATCATCCGGAGGATTACCCTGTTTTTCATCCTTCAGGTCCTAAAAATGATTATCAATACAGGTTGCAAGCTCCAGAGAGAGCAGCAAAAGCCGGTCTTCGCTCAGTATCTATAGGAAGCCTCCTGGGGCTTGGAATGTGGCAGAGGGAGGTGTTTTTTACTGCGATGCATGCAAAATTTTTGTCTTCTTCTTATCCGGATGTGGAATGGGGGCTTTCTGTACCCAGGATACGTCCCAATAGCGGTGGCTTTGAGCCTGTAAATCCAGTCTCAGAAAAAGATTTGGTAAAGATTATACTTGCATACAGGATATTTTTACCACATGTTGGGATAAGTCTTTCTACACGAGAGAGGCCATTTTTACGCGATAATCTCATAGGTCTCGGGGTTACCAGAATGAGTGCTGCTTCTATTACTCAGGTAGGAGGTCATGCGGAGAACAACAAAGGAACCGGACAGTTTGAGGTATCCGATACAAGAGGAGTAAAAGAAGTCTGCCATGCAATAAGAGCCAGAGGACACCAGCCGGTTTTTCAAAACTGGGTAGAAGGAATATACAGAACCAATGACACAGTAAGTCTGCTGGGATAATGCTCATAGTTGCACAGGATAGATACAACAACGGAGAAAAAAATGAATAATTTTTACAGAATAATTGATGCTAATATAAACCGTGCTTCAGAGGGCATAAGATGTGCAGAAGATATTGCTCGTTTTGTTGCAGAGGATAAAGGGCTTGCTTCTGAGCTTAAGATGTTGCGTCACAAGCTAAGAAAATCAGTAGCAGTTATAGAGCCTTTTTTGCTTTCTCATCGCGATTCTTTACATGATATAAGCCGTAAAACAAAACATGTAAAAAGAGCAGAAAAAGAAAGCTATGCTCAGAGCTTCATAAAAAACATAAGTCGTGCAGAAGAAGCAGTGCGTAGCGCAGAAGAAGCTCTTAGAAACTTGGGAAAAGAAGAAATTGCTCTTGTAATGCAGGAGATACGATACAGTCTCTACGATGTAAGTAAAAAAGGGCTTACAACAACAAGAAAAGAGAAAGTTCTGTCCTATTTTACCAACAATATATATGGACTTACTGCAAGTAAATATTCTCGTGGCAGAGATAATATTACTGTCGTAAAAGCCATGCTTAAAGCAGGTGTGAAGATAATTCAATACAGAGAAAAAAAATACACAAGAAAAATAATGTTAAAGGAAGCAAGAGAGATAAGAAAACTTACGCGGGAATACAATGCTCTTTTTATTGTGAATGATTATATAGACCTTGCCATCATGTCAGAGGCGGATGGTATACACCTGGGGCAGGACGACTGGCCGGTACAGGATACAAGGAGCATTGTTGGGGAAAATATGATAATTGGTGTATCCACTCATGCTCCTGCACAGGCAGAAGAAGCTATAAGAAACGGAGCAGACTATCTGGGAATAGGTCCTGTATTTTCTACAAATACAAAGGAAGATGTCTGTGATGCCGTAGGCACAGAATACGTAAAATATGCTGCGGAAAATGCAGAAATCCCATGGGTTGCAATAGGAGGGATAAAAGAACATAACATGTACCATGTTTGTAAAAATGGGGCAAGATGTATTGCAATGGTTACAGAGCTCACCATGGCAGATGATATAGAAAAAAAAGCCCAATCTGTCTTAAGAACACTTGAGGAGTTAGCAAAAAACTCACCGGAGCCGCTTTATTTTAAAATTGGCAATAATCGAAACAGTTGGGAATAATGTTACTTATAAATTATAACGGAGGAAAAAATGACACAGCTTATACAGGCAAAAAAAGGAATAATAACAGAGCAGATGAAAAAAGCTGCTAAAAAAGAAAAAATATCTGCGGAAAAACTTGCAGAAAAGATAGCAGAAGGTAGTGTGGTTTTGCCGGCTAATAAAAATCACAAAAAACTTTCTCCTTATGCAATAGGAGCAGGTCTTACAACAAAGATAAACGTTAACCTAGGAATATCAGAGGACTGCCCCAACTATGAGCTTGAAATAAAGAAAGCGGATCTTGCAGAAAAACTCAAAGCACATGCTGTTATGGACCTTAGCTGTTCTGGAGATACAAGGCCATTCAGGAGAAATCTTATAGAGCATACTAGCCTTATGGTGGGGACTGTTCCCGTATATGATGCGGAAAATCTGGGCAAAGAATTGCCGGAGCTTACAGAGGAGGACTTTCTGGGCATGCTAAAAACTCATGCAGAGGATGGTGTAGATTTTGTTACTCTTCATGCAGGCATAACAAAAAATGTCCTTGCTCATATGAAACCAGCAGACAGAATCATGCCAATCGTCTCCAGAGGTGGCGCAGTTATAGCAGAATGGATGGACATAACAGGTAAAGAAAATCCGTTTTTTGCCAACTTTGACAAAGTGCTTGATATTTGTCTGGAGTATGATGTCACCCTTAGCTTGGGAGATGCCTGCAGACCAGGTGCTGTACATGATGCAAGTGATAGTATGCAAATATCAGAGCTTATAGTTCTGGGAGAGCTTACAAAAAAAGCAAGAGATGCCGGAGTCCAGGTTATGATAGAAGGTCCTGGGCACATGAGGATTGATGAGATAGCAGCTAATATGCTTCTTGAGAAAAAGTTATGTCACAATGCTCCTTTTTACGTATTGGGACCGCTGGTAACTGATGTTGCCCCGGGATATGACCATATCACTTCTGCTATAGGTGGAGCAATTGCAGCAGCATCTGGTGCAGATTTTCTCTGCTATGTAACCCCTGCAGAGCATGTAAAGCTTCCCGATCTTTCCGATGTAAAAGAAGGTATAATCGCAAGCCGCATAGCTGCACATGCGGCAGACCTTGCAAAACACGTTCCTGGAGCAGATAACTGGGACAAAGAGATGAGCATTGCTCGCAGCAATTTGGATTGGAAAAAAATGCTTGAGCTTGCGCTTGATCCAGAGAAACCGGGCAAGATGAGAGAAGAATCTATGCCACGGGATCCTGCTGTCTGCACAATGTGCGGGAAAATGTGCTCTGTAAACAGAACCAACAGAATAAAGGAAAAAATAAAATAAACCGAACGTCACACCTGCGCCATATGTAGTACGATAAAAAAGCGCAGGTGTTCCTGCCTGTGGCATATATAAAGAAGAACAGGTGTCACTACTCTGCTCTTCTTCTGCCATAAGGCAGCACAGCCCACATAAGTGGGCTGTGCGTTCGGTATAAAATTATAGGAAATTATTTCTTGGGTGCAAAGTGAGAAAACTCCATACTAAAGTTTCCACGCCCCTGTGTTGCGCTCCTAAGAGATGTCATGTAGCCAAACATCTTCTCCAAGGGTGCTTCCGCATGGATTTCTTCTACTGTTTCGCGCGAATCTATGCCGTGGATTAGGCCGCCTCTGGCAGTAATCTGGCTAACAACATCGCCCATAAACTCTGATGGACAGATTATTGTAAGCTTCATAACAGGCTCAAGAAGTATGGGATCAGCCTCTCTGCAAGCTTTGTCAAAAGCAGCACTTGCCACAGCTTCGAAAGCAAAATCCGTAGATGTTTCCTGATTATAATCAAGAGAGACTATTTCTGCTTCCACATCGGTAAGAGGATATCCCATAAGTGTTCCACCGGAAAAAGATGCTTCCAATGCGTTTTTGACTGCATCCATAATATCATCAGGCACCTGACCGGGTCTCACAAGGTTCTTTACATTGTTCCCACGTCCTCTTTCTTGTGGACGAAGTGTGAGCGTAATGCCTGCTGTCTGCTGTTTTCCTGCAATTATCCTGTCAAAGTTCTCAGTGACAGTAATTTCCCTGGTTATGGTCTCCCTATAAGTTACCCTTGGCTTACCTGTCCTTACATCAAGTTTAAAATCGTCTTTTATGCGTGTAACAGTAACATCCAGATGAAGCTCTCCCATGCCGGATATTATAAGCTCTCCTGTTTCCTCATCTTCTTTGAAGAAAAAAGAAGGGTCTTCTGTGGATATGGTGTTAAGCACATCTAGGAGTTTTTTCCTGTCTGAAAGTGTTTTAGGCTCTATGGATATGGATATAACAGGCTCAGGGAAATGCATCCTCTCCAGAAGCACCTGCTGTCCTTCTGACGATATGGTATCTCCTGTCTGGGCAAGTTTAAAGCCTACTATCACACCGATATCTCCTGCCCGTATACTGTCCATAGCCTCAGTCCTGTTGGCATGCATGCGGAATATACGCATAACGCGTTCTCTTTTCCTCTTATTTACGTTAAAAATAGCACTTCCGCTCTTAATTACTCCAGAATATACACGAACAAAACAAAGATTACCGGCATCTTTATCCGCATGTATTTTAAAAATAAGACCTAGAGGCTGCCCATCCTCTGTTTGTGGGATTTCCACATCCTCATCTTTTTTTACATGATGTGCCTTTACAGGTGGCAAATCAAGAGGAGAAGGAAGATATTTTATTACAGCATCCAGAATAGGCTGTATTCCTATATTTTTAAGAGAACTACCACAAAAAACAGGGATAGCGGTTCTCTCAAGAGTACATTTTCTTATTGTGGAATGTATCATCTCTTCTGGAATCTCTTGTCCGTCGAGAAAAAGCTCCGTAATCTCATCAGAATGCTGGGAAAGATTATCCAGCATTCTTTCTCTCCATTCCTCAGCTTTAATTATGTAATCCTCGGGTATGGGAACATAGGAGTAATTCTGTCCCTGAGAATTCTGATCCCATACAATCATCTGCATGGATATAAGGTCAATAATCCCCTTAAAATCGGATTCCTTACCAACAGGAATCTGAATAGGCATGGGATTAGCACCGAGTTTCTTCTCCATATCATCAAGAACTGCAAAAAAGTTTGCTCCCAGCCTGTCCATTTTGTTGATATAGGCAATTCTGGGTACTGCATATTCATCAGCCTGATGCCAGACTGTCTCTGACTGTGGCTCGACACCGCCAACAGCACAAAAAACAGCAACAGCTCCGTCCAATACCCGCAGGGATCTCTCAACCTCTATGGTAAAATCAACATGACCGGGGGTGTCTATTATATTGATCTGATGTTCTTTCCAAAAACATGTTGTAGCAGCAGCAGTTATTGTTATCCCCCTGTTTTGTTCCTGTTCCATCCAGTCCATTGTAGCTTCGCCGTTGTCAACCTCTCCTATCCTGTGGCTCTTACCAGTATAGTACAATATTCTTTCTGTGGTAGTTGTTTTACCGGCGTCTATGTGGGCTATGATACCAATATTACGTATAAGTTTTCTGTCCATATATTTCCTCGCAGGTCGTATATTAGCACAATAGCAGTAAAAAGAGAAGATATAAAAATATATCATATACAGACATATGAGATTTATAAAAGTGTAAAACGTAAACTGAGGCATATATTTTTCTTACTTCCAAACTTAGAAAAAAGTAATTATACTTATAACATGGATGTGCCTGTACTCAATATGCTCGCAAGAGAACTATCAGAACAAGAGCGGGAAGAACTAAGAAAAAAACTTATGGAAGAATCGGAAAAAGATGCGGGCTTCAATATAGGAGCAACGCAAGAAGAACTCCATTTGGAAGAGCAAAATATAGAAGAAGTCTGGGAAAAGCTTTCTATACTTACAAAACTCATAATCTTTTTAAAATCATTGTTTGGTATAAAAAAACGAGAAGATGCAATCAAGCAGATAATACTTGGAAGAATAAGAACCAGAATCAATAAAAACAATTCTCTTCTTCTCAATTACAAAGAAAAAAGATTTACTCCTCTTCTTTACGACAATATAAAGACAATAGCAGATATAATATCAGCAATAAGAAAAAAAATGTTGCCGGTTTATACAAACAAAAATGCTGATGCTTTTATAGCTCTGCTTACTGGATTTTTTATACCGGAAGCCCAAAGCCATTTAGAGAGCTCGGGAGACATATATAAGAAAGAAGAAAAAATAAGAACAGAATCCCCATCTCTTAACTTTCAAGATATAAAAAAAACAATAAAAAAAGAACTTTCCTCTGCCATAGACGAATCTTTCTCATATATACCGCCCAAAGCTAGAGTCAACATGCAGGATTGCACTGGATTTTTTTATTATACAAAAGCCCTTATAGATTTTTCCTTTCCTCCATTGTTATCTTTCTGGGGACACGCTGGTGCCAATCAGACAATAATGTGGGATAACAAAGAACTCCAGCTTTTACTGGTAGAACTTGTCAATATTCTCTACAGTACAGAAAAAGTGCCTCCTCTTTCTTATTTTAGAATACTTGCAACATTTATACATAATTTGGAAATTGGCAAGAATCCAGAAATAAAAGGACACAATGAGATATATGCAGAACTGGTAGGACTTTTTTCAGAACTTCAAGAAAAGGCCCATGAGCTACCTTTACTAGAAATAGTAAGATATATAACAGAAAACCCTTCTTATATGCCAAGTATACACTTTGGCGGAGAAGACTGGCTGGCAAGAACCAAGAGATACTGGAGAGAAAAATTTGACACAGATTTTAAAGATTTTGTAGCATATAAGGAAAAAGAAGATTTATACCAAAGAATGTGCGAAATAACGGGAGTTAAAACACTGCTGGATATAAAAAATTATTCTAATGCCACAGGACAGGACTACACAGGTAAACACGCACTAAGTCTTATGTTTCTTAAAACCTTTGGCGAGACAATCTTTTTCCCAAAGCACGTTCCTACCCTAAAGACAATAGTCTTGGATGGCAACTTCTACAAACAGGATAACAAGAATAAATTTACAGAATCTTACAATATCCTGATGGGGATCAAAGAAACCATAGAACAACTGGAAGCAAGATTTTCTGACAACGGCGAGCTGGGAAGAATATATAATGCAATAACCAGAGAAATAGCAATGCCTGTTCTTAAGAGAAAAAGACTAGAAGTTTTGTTTGAACAGGAGGAGAAAAAAATAGAACAATGGCTTGTTTCTGTACAGAATGCAGCAAGCACTATGGGCAAGGTTCTGGGGGGCATACTATGGGGAAAAAGCGGAGAGGCATATGATACACTATCCAATTTGGACGACCTTGATATCAAAAACCACCGTCTTTTTAAACCCAATCTCGCAGAAACACAGAGGACAATAGCAATAATGGCAGGATATCTAAAAGAATCTTTGGAAATAGAAAACAAGCAATAAAAATATTTATACCGAACGTCGTCACTGCGCACACAAAGAAAAAAGGCAGGAATACGCAGTTCCTCCTGCCTTTGGCAAAGATATATATACTAAGAATCAGGTAGAAAAACACTATATCCTGGCATACATAAGTATCTATTTCTGGTACCACCTCACCCAATCAACATACATTGTAACAGGAAACACACTCTCATCAATTGTAAAACCAGGCCATTCGCCTCCAACTGCAAGATTTAATAAGACAAAAAAAGGCCTGTGGAATTCTTCCGTACTGTTTATACTATCCTTTATATTGGCCTCATGATACTTAGTACCATCCACAAACCACTTTATGGAAGAACTATCCCACTCTATCGTATAAATATGCCATTGTGTTATATCGGCTTGTGTATGGCCTCCATAAGAAGCATGACCAGAAGCATCCCAATGTATAGTCCCGTATATAAGAGAATCGGTATTTACGTGTTCCATAATATCTATCTCACCGCATACAGGCCAAGAAACAGAAGAAATATTGTTACCGAGCATCCAGAATGCCGGCCATAATCCGGAACCTGTTTTTGACAATCTTATTCTGGCTTCAACCTTACCATATGTTTTATATAGCTTATCCTGAGTCTTAAGTCTTGCAGAAGTATACTGTCTACCTCCATATGATTCTTTTCTTGCTATGATGTTAAGATAACCTCCAGAAACCACAATATTTTCTGCTCTGTCGGTATAATATTCGAGTTCGTTATTTCCCCATCCGCCGCCACCTATTTCTGGTGTCCAGTAAGCAGTATTAAGTCCATTTCCATCAAACTCATCGCTCCACACAAGACTCCAATCGCCTGTGGACGGTGGAGGTGTCGTTCCGCTAAGATAAGTAAATTTTATCCAGTTTATATTCCAACCACCGGATAAAGCATAAATACCAAAAGCATGATTACCTGCATTTATATGTACCGTATGGGAAATAGTAGTCCAATTCTGCCATCCAGAAGTAGAAGGAATATCAAGCGCTCCAAGCTGCACAGAACCTGCATCCATATCCGCATTAAACCTACCACCACCGGATAGACTGGCCACTCTATATTCTATAAGATAATCACCTTCCTCAAAATACATTGATGAGTAAGCAAGCCAGTCACCAGCATCTATCCAACCCACATTGAATCCCCCTTCTGAGCAGGACTCTGTCTTGATACCACTCATATAGGCAAAATCCTCTGCTTCCAAAACAAAGCTTGTTGCAGAGGAATCAGAAGTTGATGCAGGTGCAGGAGAACTTAAACTATGCTTATAAGAATACCAACCTGTATCCTGAGCACCAGAAACATAACCTATTGTAAACCAATAATCAACAGTATCACCTTCTTGTAGACCTGTAACATCATACCAGAAATAAGAAACATCCTTACTCATTCTGACATTAATCTGGCTACCGCCATTTATCTTATAGTGCACATCAGCCCAATCCACCTCCGATTTATCAAACCATAATCTTGCTGTTGAACTATCAATATAGGATGTAGAACGTGATAACATATTTTCGCTAATACTGCTCTCCATAAACGCTGTATTACATGCCGATAAAATAAGACTAAATACCAGCAATAATGATATGCTGGTAAATTTTAAAAAATTTTTCATGAAAACTCCTTAAAAACCTTCCAAGAATGACACATAAGAAATGAAAAAGGCTCAGAAATATGATATCACTACCATGATAACGATATCATATTCTACTACTGGTTTTTTTTGATGTCAACAAAAATCTCTATTTTCTATAATCTCAAAAACTCTCTTTTATTCTGGATTCTGACAAAAACGTATTATTTAACATATAGATAATAATCGTAAAAAGACTGTATAACAAATGTAAAGCTTACTTTGCATATACAGGTCTTACATCCGGTTTTAAAATTTGATTTTTTGCTAGATTTTTATAACCTGTTTCCGTAGAATGTTCTGCAACAAATGTCCATATTTTTTTTGCTTCTTCATCATATGCAAGCCCGTAAAGAGAGTTGGCAAGAAAATATAGAGCTCTGCATGGTCTATGAGTAGTAATATAATCCTGATAAAGGTCATTATTCTGCAATTTTTCCCATAACATATCCAAGCCGGAGAATTGAAAAAGATGATCTTCTTTTATCATACTTTCCACAGCAGTGCTTACAAACATCATAACAGCTAATAAAGAATGCTCTAACCCTTTGTCATATCGTCCACTATTGGTATAAAACTCTGCAAGTATAATATGTGCATCGTATGAAAAGCTTTCATCATATCTGTATAGTAAAAGTAATTTGTCAATGCCTTTTTCTTTGAGGGCATTTATCCATATTTCCCTGTTTTTTTTGTTCTTATTGCCTACATATGTATCATCGTATGCCAAAATATTGTTGAAAAGCAAGGATTCCATCTCATTGTATTTTTTTATGTCCAGATACATCTTAGCAAGAGTATATACTATGGTATAATATGAGGCATCAACAGACAGGTATCGTTTTTGTCCTATTGCTTTAAGAAAATGCTGCTCAGCAAGGTCATATTCTCCTTGTTTGTAAAATATCAGCCCCAGTTCATACTCTGCTTCCGGAAAAGTTATCTCCTCATCAATGGCATTTTCCAAAACTATTATTGCTTCTGCCAGTTTGCCTTCTGCTACAAGCTCACGGGCTTCTTCGTAGGTTACCCAGGATGGTTTTTCCTCAGCAGTCAAAGAAAAGCTAAATAAGAGACTCAATATGATTAATAAAGGCCTCAAATGCTTCATCTTCTGCCACCTCCTGGACTTTTTTCCCCTGCTTGTATATGTATATGGTTTTACCTACTCCGCTTATTGCAATATCCGCATGAGCAGCCTCTCCTGGGCCGTTTACAACACAACCCATTATGGCAACAGTAAGAGGTTTATTTACTGTTTGCAGATAGTCTTGTGCCTTTTTTAAGAAACTCATAACATCAAAACTGTATCTACTGCATCGTGGACAGGAGACTATGTTGACGCCCATGTTGAGCCTTCCACTGGCTCGGGCTATTTCCATACCTACCAGCACCTCCTTTCTGCAGTCATCAGAAAGAGACACACGTATCGTATCGCCTATCCCGTCTCTGAGCAAAGGAAGAAGTGCCGCAGTAGATTTGACAGTGCCTGGTATAAGAGGGCCAGCCTCGGTAAGACCCAGATGAAGAGGATATTGATGTCTAGATGCAAATATTCTGTTAGCTTTCACAGTAGTTTCTATATCGGAAGCTTTTAAAGAAAAAATGACATCCTTAAAATTAAGCGATTCCAGGATGCTAAGCTCTTCTTCCGCAGCAGTCACAAGTGCTTCTGCTCTGTCCATATCGCGTATATTCCTTGGCAGAGAGCCAGTATTAACTCCGACCCTTATAGCAATTCCCTTGTCTAAAGCCTTTTTTACCACATTGGCAACCTTATCACGGCTACCTATGTTACCTGGATTTATCCTTACCTTTGACACGGGAAAATCCATAACTCTCACTGCAATCCGCCAGTCAAAATGTATATCTGCAACAAGTGGCATACTAACCCGTTCTGCAAGCCTTCCCAGAAACTCAGCAGATTCCATATCAGGTACTGAGAATCTCACAAGTGAACACCCCATCTTTTCAAGTGTCATAAGCTCTGTAATACAATCATCCAAAACCGTAGCAGAAAGAGGCAACTTCCACATTGTTTGTACAGCAAGAGGTGCATCACCACCTATAAAAAGTCTTCCGACTCGTATTTTTTTTGTTTTATATCCGTTCATATGATAAGTATAAAATTATAATAAAAAACTTTAAAGTCCCATAAACCGAACGGCATAAGGCGCACATATTTTGTAGAACTTTAACAGATATGCGCCTTATGCCTGCCTTCGGCAATCCAGCTATTACTGGCCATTTCCCGCCGGAGGCAGCGGGGACGCAGATGCGTCCCCTGCGTTCGGTATAAAATAAAAAAAAGCTGTCCCTAAGGGACAGCCTGTCATTTGTACAGAAGAATTAGCCATTTATTGTCATCATAAAGACAAGAACAAACACAGCCACAGTCTCTACAAGACCGATTATCATAAGATAGTTACCGGTACCTTTTCCTGTCTCGGCAAGAGAATCAGATGCCGCGGCACCTGCTTTACCCTGCAGCCAGGCAGAAAAGCCCATTGCAAGACCACCAAATAGTCCAAGTCCTATCATAAGCCATGGATCGAGAGTGGATTGTTTATTGAGAAGGTTTCCCATGAGAAGGTAGCCATATATTGTCTGAGTAAGAGGAGCACCAACAAATGCAATCAGAATAAAGGGAGCCGGCTTATTCTGAGCATAACATTTTTTCATTGCACCTATTGCAGCCATGCCTGCAGTACCGATTCCAAGAGCAGAACCTGCTGCTGCAAGACCAAGAGCAGCACCTATTCCTATCAATCCTAGATTCATACAATTACTCCTTTATATTGATATCATTTTTATCAGCCTGATGCTGTCGCACAGGCTCTTTAAACGGAGAATATGGAATCCCCGTCCATTCCATACCAAGATGCCCGGCAAACTCAAGAAGGTTGAGTCTTATACCGTGCACAACTACAGAAAGAGCGGACATGACAAGGTTGAGTGCATGACCGACAAGAAGAATAAGAAAAGCAATTATTATTCCAACCACTCCGTTTGCAGCACCTATTGCCATGTCATTGAACGCCTGAGCGAGAGCTATGGTTGCAAGCCCAACAGCAAAAAGCCTGATATAAGAAATTATGTCTCCAAAGGCGCTAATAGTATCAAGAGCAGTTGTAAACAACCCGGCAAGCCCGCGCAGCACTCCCCTGAAAAAACCGTCGCTTCCCTGCTCAGAGAAGAAAACAACTATTATAAATCCTGCAATGATTCCATAAAGAGAAACTGGCAGAAAGGGGTATTTCTGAGGATCAAGGACCATGGAAAGAACAAGATTGAAAATACCAAGCATTATGGCAAGCCATCCCAACTGTGCAAAAGCACGTATCGCCGGTTTCTTTTTGAGCTCTCTTAGAAATCTCCATAAATGTGCTATTGAAATATGAATTATACCCAACAAAAAACTTATAAACTGTATGTTTTTTATAGAGACCTCCTCCCATGAGGATAACTCAGGAATAACAAAATAAGAAAAAGGCTTAATCTTTGCAAAGCCCTCATAACCAAACCATGTACCCGTTAGAGAACCCCATATTATTGTACAAAGGCTCATCCAAGCAATAAGCACTCCCACATCGGTAACCTGTCCTGTCTTTTTGTATTCCTTTCTTAGGATGAAAACAGAGCCGGCTAAAAAAATCGCACCATAACCAGCATCACCTACTATCATGGCAAAAAACACAGAAAGAAAAGCAAGGAAAACAAAACTTATGTCAAATTCCCTGTAACCAGGCACGGTATCAAGAAAATTAAAAACAGGCTTTATTATCTGCATCCAGCGCGGATTTCTAAGCAATGTGGGAGGATTGTCTTCCTCGTCAGGCTCCTTTGTTATAATTCCCCACTCGTGTTTTCTCGCATAATCGATAAAATGTTTTTCTTTCTCTGCAGGAACATATCCAGTAAGAAAGACAACAGGGCCGTCTTCTCTAAGAGAGGCCTCAACCTTCCTTAAGGTGAGCTCCGGCTCCAGTACTTCTTTCCCCAAACGCACAAGTTCGTCATGCCAAGCATAGAGAGAAACAAGCTTGCCGGAAATTTCTCTCATATTTTTATAGAGCTCTTCCTGTCTTACAATCAAAGCAGATAGAGAAGAATCAGGAAGCACAAACCTATCAGCCCCAGTGGGCACAATATCTTGTTTATCTCTGCTGAGAAGAAGACATCTAAATCTTCCGGAAGCCTTTCCCAAATCCACACATATAATAGAGTTATCCAGAGATTCTTTTTGCTGTTTGCTCAGATAGACAAACTCAACAGCAAGTCCATTAGTTCTTAGGAAATTTATATCCTCAAGGGAAAAATCTCCCCATTCAGACATTTCTTTTATGAGAGCAGCAAGTTTAAAAGAGTCCTCTTTTAGCTCCTTCAGCCTTACAGAAAGAGACAAAACCTCATCAACTATAGCAAAAATCTCATCGGAAGATACAGCTTTCTTTTGTACTCCATCATACTTCTTCTTATACTCAGAAAGCACAGCAAGAGCTGTAGTAAGCCTTTCGAGGCGCGAAGATGCTTCTTCCACACTATCATTCTGGTTATCAAGCAGCTCTACATGCACCTCACCATACTTTCTAAGTCTTCTTAGTCCCTCTTCCGCATCTGAGGCTTTGAGAATAAGGGCAATCTTCTTCATTGGAACAATCATGGACTACCCCTTTACCAGCTTTTTCTTAGAAATCTTACCGCGTACAACAGCAGCAGTTTGCTGATCTCCGAGATATATTTTTATCATTCTTATATTCTCTCTTGTCTCGGGAATTTTAACCTTCTCAAAAAGATTAACTCTCTGACTTGTTATTCTAAGCTCCTCATTGAGCCGTCTTTTTTGCTCTTCCAGAACAAGAATCTCTGTCTCCACGGTTAGCAATTCCTTTAAAAAGGACACAGCATCATCAACCCACAGAGGAGTAGAAAAAAGATCATAGTCAGGAGCTTCCCACTCTATTTTTTCAAGAGTAGGAATATCAACACCCGCTATATTTGTATCTCCTGTAATAATTTCTTTTACCTTAAGAAGAGAATCAAGTCCTATATCCTGGCCAAAAAGATGTTTCCAAGACTCCAATGACCCAAGAAGCTCATGTTTTTTCTTCCATTTATCAGCAACCTTTGCCTCAACCTGAGTTATCACCATTTGCAATTGCTGCTTTTTAAGCTGAAGAGTTGGAAGATATCTCTCAAATCTTTTAAGAGCATCTTTTTGTTTTTTTAGCTCATTTTTTGTGAGCTTAACTCTGGCCATGTGCCACCTCTTCTGCTGCTTTTTTGGGCCAGAACTTCTTAACAAGATCAGACCTTAATCCTGTCTCCTCCGGAGTAAAACACTCCGCAAGAATTTCCCAGCCCTTATCCAGAGCCTTTTCCAGGGGGATGTTTACGGAAAGATCCATAAGTTCCCTCTCAAAAAGAGTTCCGTATTTTAGCAGCTTACTGTCCCACTCTGACATCCTAAAACCCATGGATTTTTTCTCCAAAGTTTCCTTATACGCTGCATACAGCTTTATCATCCCATCCATGATTGCTCTGTGGTCTTCCCTAGTGTTTTTATTTACAAGCTGTTTGAGACGAGACAAGGAACCAAAAGGCTCAATTCTGCCGTTTCTAAGATAGAATTGTCCTTCTGTAATATACCCCGTATTATCCGGCACAGGGTGAGTAACATCATCACCAGGCATTGTCGTAACGGCAAGAATTGTTATGGAGCCTGCACCCTCAAAATCAACAGCCTTCTCGTATCTAAAAGCGAGCTGACTGTACAAATCTCCCGGATAACCACGGTTGGATGGAACCTGTTCCATTGTTATTGCTATTTCCTTAAGTGCATCAGAAAAATTGGTCATATCTGTAAGGAGAGTAAGAACCCTTCTTCCCTTTAGAGCAAAACGCTCAGCAACAGCAAGCGAAATATCAGGGACAAGCAAAGCCTCAACAACAGGGTCAGCAGCCGTATGAACAAAGAAAATAGTACGGGATAGAGCGCCACCTTCTTCCAGCGTATTTCTAAAGAAAAGATAATCGTCATATTTTAGACCTATTCCACCCAAAATAATAACATCTGCCTCGGCCTGGAGAGCTATTCTTGCAAGAAGTTGATTGTATGGTTCTCCTGATACGGAAAAAATAGGAAGTTTTTGAGATTCTACAAGAGTATTAAAAACATCTATCATAGGTATACCAGTACGCACCATATTGCGCGGGATTATACGCTTTGCAGGGTTAACAGACGGTCCACCTATCTCTACAAGCTCATCTAGAAGCTCAGGGCCATTATCACGAGGACGTCCGCTTCCGGTAAAAATACGTCCCAACAGATTATCGGAGAAGGATACCTTCATTGGATGGCCAAGAAACCTGACCTCATCGCCGGTAGATATTCCTCTAGAACCGGAGTAAACCTGCAGAGCAACCATATCACCGTCAAGTCGTATTACCTCTGCAAGAGATTTTCCTTGAGCAGATATGACCTCAGCCAGATGACCATATTTTACGCCTTCTGCTCTTACTGTTATAACATTACCTGCAATTGATTCTATTTTGCTATAAATCTTACGCATGGCTTTCCACCTTTCTGGACAAAATATATTCCGCTTCTTCATCCCTGCCGGCAGTCTTCTCCTCTACCATTGCCTTAATCTGAGCCTCAAGCCGTTTAAAATCAGGAGAATCCCATTCTGCAACATTATAATCTTTAAATCTCTGAGTAAGAAGAGCAAAGAAAGACCTCGCCTCATCCTTGGTCTCAAAAGAAAATATTGCACTCAGAATGTCAAAAATCATATCAAAAACATGTCTTTGTCTTTCTACACTCACTGACGCATCAACAGGATCAAAAGCATCCTGTTGCAAATATACATTGTCAAGAAAATCGGACTTTAGATAAAGAACAAAATCATCAAGCGTTGTTCCTTCTTCTCCTACAACCTTCATCATCTGGGCCACTTCATTACCATCAAAGAGAACACGTCTTGCATACTCAGTCTTGGCAACATCGGTAACCCCCTTATACTTACTCCAGCTTTCCAGAGGATGGATTGCAGGATACTTACGAGCATCAGAACGCTCCCTCGACAAGCCGTGGAAAGCACCTACAACTTTAAGTGTAGCCTGTGTAACAGGTTCTTCAAAGTTACCACCTGCAGGGCTTACTGTGCCGCCAATAGTAACAGAACCAGTAGAGCCATCCTTGAGCCTTACAAGACCTGCACGCTCATAAAAACTTGCAATAACAGACTCAAGATAAGCAGGGAAAGCCTCTTCTCCGGGAATCTCCTCAAGCCTTCCAGACATCTCTCTCATAGCCTGTGCCCATCTGGAAGTGGAATCGGCAAGAAGCAGACAATTGAGACCCATCTGTCTGTAATACTCTGCAAGAGTAACAGCCGTATACACAGATGCCTCACGAGCAGCAACAGGCATAGAACTGGTATTACAGATTATTATTGTACGCTCCATAAGACTCTTGCCAGTTCTGGGATCAGTAAGTTCAGGGAACTCTCTAAGAGTCTCTACAACCTCACCTGCACGCTCACCGCAGGCAGCTATAATTACAATATCCACCTCAGCATTCCTACTTGTAATCTGCTGCAGCACAGTCTTACCCGCACCAAAAGGTCCAGGAATACAATATGTACCACCCCTTGCAACAGGAAAAAAGGAATCTATAATCCTTATCTTGGTAACAAGAGGCTCTACAGGTTCTAAACGCTCCGCATATGCTGTTATAGGAACCTTTACAGGCCAGTTAAAAGCCATTGTGAGCTTATATATATTTCCATCAGAATCCTCAATCTCGGCAATAACATCATTTACAGTATAGCTTCCCGCGGAAACAACAGATTTTACCTTGTATTCACCTGTATAATTAAAAGGAACCATAATTCTGTGCTTAAATATGCCCTCTGGGACAGTACCCAGAGTATCACCCGCAGAAACAACATCACCCGCAGAAGCAACAGGAGTAAAATCCCATTTTGTATTTGGATTGAGAGGATCAACATAAATACCACGCTCTAGAAAAAAACCGCATTTCTCTGCAAGCTCAGGAAGAGGGTTCTGTAAACCATCATAAATCTGGGTAAGAAGACCTGGCCCAAGCCGTACAGAAAGCAAATCGCCAGTAAACTCTACAGTATCACCTACCCCGATACCACGAGTAATTTCAAAAACTTGTAACTCGGCAAACTTACCTCTTATTCTTATAACCTCCGCTTTTAACCTCTTATCTCCTACACACACATAAGCAACCTCATTCATCCTCACATTACCATCAACCTCAACCCTGACCATATTACCATTAACACCAACAACCTTACCTATAATCATTGCTCTCTCCAAAAGGTAATTTTTCCTGAATCTCAGAAAACTTCAGGTTATCAAAAACTTTATCAAAAACAGAAGCACCTCGTTCCAAGGTCTGAACCGAGCGTGCTTCCAGCAAAGAAAGCCTCAAACCATAAACAATAAGCGCCTCAAGGTCAAAAAAATGCCCAGCACCACACTCATCAAGAAAAGACCAGACGAACTTATAAAGAGCCTCCTGCTTTCCTACGACACTATCATGCTGAAAAACAGGCTTTATCATCTCTGAGAAATAGCCATCAGGCATACCCCTCAGCCATTTCTCGGCACCCACACCTAGCCTGGAAGCCCTAAAAACAACCAAAGCATTATTAAAAGCCCTAAACCATTCTCTAATATTTCTGGCAAAATCAGAAGAAAACTCACAATCTCTATCAAGCAAAACAGACTCAAGAATGCGATAATCCTTCTCCTGCAGAAGAGCACTACATTCGGACAGAAAAGAAGAAACACCCATAGGCGGTGATTGATCAAAATTAAGAAGTGGCAAAGAAGAAACAAAATAATAATATTGAGCCACAACCACCCCCTATTTTATTGACTCAGAGAGCAAAGCCGCAACCCTTGGATTAAGAAAAGCAGAAAGAACCTCGACAATCCCCTTCTCAGAAAAATCATAATACGCACTGCCATCTTTTAGCGCAATCTTAAACCCCTTATCAAGCCCCTTAACAGGCCTCAACTCAAGCCCTGCAGCAATCTTGTCCGCAAGCCTTTTCTTAAGAGAAGCCATAAGAGCCTCAGAAACATTCTCAGGCAACCTAAGCTCCACATCCCCCACCTCATCCACTGACCAAGAAGACACAACAGACACAACAGCATCCTCTACAGCCTTATCTGAGTAAGATTCCTTTATCATCTCCAGGAGCACAAAAGAAGCAATCTCCTCTAACTCCTTTTTGACGGACAACACAAGATCTCTGCCAGCTTGACGCACAGCCTCTTCTGCGCTCATCCTAAACTGAGATGCCTCCCTCTCGGCCTCCTCACGAATAACCTTAGCCTGCTGTCTTGCCTTTTCTATAATCTCATCAGCCCTAATCTTAGCATCCCTCACAATCTCATCAGCCTGTTTTTGTCCCGCCTCTACACCATCCCTTTTTAAAGATTCTATAAGCTCCTTGATAGCAGTCTCCATACCAGCTCCTGTAAAACGGATTTTATAAAATTAATTTTAAGAAATGCATATGAAAAAAGCAATACAAAAAATAAAATTTTATTATACCGAACGGGCTTACCGCAAAGCGGTAAGCCCTGCCATTGGCAAAGAAAAATATAGCTAAAAGACCTTCAAAATATGTAAAAATCAAAAAACCACTACTGCAAAAAAGCTAATTATCACACATAACAGGAGCAGAAACAGGAATAAGACCTAACGCATCAAGCATAGCAATATCCTCAGTAACACTACGACCAGCAATAGTAAGCAAATCTCCTATCATCATACCGGAAGCCCCTGCCCAAAAAATAGCAGATTGTAAATCCCCCAGAAGCAACCTTCCAGCACAAACCTTTATCTCTGTAGAAGGATTTACAAGTCGCAGCATTGCTATTGACCTGAGAATATCAAAAGGTTTCATTACAGGCTGATTCTCCAATCTAGTTCCCTTTACAGGCACAAGAAAATTGATAGGAATAGCATCCACACCCAGCTCATTTAAAAGAAGTGCAAAACTAACACGATCTTCAAAACCTTCTCCCAAACCGAAAATACCGCCGCAGCACACCTCTAACCCTGCCTGCTTTGCATTTTGTACAGTTCTCAACCTTTCCTCATAAGAATGAGTAGTACAAATCTTAGAAAAATAATCTGGGGAAGTCTCAAGATTATGATGAAACCTTTTAAGCCCGGATTTCTTTAAGCTGAGGAGCTGTTCCATACTCAAGGTGCCAAGAGAAGCACACCAGTTTACCCTGGATTTATGAGAGATAGCAGAAATTACATTATCCAGTTCATCATCCGTCAGAGCCTCACCACTAGTGACAACACCAAAATGATTTACAGGAAGGGTACTATCAACTTTATTATAGACATCAACAATACCATCTCTCCCTCTAAGTGGATAAACATCAATCTCTGTTTTATGATAAGCCGACTGAGCACAAAAAGCACAATCTTCGGTGCAAGCACCGCTTCTGGCATTAACAATAGAGCACAAGTTTACCCTGTTGCCAAAGTGCCTTATTCGCAGAGCATTGGTCACAGCAAAAATATCTGGCAAAACATCAGAAGATGCATTTAAAACATCAAGCCCCAATTCAAAAGAAATAGGCTCACCCTTTTCCGCTCTTTCTCGTATCTCTTTTAAAAACAATCTTTCCATAACAAAGAATAATTAAACTTAAAAAAAAGTTTTGTCAACCATTTTTAAAATATGGTTAACAAAAAACATCGATTTAAACAATAAGCATTACAGCACATATAACTATAATTTTCTTAAAAAATCAAAAAGAGAATCAATATCATAAAAAATATCAAACAAATGATCATATGACCCAAGAAACCCCTCTTTTACCATAACATCCAGCTGAGAAACAAGATGGGTAAAAAAAGAATCCTGATTCACAATACCAAGCCCTATATTTGTTTGCCTCAGTTGCACAAGAGTTGCAATCTCAAAAAACTCATCCATAGTCCCTATACCACCTGGAAGAACAAGAGCATAATCAGACTCAGACAGCATACGCATTTTCCTCTCAGCCATAGAAGAAACATAACAATACTCTGCACCAGGCAGTTCCTCTACCCATCCCCGCATAAAACCAGGAAGAATCCCCAAAACTCTGCCTCCAGCACCAAGATGAGCCTTTGCAAGAGCCCCCATTATTCCCCTATCTCCGCCGCCATAGACAAGTCTATGCCCGCAAGAAGCGCAAATTTTACCTATCTCAGCAGCTAAAACCGCATATTTATCGGATTTACCGTATAAAGATCCGCAAAAAAACAAGATACTTTTCATACTCAATCTTATAGCATAAAAAATAAAAAATGCAATAAAAAAGGCTGCTTTTTAACAAGCAGCCTAAATAAAACATATTTAAAATTAGAATTTAAATAATACACCTATAATTCCACCGCCATAGTAACCATAATAGCCACCCTCAAGGTTTATTGCAAAATTATCTGTAAGAAAATAATTGATACCTCCCGTAGAACCAAAACCTATGATAAAATTGGAGACCTTAGAAGAAGAGTATCCATAAGAATAAGAGTAAAACTGAGGTCCTAAGCCAACATAGAAATCTGTATTTGCAAGAAACTGCAAATTCTCGGGAACAGAATCCTTGGTAAAACCGAGATGTGCAGTTGCAAAAACACCGCCACCAAGATATGTATAATAATAATCACCAAGTACCCAGGTCTCTTTCCACGAGAAAATTCCGCCACGAACAGCCACACCAAAAGTTATAGGTAAAGAATCTCCTATATCATATTGAGAAAATATAGCCTCAAAACCACCTGAGAAATCAAGAGCTCCCCAAAACACACCCGTACCTATACCTGCGTAGATTCCCATATTCCCGGGTTTCATAATAGCATCTATCTTAACAGTATCATCTGCAAAAACACCTACAGAAAGCAATAACGAGACCACCAAGATAAAAAACACCTTTTTCATATAGAACCCCCAAAATATAAAATAATATTCTCATATAGAGAATATTTTAACCGTTGATAAGCTTTCTTGCGGTATTGGCATCCACTCCAGCACGCATGTATTGGAGCATTGTCATAAACTGTTCCTTTTTTAGAGTAGAAAGCTGCAAATAATTGAGAGGCGCAACGTATTGAGAATCTGGCAGACGCTCTATATCCGCAAGATACATCTCTGCAATACCTCGCTCAAGAACTTTTTCAAAAAGAAGGCGGCCTTCTTTATAACCGCATAAGGTAGTCTTGTCTTCGTTGGAATCGAGAGCAAGATGCAAAAACTGCAGATGGGCAAAATCTTCTACTATAATTTGCCAATTTAGAGAGAAAAAATTCCACGACGTCAGAAATCTATACACAAGTCTTATAGTATCATCTTTACAAATAAGATTAAGATTGAGATACTGTACGTCCAAATATCCTTTTTTGTGTTTGCTTCCGTCCGTCAGCTCGGGAAACTCAATAAGAGGCTCAAAAGAAAAATCATCCCCCTTTTTACCCTTATCTGAACCTATCACAGTCCTTTTTAAGAAGTAGAATACCTCGTCATCAGAAGAAAAGCCGGAAACAGACAGCACATTAGTTACCCAGTTCTGCATATTTTAAGTATAACACCTTTTATTAATTTGTCCATAAAATAATAAAAAAGGAGAACCTTTTTGGTTCTCCTTAGGAAAATTCGGGACTTATTACTGAGCTGCACCCTGATTGCCGGTGGACTCTGCAGCATCTGCATGCATCTTTTTCTTCTCAAGGAATCTGAGAACTTGGAGATTTCCAAGTCTCTTCATTTCGGCTGTTCTGCGGGCTTCCTCTCTCTTCTGGAGGATTCCCCATACTGCCTCATGATCTATGTCTTCCTCAAGGTCAAGAACTGCCTTATCATATACTACCTTGACATCCTTAATATAAGCAAGGAAGTCACCGCCATCCATAGCTCCATCTTTATAGATACGGAAACCTATGAGCTTTACAAGTGGTCTCAGGTTGGGATAGAGAGGATATACCTTAAGCTCTCTATTCCTTACATCCGTAACATAGTTGGGATTTTCCCATACCATTTCTTTCCAACCATCAAAGTTGAGATATCCGAGAAAAATCTCATGATTCTCTCCGTTTTGATCCTGAAGTATTACGGATAAACCATGGGGAAAGTTGAGACCTCTTACATCAACATGTACGGACTTGATAACACCTACGTTTGTTACAACGCCGTAGCCATGAAATTTGGTACCCTTACCAACTTCTTCCTGAGGAACAGTTAATGTGCCGTCAGCACCAACTTGAGTCTTGTCAGCATAAGCCGGGATCTCAAAAGGCGGCTGTATGACAGCCCATGCATTAAATGGAGCTGTGGGGAAGTTTACCCTCACGCCCATAATTGTTTCTCCCGGATACTTTGGAGCAGTATCCTTTACAGTGGCAGCTCTCACATAAGAATTGGTTGTTGTGAGAACAAACTGTGCGGAAGAATTCAAGTGAACTTCCCAGTTGTTTATTGCCAGGGAAGTTTTCATGAGTGCCTTGTCCTCGTCAGAAAAACCTGCTCCGGCAACAGTGCTGTAATCAACCATTGTTGCCTCGTTTTCCACCGGGTTATCTGCAGGATAATCCGCAGCAAGTGTGGAAAAATCTATAAGGACAGACTCTTCTGCAAAGATACCCATGCTCCCTGCAACCAGGAGTGTCACAACCAGAAGAATGAAAATCCGTTTCATCCCGTGCTCCTTTTTACTAAAAGCTTATTAATTAGAATTATACGTATCCGTGAGTGTTTGTCAATGTTTTTTTGAATTTAGCAAAAAAAAGTGGAATTTTATGACCGTATTAGCGTACATATGGGGGTTCGTAAGGAAGAGCACCTTCTATGACAACATAAACATTTTTTATGTGTCTAAAATTAAACCTTATATTCCTTTTTAATATGTCCACGCTTGTTAAAAAATTGATGTTAATATCGTTTCTCAGAAAAGCTTCTTTACTCAGGTTTATATATACGGATTGCTTACCTGTAACAAGTCCTATAAGTCTTGTACTTCTGGGAAAGATATTGCTGTTCCATATTTCTTTTGGTCCTAGCATTATATGCTGTATAAATTCCTCTAATCTGACTTGAGTATCCCTTGTATAAGGTAGAAAGTGTTCCTCGCCTCTTATCTTCCCTGTTGTTGCCTCAGGGAAAAAGGCAATAACTCTAAACTGTTTTGGAGGTATAAAAACATATAAAGAAAGAGATATAACAAACAATAATGCATATAAAGTTATCCATGTTTTTAAAGAAAATTTATATACTTTTGTATTCACAGTGTTCCCCTCAGTAGTTAAGAGCCTCATAGTGTGCTATAAACTCCGATATGCCATTATAGATTCCACTGGCTACTTTCTGCAAGTACTCATCTTTTGCCATAAGTTCTGCTTCCTTTTTATTACTTGCAAAGCCTATTTCTGTCAATACAGCCGGCATTCTTGCATTTCTAACAACAAACCATTTTTCTTCTTTTAATCCTCTGCTCTGACTGTATTTCCCAATGCTTTTTGTAAGACCTGTTTCTATCATTTTTGCAAGCATAACACTTTCTGTAAAAAGTTCTTCTTCTTTCATGCTGTTGAGTATAGGCAGTATTTCTTCCTGGTTGGTATCGACTTCGTCTTTTTCCACTACTGTTCTTCTGTATTCTTCCGGAAGATACCAGACTTCGTATCCAGAGGCTTTGGAGTTAAGCGAGGCGTTCACATGTATTGATATAAATAGTATGGATTCCTGTTCTTTTAAGAGCTTGAGTTCTGCATTGGCTTTTTCTGTTCTCTCTTCCAGGGATATGTAGGTGTCATTTGTCCTGGTTAGTACTATTTTTTTGTCGGGATACTTCTCGGAGAGAATCCGCTTTAAGATTATTGCTGTTTTAAGAACAACGGTTTTCTCTTGTAATATAAGTTTTTTTCCATTCTCCAGTTTATGGGTTCCTATTGTTCCAGGGTCTTTTCCTCCGTGTCCTGGATCTATTATTATTGTTGCGATTTTGGGTTTTATCTGTGGTACAAGGATGTTCTTTAGTCTGTCATATGTGTCAGAGTCCATGAGTATCTTGCCTGTGCTGTAAACAAAGGATACTGCTACGGGGTTTTTATAGTCCAGATATGCTATATTGCTTTCTGGAGAAAATGATAGAAAATGACTTTCTGTGCTTATAAGTCCTTTTTTACCTATGCTGTCCCAATATAATTTTGCTTCTGTATCTTGTATCAACTTGTAAATAGATATTGATTCTTCTGAAAAAGCTATGTGCGAGAGAAATATGAGAATTATAATTACAAGTTTTTTTTTGTTTACCAGCATGCTATTCCCTATATGGCTGTTTTCCGCTAGTTATGGTATCTATATACCATCTTGCACCTTGATAACCGCCTTTAAGCAAGGCACGCCAAAATTTTCCGCTTAAAATTGTCTTTTTCTTTATATTGTTTGCTGCATACTCTATAAGCTCATCCAATATTTGCGTAATTGTCTGATAGTGCCAGTCTCGTTTTTCTATTGTAAGAAGCCATCGCGGTAAGAGTATTGTAAGGTTGTTTTTTTTAATTATTTTGTTCTCCTGGTTTTCAGAATCCGGCTCGGAAAAAAGGCGCTGTAAGCGCCGTTCGGTATAGTCCAATGGGAAAGCCCAGGGGAGATTGTTATCAAAGAACAAAAAATCGCGTGTCATTTTGTTGTCTGGTTCCAAGATTATTTTTATGCGGGATACTGCTTTTTCTGCACAGCTTGTAGCACTTTCTCTTGTGTCTGCTTGGCTTATGATGTTGCCGCATTTTTGGACGTTATTTACGGGAAAGTTTACGATGTCTCCCTGTTTTATTCTGCAAAAGACTTTTTTTATGCCCAAAGAAAGGCGTGCAGTATCCAAGCCATCTATGCCAGATACGCGTCCGGGGATTGATATAAAGGCTCTCTCCGCACTTGTTTTGTGCCATTTTGGAGATAAGTCTCCAGGGGCCAATCCTGCTGCAATTTTGAGGGCATGCTCTGTTATGTCTGTTCCGCTTGAGTATGGGTATGTCCATCCCGACATATAACCTCCAGATAGTCTTGCAGCTATCTCACCTATTACGGGGCCGTTTTTTGAATAGAACACGTCACCCTTTGCAGCTCCGTTTTTTATTCCTATTGCTACAACTGCTTTCTTAAAGACATCTTCCAGCTCTGAGATGACTTGTCTGGATGCTGATGTAGGCATGGTATGGCCAAGCTCCACAAAGTACGGCGGGAAATATATATGCCTGTCAGCTACTCCACATATATGAACCTCTCCATTGTAAACCAGTGCATCTATGCTGAACTCAGGTCCATCTATAAAATCTTCTATTATAACCTCTCCACTAGGAGAAAATCGTATAGCGTCATCCACTGCAGAAAACGCTTCCTCTTCGGAGTAAGCCAGCACAACACCGCGTGCTCCCATGTTATCCGCAGGCTTGACAACCCATGGCCCATTGCCCAAGCTCTTAAAACCGTCTTCAAGTTTGTCCCCCTTTCTATAAACAAACCATCGCGGAACAGGAATCCCAAAATCAGCCAGGGTCTTTCTCATAACAGCCTTATTTTTTGCCCGGAGGGCAACATCATAAGGAATACCAGGTAGTCCCATAGCTTCTGCAACAATTGCAACAGAAGTAGAGAAATCAGTACCTGCAGTAAAAACAGCATCAAGCCCCCTGCTCTCTTTTAGCTTTTTTGCCGCATCTATAAGAGAATTCGTATCTTTTAAATCCGCATCAAAAAACTCATCAGCAATCGCTACCCCAGGAGCATCGGGATTAGCATCCGCAACAGCTACAAACCACCCAAGCCTTTTTGCAATCTTAATAGCAGGAAGCTGCATAACAGAAGCTCCAAGAATAAATATGGTCATATCAACTCCTCTATCTAAAAGTCGGAAACAAATAGATACAAATGTACAAAAGATTTTATAAAAACCGAACAGCCTTGCCGCACAGCGTCAAGGCCTTTTTTTATCAGGCAACCTTACGGCATAAACCTCAAAAGTATCCCCAAGTCTAAGCAAAGTAACAAAAAAAGAAAACACACGCATGACAAGAGGATTTTTTCCAGCCAGCCTGCCTATAAAGGGTATCCTCTCTGGATGTATACCCGTACCCCTTACTCTTCTCACAGAAAAACCGTATCTGTAAAGAATCTTTTTTGCAGAAGACGGATGCAACAAGATATAATGATCTTTAGGACTATTTTTATAAAACTTTTTTTTTGAAAAAATACGGGAAAGCCCTCGCGCATTGGGAGTAGAAAAAGCAAGAACCCCCCCCTCCCTTATAAGAGAGTGACATTTTGACAGTACAATATCCAGATGTTTAAAATGCTCAATAACATACCACATACTAAGAACATCCCATTTTTCTTTTTCCCATTCGCTTTTCCCATTAGAGGAAGAAAAATCTGATTTCCATGCAGTAAAACCTAGAACATCCTGGACATACCTCACAGCATCATCAGAAACATCAAGCCCATATGGAATAAACCCCGCATCCTTTGCAGCAGACAAAAAAGGACCATAAGCACAACCAACATCAAGCAGCTTGAGACCTGAATTTTGTTTTTCTATTCCCATTACAGAAGAAATAAAACTCAGTCTTGCTTTGCCCATTTTCTTTATATTATCAAAATCTTCTATATAAGTTTTTCCATATTGATTCTTATATTCCTCAAAAAAGTATTCTTTTTTATACATCTTAACATGACCATCAAAAACGAGCTCGTATTCTGTTTTGCAACTAACACAGGTAACAAAACTTCTGTCGGAAAAACGCTCTATAAGCTTGCGACGTACAGAAGAACAAGACGGACACCCTCTGCTCATCTTCAAAAAGCTGTAAAAATTCGCAAGCAAGTCTTCTACCATAGGATAAGAGAAAACAGTATAAACAGACTGCTCTTTATCCTCTCCTGTAAAAAAAGAAAAAAAAGCATCTTGTGCATTTTTATTGGGCAGAAATGCAGGGAAACCAGCAATATCCGCAAGTCTCTTATGATAAGAAGAGGGACACAAAAGCCATGTTTTTGCCTTACAGAATGCAGATTCGTATGCAGTAAGCCCAAAGGAAGTTATCACAATATCAGAATCAACAAGAAGCTTTGCAAACTCATCTTTTCTAGGGGTGATGATTTCTTCTCCACAAGTCGGCTTTATCTTGCGGTCAAAACTCGGACCGGAAACAACAATCTTGCGATAATCAGACAATCTTTTGTCCGAAAGTATATTGTTTTGAACCCATTCTGTAAGCAAATACGGATCCTGTCCTCCCATAGTTACAAGCAAAATTTTATCTCTGTTGTTTTTAGAAAGCCCTGTAGAAGACAATACCCCTATTGATTTTTTTGTCAGAGGATTGACAAAAGTATTTACCCTGCCTTTGTGTAACACAGGAAAGGCAGAAAAACTTATATCACAATATCCAGAGCTTTTATAATCAGGATCAATACCAACAAGAAAAGAGTATTTTCTTAAAACATCAAACACATCACGCCTGTAATAACGAAAATCCAGAACAGAAAAAAGAATATCATCAGGTATATGGGACAAAAAAAGATTGCTATCTACCTGATAATAACAGGAAAACTTTTCTATAACAGAAGAATCAGCAAAAACAGAGTGTTTTTTTGATATATCCACAGGCAAAATCTTTGCAGAAATCCCTATCATTCTTAGGGAATCCACAATGCTTACAGCACGAGCAATATGTCCTGTGCCGATATTCTTACCATAAGAAGCTGCATAAACAACAAGATTAGCCATAATAACCTTTTTAAGAAGAAGCAGAAACCTTTATATGCTCTTTGAGCCATGCAACCAGATTTTTAAGCTCTATGGGGTATCCCTCATAAAGATGAGAAAAAATATTATATACCCTTACATAGTCATCAAAAGTGTCGACCGTAACCCTTGCATCAGGAAAAGAAAGCTCAGAAGGCGGATCAAGATACGCCAATCTGAAAATTTCTGGATTGGCATACAAAAAAGGTGTAACATGTTCTCTATCATAGGACCTTCTGCTATGCTTATGTGCATACTCCAGAGCATCACGTTTTACAACCTCTACTCCAGTACCTATAGGTATATCCTTATACACAGTATAATCATTATCCATACGTTTGTGGGCCAACAGACTCATATTGGCAACAACAGAAGAGACCAGGGGATTATCACCCGTTGCTCTGACTATCGTATCCGCATCATATGCTCTAGCAGCAGATACAAACCTGTCAAGTACATCCTCTTTGCTGCCTGCAAAAATTTCAAACCCTTCCAAAGAAGCAATATCAAAAAAATAATTGGCACTCTCAAAATCCGTTAAAAGAACATGTGCATCAGCATCAACACACTTGAGAGCACTCATAGCATGGGCAATCAGCGTTTTTCCCATAATATTGAGCATAGCCTTAGCAGGTAGCCTAGAAGAATCCATTCTTGCCTGCAAAAAAACTACTGTCATAACCTACTCTCCTTTTATATCAGTTCCACATATCGCACACAGCTTCTGCCGAATATATAATATTCTTTCTGTTCTTATATATCCAGAGTTTTATCTCCTTATATTGTCTTAAAGCATATCCCCAGCTTACATTTGCTCTTAAAGCAGAAAGCAAAAAACTCAAAAAAGGCAGACTCGCAACATTATTCTCAATCTTGACCGCCAGAGTTTTAAGAAAAAATCTGTAATACGATTCGTAAGGAGTCATATCTTCTATTCCCGGCTCAGAATCTACCTCAACCACAATGGAAGGCTCATATACAATACGATATCCCCACATATATGCCCTAAGACAAAACTCAAGCCGCTGCCAATATGGCTTTTCTATAGCTTCGTCAAAACCGCCAATGCGTTCAAATACATCTCTATTGTATATTCCGGAATAAGAAGGAAGCTGAATTGTAATATCACCCGGCACAGCATCGGGAATAGGCAGAAGTTTTAAGCGTTTTTTTTCAAACCATGGAGCAAAAACAGATGGTATTTCTTCTCCCCAAAAAGTCCTAGAAAAAGAAACAACAGCAACATCATTGGGAAACTCAACTCTACCTTTTGGATGGGATATATCAGAAAATCCAGAATCTATCACAAGCACATATCTGGACATAGCTTCCTGGATGGCTATATTAAGCATAATACCCGCAGAAGCAGAATCCGCAAATTTTATCACCCTGACACTACTATTCTTAGATACCAACAAATCGGCATTGTATAGTGCAGCATTTCTTTCAAGTAGAATTATCTCCGCAGGTTTCAGCAACTGACATATTTCTATAAGATGCTCTCTTGTATTTAATAATCCCGATGTTAGTATAATAATGGAGAAGTCGGAAACGTTTTTTTTATCCTGAGAAGTTCCTATAATCGTATAATCAGCCTTACTCAAGAAAGTCCTCACCATAGAATTAAAAATTAAAAGTAAAATATTCTTTGCAGTTCAAACAATAATCTGGATAATTCTCGGACAAATGCATATCCCAATATTTTTCTATGTTTTTCCAGATATTTTCTAGACTATCGGAAAACACATTGCCAGCATAAGGGCCTGTCAAAAAGCGCTCTTTACAGACAGGAACAGTACCATCAATCATAACAACCATATCCCTTGAAATATGCCAACAAGGAAAACGACGCACAGGAGAAATATCCACAACCATCTTGTCCGGCAACATAGCACAAAAAGAGTCATATTGTTGAATTATTACATTATACTGTTTTTCCTTTAATGTCCTGTAAAAAGACTCAAGATAATCCTCTGTCTCTCTCAGTCTTACAGCCTGTAAAAAAACATTATCGCCAAACAGTCTTTTTAAAACATCAATACAAGCCATAACATCGGAAAAGCCATCTCCACGTATCACAGAATACAAATTTTCATTCAGTGTATCCAGAGAAACAATCCATTTTATTCTATCACTGCCATCCAACGATGAAATCTTTTCAAGCACAGACACATCCCAGCCGTAGCCAGAAGTCTCCACAAGTACTGACAGTTCTTTGTGAGAAAGAGCAATCTCCAGAAGCTTAACCACATCTGGATGCAAAGAAAGCTCACCAAAAGCACTTAGACCGATAACCGCATCGGAAGAAAAGGAAACAATCTCCTCAATAATAGAAGAAAAGCGCTCTATTGGCATAAATTCTCTTGTTGACAGCACATCAATAAACTTTGGATACGGACAGTAAGAACAAGACTGCAAGCACCCCCTAACAACCTCAATCTGATAATAAGCAGGCACAGAGCGCAAAAGCCCCATGTTTTTAAGAACAACGGCAGCAAACCTCTCCGCATCCATATCCGGAGAAAAAAAACCCATGAAAGCCTGACAAACAAGAAAGTTCCTCTTGCAATCTGCAAAAAAAGAAGGCCTCAACAACCTGACATCATGCTCAGAAACAAGAGTCTCTATATCAAAGGAATTGATATCTTTTTTGATAATATCAAAAAGCAAAGAACGCCTCAGCTCCTCAGTAAAGTCTTCTGCAAGTTTTCTTACAGCAGAAGCAGCCCTAAGGGACAAAACCTCTGGAACAATACCAGCAGGATACCCCTCGGCAACAGAATAATCTGCAAAAAACTCAACATGCTGGTCTATCATCTCTTGTGCGGTCTTAGAAGAGAAAAAAGGAGAATCCGCAAACATAAGAACAACAAAATCGCATCCTGCATCAGAAAAAACCTCTAGCACAGCATCTGCAAAACCGCAAGCAGAAAAATCAGCTCTTACAACCCTAACATCCCCAGGAAGTCCTTCAGGAAGCTCAGCATCCCGCCTAAGCACCATATAAACATCCTTGCCAAAATTGCGAGCTAGAGCAAGTGCACGAGAAAAAGCAGAGCTTCCGTCAAAAAAAGCTCTGTAGGCATACTCAGTGTTAAAAAGTGCATTGAGAATAATACAATAATTCATATCCCTCATAGTATCGACACAGAAAACAAACAGTGTGAATTTTTTTTATACCGAACGTCGGAGCCGCACAGTGCGGCTCCTCCTGCCTGCGGCACATAAAAAGCACAGAATTTTATGAGAATTTATCCCCTCTATGCTTTCTTGCATAGACTTCCAAGATATCCAAAAAAAGATGTATATAAACAGAAGACAAAAAAGGAACAACAATAGCAAAAGAAAACGCACTTGCTATAGCATATATGAAAGTATAAAAAGGATTTGCAAGCACATATTCGATATTATTGGCAGCTTTTCCTGACAGCATAGAAAAGAAATCAATTGACAGAGGCTTTAAAAACGGAGTCTGAATAAGTATATTAAGAAAAGCAGCCAGAAAAAAAAGCAAAATAAAACTCAAAAAAAATCTAAAAAAAGAAGAACCAACTAACCTTATGCTTGCTTTGATGGCTTGATATGGTCGATAACCCATAATAAGTACATTGAGAGGAGAAAAAATAATAAGTAATCCTATTAGTAGATACACAACAATAAACTCAATATAAACACATAAAATAATTATATTATCAGGAAGTCCCGCTCTGATTAATACAGAAGAAAAAACACTGACAAAAATCAAATTTGCCAAAATGGTCAGAAAAAAAGCACCTAAAATTTCTAGTAAAAGAAGTAAAATTCTCGGGATATTGATCACAAGGACTTCAAAAGCCTTGTCAAGAAGATTGCTACCTCTTTGTGACAGATTAAAAGCTACAATAGAAAAAAGAAGAAAAAAGAGTACTTCTATCAGCTGTGTTATGCTGAGTGGGATAAAAACATTTTGTATATAAGTGCTCGCAGCAAATGTATCACCATTTATAATAGCATCAAGTAGAGAACTTGCCCTTGTCATCTGGTGAAGAGAAAATATTCCTATTCCCATGGAAAAAGGAAGGGATATCAGAGCAGGTATAAGAAACGACTTTATATTTTTTATTACTAAACCTGTTCCTTTTATAAAAGGTGACAAAAATCCCTGTTTTGTTATTTTTTCCATTTTTCCTCCGGACTTTTGCATATTATCAGTTTTGCATATACTGTGCAATTAAAAAATAGAAGTATCAAAGGCGAAACTTTTATCTTAAATACTATGCCGGAGGCAGCAGAGGACGTTTTGCGTCCTCTGCGTTCGGTTTTTGTTAAATCTTATCTTTTCTCTGATTTTTTTCCTTGCATAAAGAAAAACATTATTCCTATTGCAATTATAACAATTCCTATTATAACAAATACGGGCAAAAAGCTGTCTTTTTTTTGCTCTTCCCCCCCCAGATAAAAACCTCTTCTATTGAATGGTTGTATCGGACGATTGTTGCTTTTGTAAAATTTCTCAAACTGGCTTATTTGATCATCAGAAAGTTCTACTGAATCTTTTAAAACAAACCATTTTACACCTTCTGTACATGGCGGAGTAGTAAAAGAACCATCATATCTGTAATATGATTTTCTCTCGGGAAGAAGTGTTTTTGCATTTATGACTGTATCTGTTTCTTTTTTTTCTCCTTCTTCAGGAAAGTGTTCCCATATAGAAGCATATGCCGAATTATATTCCCCTTTTTTTAAAAACAATCCGATAACAGCATACTCGCCATCATCACTCTGATGCACAAAGTGAGTTTCCATAGGAAAATGTTCCCCGGAAAAAGTATGTTCGCTTGGAGCATGAAAGTGAAATTGTAGAAGGTTGTATTTTTTACCCTCTACCAAAATATAGCTTCCTCTTTCATAGGATACTTTTATGGTATGCCCATTATTCTCAATATTAAGTAAAGAATCCATATAAAAGAATTTTATACCATTTTCATTAATAGGTGCGTCGGATGGAATATTTATTGGAGATTGTTTTTTTCCATTTGCCTGAGAACCGGGTAATTTGTGCCAGTTCTGAGGACCGTATTCACCGGAGTAACTCCAATGCATTTCTGAATCCGCATAGAGAGCACCAGCACACACTGTAAACAAAAGTAACACAATTAGCACAATAATGCCTCTTAAATTTTTCATAATCCCTCCTAAAATAAAAATTTTACAAAATCATACCATTAACAACTTGTATTGTCAAATTTTATACTATTTTGCAAACTAAACTATAAGTACTAGTATTTTTAGTTTACAGGGTACATAAATGTCATATCTGATATGTTGCTATAAGCAGCTCAATATTATGATTGACAGCCTATTTTGTGCATGGTATCGTTTACAGCATTATACAAGATAATCTTTTCATAAGGATAGCAATATGGCAAATAAAAGCACAGCAGAGTCTCCCAAGCAAAAAACAAATCATGGGGTTTTGTACTGGACAAGTATTATAGTCTTTACGATTATAATAGTTTCTTTTATCGGTGCTCCTGTTGTAACAAAATATTATTCCGGCAGTTACGGCGGTGATGTGATAGGCTCATACGATGGCAAGGAGATAAAGATTGGTACGGGTGGTTATTTTGATAGGCAGCTTTCTTCTCTTTATAAACAGTACGAATCCCAGCTAAATAATGCGTCAAAGGAAAGCAGACCTTTTCTGGAATACCAGCTTTACCAGCAGGCTATCAATTCTACTGCAGTACATCTTGCGGCTCTAAATCTTGCAAAGGATGCTGGTTTTACGCTGTCCCCAAAGGAGATAGATAAGGCAATAATACAAGCTTATACAGAATATGGAAAGTTTGATGAGAAGTCATATAACAATACATCCGCGCTTGAAAGGGCAAAATTAAGAGAGTTTTATAGAGATCTTCTCACATCTGAGACAGTTATCAATGATCTTGTACAGGGACAAAAGGTATCCAAGAAAGAAGCGGAGTTTATCGCAAATATGGAATATCCTCAGCGTAAAATTTCTTATGTAGCATACGATACATCTTCTTTTCCAGAATCAGAGATAATAAAATTCGGCAAAGAAAATTCTGACATGTTCAGAAAAAGAGAGCTTAGCCAGATAACACTGGATAAACAACAGGACGCAGAGAAACTGTATCAAGAAATCCTTAAAGAGCCTTCCAAGTTTGAAGATTTTGCCAAGGAAAAATCAGTTGACAATTATGCTAAAAACAGTGGCAAGGCAGGTGCTCTTCCTTATGCTCAGCTTACGGAGTACATGGAAGAAAAGGATGCATCTTCTGTCTTTGAGCTTAAGACAGGGGAGATTGCCGGCGTTATCAAGGCAAAGACAGGCAAGTTTCTTATCATAAGGGCTGATTCGGATATAATCGAGCCGGATTTTGAGAAACAGGATACGATAAACTATATAAAAAGATATATTCTCAACTACCATAGGGATATCGTTGATAAGTATTTCTATACAATGGCAGAAGAGCTTAAAAAAGCAGGAAAAAATGGTTTTTCTTCTGCTGCAAAAGCCCAGAATCTTGAGGTAAAAGAAACAAAATATTTTCCAATAAACGTAGGAAACATAGAGATTCTGCCTTCTCCCAAGGCTTCTGCTGACGATACTGTAATGGCTGCAGCCACTACATCGGAGGATTTTTACAGGACTGTTTTTACAACACCTGTAGGTGAGATAACTGGACCTGTAAACCTTAGAAGCTATATCATAGTCGCTTTGATAGAAGATGAAAAACAAAGCCCAGAAGACAAAAAGGATGCTGAGTATACCAAGCAGATTTATCAGTATTTTGCCATGCAATACATAAACAGAGATATATATTCGTTTATTGTGGATAAAGATAGGTTAAAGGTAGATACGGATAAAATAGCAAAAATTCTTTTTAACACCGGAGCAGGTAATAATTGATAGAACTTGTAGCTGCCAAAGAAGACTGTGTATCGGTAAGATATAATGGCAGATGGTTATATCATCCGCAAAGACCTCTGGAACACGCTCGCAGAAAAGCCGAGCGTGTTTCTTTTTATCCCAATACATTATATATTATAGTTTCTCCAGTTTTATGGTATGGTGCGGATCATATCAGGAATAATCTTCCTGCAGGATCGTCTGTTATTGCTCTTGAGCTTGAGAATGACCTGCGTGAGCTTGCTTTAAAGAATATTCCGGATGGTCTGGATATTCCGCTATATGCAGAGGATGTGCTTAGACACATAGATTATTCTTCTTACAGAAGAGTTATTCCTGTCTATTTGTCTTCCGCGCATTCTCTTAACAGAGAAAGATATGATAAGTTACTGTCTCATATTTTGTCGGAAATAGAACGTTTCTGGCGAAACAAACTCACCTTGATAAGGCTTGGCCATAGGTATGTGAGAAATATTTTTTCTAATATTGGGCTTTCTGAGCCTGTGTATACCTTACCTTATACTAAAAATCCTGTAATTGTTGCTGCGGCAGGGCCTTCTCTTGAAAAAAGTATGCTTTTTATAAAAAAATACAGGACAAAGGTTTTTCTCACAGCTGTTGATACCGCAGCACCAGTTCTTATAAAGCATGACATTGTTCCTGATTTGATAATAATACTTGAGTCTCAGATTGTTAATTCCTTTGATTTTGTCGGTGTACCTCGAGATATTCCCGTTTTATTTGATATGAGTGCCAATCCTTCAACTACAAAGCTTTTTTCAGGTCGTAAGCACGCTGTTGTTTCTAACTTTGCGCCTACATCCCTCATAACAAGGCTCAAGGAAAGTTTCTCTCTGCCGGTATTACCTGCTTTGGCCTCTGTGGGTTCTTTTGCAACTTATCTTGCAAGTTTGATGACAGATAATATTATTATTCTTGCGGGTTTGGATTTTTATTTTTACAGGGGATTGAGTCATGCGCGCGGAAGTCTTTTTCACTATTATATACTTGAAAAAAGTTCTAGGCTAAATCCCTGGCCCTTTTTATGGGAAAGAAAGCTTATATCTACAGGAATGACTGACTTATACACAAGCACTCATCTTAGTTCGTTTTCTTCTCAGATTGAAGAGATTAACACAATCTCAGGAGGACGGATATTTTCTGTTATCGAGTCACCTCTTATGCCCTCTGTCAGGGGTGTAGATGATGGGTTATTTCCTTATCTTCCCGATACCTCTATAGGTTATAAAGTTTTGCAAAACTGGTCGATATCCAGACGGATTGATTTTCTAAAACAAGAAAAGGTTTTTATCAATATCTTTTTATCGGCTTTGAAGGAAGATAAGAATATCGATGCTGATTGTTTTCCAGAAATTGACTATATAAAGTATATCCTTCCCGGACAGAGTGTTGATTTAAATAATAGGGGCACAAGAGGTATTGCAATATCTGCTGCTATGGAATTCCTAAGAAGGATAGATGCCTCAGTTACCTATCTGAAAAGGTTATCGGATACTTAGTATTTATACTGTCAGTTTTAAAATTATATAAGAGGCAGGCAGCACAGCTGCCTGCCGTTCGGTATATAATTTTTTCTTTATTCGCTTCCTTCCGATGCTTTGAGCGCAGAAAGAAAAGCACGCTGTGGGACTTCTACGTCACCTACCATCTTCATGCGCTTCTTTCCTTCCTTCTGCTTTTCTAGAAGCTTTCTTTTTCTTGTTATGTCACCACCATAACACTTGGCTGTTACGTCTTTTCTAAGAGCAGAGATTGTTTCTCTGGCTATTATCTGGCTGCCGACTGCGCCCTGTATGGGAATTTTAAACTGATGGCGGGGAATTTCTTCCCTGAGTTTTTTACAGATGGCCCTTGCACGGCTTGCCGCATTATCTTTAAAAACAAGCTGAGACAGAGCATCTACGGGTTTTCCGTTGACAAGTATGTCCAGTTTTACAAGATTGGTTTCCCGTAGGCCAATTAAGTCATAATCAAAGGATGCATAGCCTCTGCTTATGGATTTTAGGCGATCATAAAAGTCAAAGAGGACTTCTGCAAGTGGCATCTCATAGATTAGTTCCACTCTTTTTTTGTCGAGATATAATAGAGAGGTCTGAACTCCGCGTTTTTCCATGCAGAGATTCATTATACCACCGACGTATTCGTTGGGGGTTATTATTATTGCTTTGATATAGGGTTCTTCCACTTTTTCTATTTTTGTTACGTCAGGATATTCGTCAGGTGTTTCTATGGTTATTATTGTTCCATCCTTCTGCGTTATTCTGTACTGAACAGAGGGGGCGGTAAAAACTACGGCTAGATCAAATTCTCTTTCTAGTCTTTCCTGTACAACTTCCAGATGCAATAGCCCCAAGAATCCGCACTTAAAACCAAATCCTAGCGCAACAGATGATGTTTTCTCATAAACCAAAGATGCATCGTTTAAAACCAGTTTTTCCAGGGCTTTACCTAGTTCTTCGTACTGATTGGAGTCAACTGGGAAAATAGAAGAATATACTACCGGTTTTACTTCTTTAAAACCGGGAAGTGGTTGGGATGCTGGTTTTTCTTTTATTGTGATTGTGTCTCCCACCCGTATGTCACGGATTGTCTTAACCCCTGCAATTACATAGCCTATTTCTCCGGCTCTAAGGCTTTTCTGTGGAATGCCCTTGAGCCTGAGATGTCCAACCTCTTCTATCTCATAAGAAGCACCCGACGACATAAGAAGCATTGTATCGCCTTCTTTAATCTCCCCCTCAAAAACCCTAACATACAAAACAACCCCTCTATAAGGATCATAATGAGAATCAAATATAAGGGCCTTAGGTGCCGCTTCCAAATCTCCGGAAGGTGCAGGTATCTTTTTTACTATATGTTCAAACAATTCTTCTACATTTTTGCCTGTCTTTGCAGATATGCATACAGCATCGTCAGGGTCAAGTCCAAGCTCATGTTCTATCTGTTCTTTTACTCCTTCTATATCCGCAGCGGGAAGATCAATCTTATTGATAACCGGTAAAATTTCAAGGTCATGTTCAAGTGCAAGGTACATGTTTGCCAAGGTCTGAGCTTCTACTCCCTGCGTTGCATCAATAAGAAGTAAAGCTCCCTCACAAGAATATATTGCACGTGATACTTCATAAGAAAAATCCACATGCCCCGGAGTGTCTACAAGATTGAAAACATAGGTATTGCCATCCTCTGCCGTATAAGGAAGATTGACAGTCTGTGATTTTATTGTTATCCCTCTTTCTCTTTCTATGTCCATGCTGTCCAGCATCTGCTCTCTAAACTGCCTATCTTCTACAATATGCGAATATTGTATAAATCTGTCCGCAAGGGTGGATTTGCCATGGTCTATATGCGCAATTATACAGAAATTTCTTATTTTATCCTGTTCTACAGCCATTGTTTATCCTGTGTTGGAAATAGTATGCAAGATAGGGATACTAAGAATCCAATATTTCCCTAACTTTGGATAGGAGTGTAGCAATTTCAAAAGGCTTTTTCAATAAGCAGTCGGATTGTTCTAGATTTACTTTTTCCCGCGTAAGAGTATCGGGATATCCTGATAGAAAAAGCGTCTTAATATCCGGTCTCAGAGATTTGATACGCTGAGAAAGCTTTTTACCGTCCATATACGGTAAGATAAGGTCAGATACAAGCATATGGATGGTTCCAGAATATTCTTCTGCTATAAGTATAGCTTCTCCAGGATTATAGGTCTTGAGCACTGTATAACCGTACTTTCCAAGCGCTCTTTCTATTAGTTTGCAAACATGCTCATCATCTTCTACAAGCAATACTGTCTCACTGCCACCGGGAGCAGATTCTATCGTATTTATTCTGGTGTCTTCTTTCTTGTTTTCCATAAAAACAGGAAAATACAGATAAAAAGAAGAGCCCTCTCCCACCGTGGAATCAACTTGGATAAAACCACCAGTATTCTTTAATATCCCGTATACTGTAGCTAAGCCTAGTCCTGTTCCCTTATTTTCTTCTTTTGTAGTAAAAAACGGCTCAAATATTTTTGTAATATTTTCTTTTTCTATTCCAACACCATTATCACTTACTTCTATGCACACATAATGCCCGGGCGGGAGCTGTTCTACGATATTGTCTTTTTCTACAGTGGAGAGATGATTATATACTTTTATGGTAATATTACCCTTATTAGAAACAGCATCGCGTGCATTGATGACAAGATTTATGATAATCTGCTCAATCTCTCCAGAATCAGCATATATAAATGGGATAGAAGCAGAGGCATAAACAGAAAGAGAAACGTCTTCTCCTATAAGCCTCCTCAAAAGTTTTTCCATATCTTTTACAAGTGTATTGACATTGATTTTAGAAGGATTGATAACTCTTTCTCTGGAAAAAACAAGAAGCTGCCGTATAAGGTGTGATGTCTTTTTTGCTGTATTTTGTATGCTCTCTATATCCGCTCTGAGAGAAGCATCCGATACTTCCTGCAGCAACAGCTTGGTATATCCCATTATCACGGTAAGAAGATTGTTAAAATCATGGGCGATACCACCTGCAAGTCTTCCTACCGCATCCATTTTCTGTGCATGCCTAAGCTGCTGTTCTCTTTTTCTTAAAGCCTCTTCCGACTTTATGAGTCTGGAAAGGTCTCTAAGAACATGTACATAATTTTTTATTTTGCCATTATCTCTTATTTCTTCTACTCTGTGCTCTACTATAATATCATTATGAAAAGAAAGAAGATTGGGTATATCAATATAATCGTTTTTGTACGGAATAGGTTCAAAAATATCCGCAAAAATTTTACCGGTCAAATCCTCGGAATTAAAATCCAGTAAGAAAGAAGCTGTATTATTGATAAACTTTATAAGACCTTTTTCATCCGTAACTACAACTCCGTCGCCTATTGAGTTGAAAGTAGTAAAAAAAAGCCTTTCCCGTTCTTTTAATGCTTTTTCCGACTTATGTTTATATACTGCAAGCTCTACTGCGATTTTTATTTCTCTCTCGTCAAAAGGCTTGAGAATGTATGCAAAAGGCTCTGTGGATTGTGCAAGATTACAGGTATGCTCATCTGCATGGGCACTTATAAACACAACAGGGACATCCATCCCGGCATTTCTTAAGCTCCTTACAGCCTCTATGCCATTGATGCTACCCTCAAGCTGTATATCCATAAGAATCACATCGGGAGAATAGTTTTCCCATTCTCTTAAAAATTGTTCTGCAGAAGAAAAGACAGCAGGCACGATATGTCCTATTCTCTCAAGAAAAACCTTGATATCAAGAGCTATAACTGGCTCATCTTCTACTACAATCACCCTATGCATAGTCCCTGTAACCATAACAGACACGGCAACCCCTTTTTTATTACCTTATAAATCATTTGACTGGGATTCCCAGAGAAAGTAACTCCGCGTACAGCCTCTGTTTTTTTATGGGCTTAACAAGATAACCATTTGCTCCCCCCTCATGAAAGGCCTGTATGACATTCTGAGGGTCGTTAAGCGCAGTAGTCATAAGAACCTTGGTAGCCTTAAAAGGATCTACCCCCACCTTTTCTTCGTATTCCCGTATCTTTTTGAGAGTCTCGTGACCATCCATCCTGGGCATCATTATATCCAGAAAAACAACATCAAAAGCCTCTCCGGCCTCCCATGCTTCTACAAAACGCTCATAACCATCCCGGCCGTCCTCCGCAACAACGCAATCTCCAATCTTCTCAAGATACTTAGAAAGTATAACCCTTGCCGCAAGGTCGTCTTCTACAATCAAAAAGCGCATACCCACTCCTTTAAAAAAGCCTCTATAATTAATCATAGTCACCCACAAAAAATTATCAAGTTTTGAGAGTAGAAAATATTGACATAAGTTTTTGTTTTGGATATTATTAGCCACAGAAAGGAAATCGGCGCCTGTCGTACAATGGTAGTACCTCAGCCTTCCAAGCTGAAGACGTGGGTTCGATTCCCATCGGGCGCTCCAATGAGTCCTGCAGGGTTTTCTGCAGGACTTTTTTTATACATACCGAACGCGCAGACCTCGCCCTGCTCGGTTGCGCTGCCTCCGGCGGACGATATAACATGAAAGACTCTCTTATTTATGCACAATATTTGCCAAAGGCAGACCAGACTGCTCCCTTCCCTACTTGTTTTACATAATAGGGCGCAGTCAGGTCGTTCGGTATAAAATCAATTAATATTCAAAATCAACACAGCTTCTTTGTGAAAGGTTTTCCTTGACATAGGCTGCAATTTTAAGATGCTCCGGGTGGTTTTGATAACCTTGAAGAGCCTCCCAATTGTTGTGCTCTGTTATAAGAACAATATCGTGAGAACCCGTTCCCTTATCAGAATTTATCCCCACCTCGATAGAACTTAAAAGCTCGGCAGGAAGGCTGTTTCTGAGACTGAGAAGCTTCTGTCGTGCCTCAGCCAATGCGGTTTCTTTGTCATTATCGTTATTTAGCTTCCACATGACAATGTGCTTTATCATAGTTACTCCATAGTTAGTTTCTTGTAGTATCTCTGGGAATTATATCCGTGTCAATGATAAAGTGGTTGGGGAGATTGTCTTCTTCGTTGATATATGATATGAGCAGACGGGCGGCTGCATAGCCAAGCTCATAAGGATGTATATCTACCGTAGTAAGAGCTGGTTTGTTAAACTGTCCCTGGACCGTGTTGTTAAAGCCTGTAACAGCTATATCTGTCTTTTTATGCTCATCCATAGCCTTGAGCGCTCCCAATGCAAGTAAATCATCAGAAGCCAATATGGCATCTATTTTTTTTCCACAAGATAGAATATCAGATGCTATTCTATACCCTTCCTCCGTAGAAAAAGAATTAGCAAACAAAATCATATCTTTATCAAATTCTATGCGACGTATACGCATTGCCTGAACAAAGCCTTCCATCCTGTCACGGGTAACAATAAGGTCCTCCGGAC